>JAGHTF010000045.1 GCA_018065485.1 Candidatus Cryptobacteroides fimicaballi | reverse complement strand
AGTCGGTGGCATCGTGCCATCCGCCCGTAACGTCTATGTGCTGGCCCGTCTTTGTAGGATGGCAAACGATATATGCGTCCTTGGTATGGCAGCTGTCCTTGAGATACGGGTTCCATCCGCAGCGCTGCTGCCTCATATAGTAGAGCGCAAGGTCGGCAGTTCCGTTGTAAACCGCGCCGTTTATGGGGAAAGCCTCGGACACTGCATCACCGGCCTTTATCACAAAGGTTCCCTGCTCGCAGAAATCGCTGAAGTTCAGCCGCCAGGTACCTTTAAGAAGGCCGTATTCACCGGTAGGGAGCGCCTTGCCGGCATAGACGGTCTTGCCCGTGAAAGCATCCTGTATCTGGAAATCGCTTACATTGGCCGGCTGTTTGCTCACAAGCACTGCAACTTTGGTGGAATTGGGGATATAACCCAGCTGATTGATTCTGACCCACTGTTCCTGAGCGAATGCGCCCATGGTTATGGCCATAAGATTTAGGGTAAAAAGTACTTTTTTCATAATATTCATTGAAACGGACTACTATCAATCACTATGCCCATATCAATGCAAATATACAAAAAGAAGACGAGATATAAGCTGATTTGTGACCGGGTAATTGTTTAAAACAAATTGATATTTGTCAAATATAATCAATGTCATATCCAAACTTTTCTCCGATATGGGACTGCCTGTTCCGAGCATCTATGATTATGTCACGGCAAAAGTTGCGCAATACGCGAGTGACTCGCGTTTTGCGCAACTTCGAAAAAAGCCAACCGGCGTAACCGATTGGCTTTCTTGTTGTGGGAGCTAAGGGATTCGGACCCCTGACCCTCTGCTTGTAAGGCAGATGCTCTAAACCAGCTGAGCTAAGCTCCCGTTGTTTTGGGATTGCAAAGGTACGATATTATTCGAGAATCCCAAAACTTTTTTCACTTTTTTACAAAAAACTATTTGTTCATCTTCACGCGGGCCTCAAGTTCCCAGGTACGGACACGGTCCTTATAAAGATTGTTTGCATTCATCTTGACGATATCGCAGTTTGCGTCGGAGTTGTCGTCCCAGCGGCGGCAGTTGTACATAACGTCATAGATGCGTCCGATCTGGTATTCGCGGCTTACGCGAAGGCCTACAGCATAATCCTCACCGTACTTTGTGGTAGGGAAATTAATTTCGCGGAGAAGCGGTGTCCAGAATCCGCGGGGAGCTCCGAGACCGTTGATACGCAGGGCATTGTTGCGTCCGTTCTCGGGAGTCCACTCCCTATGGTCGATTTTTCCGGGAGGCAGCGGCTGAAGGTTGATGTCGGTAAGCTGATAGGTTCCTACAACCATAGCGCAGTTCTGCTCGCGGAATGCATCTACAAAGCGCTGAACAACAGTGTCATCGGAATAAAGGTCATCGGAATCGAGCTGCAGGGCGAATCTTCCGCACTTAGGGTGATGAAGAGCCATATTCCAGTTACCTCCGATAGCGTGATAAGACTTGTCCTGAGCAATGTAAACGAGCTTGGGGTTGTCCAGGAACTGTTTGATCTTCTCCTGAGTACCGTCGGTAGAGTTGTCGTCCACAACAATCACATTGTACTTGAAGTCAGTCTTCTGATTAAGAGCGGAACTGATAGCGTCGGCAATGGTGCGCACCCTGTTCTTACAGGGGATGACCACCGATGCCTCGTACTCGAAATCGCCCTCGGTAATGTCCACGGGCTTGAATTCGGGAGCAAGATATCCGTTGATATCCTTGAGGTGCTGAGTTACAGCCTTCTCCATTTCAATCTGCACAGCACGGTTCTTGGGATCCACATAGTCGAAGATCTTCTCCCCCGATTTGCGGTTGTCCAGCTCTATCTCGTAATAAAGGAACTCGTTGATGTGAACGAGCTTACCCTTCTGGGAAACCTTGAGACGCAGGTCGTAGATACCGGCCTGTTCATAAGCGACGTCCATACGGCCGGCAGCCTCTTTGAGGGCCTCGGTCCGGTAAAGGAGAACTCCTCCGAAATCGAAATCGTCGCGGAGCGAGCCGAACTGATAGTCGATTACAGGAGCCTGGGTTTCGGTTCCGTCAGCCGCACGGTTGAAATGGTCGGCATAGACCATTGCGGCACCTGAATCCTCGGCAATTTCAAGCATTCTCTCCATTGCGAAGAGCACGAAACTCAATGTGGTAGTCTTGGTATAAATAAGAGTGAAAGGAGCGCTTGCCCTGGCGGCAATATCCTTGATTGCAGCCGTGGATTTCAGCTTAGTGGAATCTACAAGTTCAATATTCGCAACTTCGTTCTGAGCCTTGAGATTTTCCACAGTGGCTTTAACCTGCGCATCGCTTTCAAAAGGGATAAAACAATCGATTCTTTTCATTTTATGTTATTAGTTTGGTAAGGTTCAAAAATAAATCTCACAAATATAGTCAATATTTTTATAAAGGGCGAAAGAAGTTTTTGTATATTTGCAACGTGAAAAAATTAGTAATCATACCCACCTACAACGAGATTGAAAACATCGAAAAAATCATCCGAGCCGTTTTCGCTCTCGACGGAAACTTTGAGCTTCTGATCATAGATGACGGTTCCCCCGACGGCACTGCAGCCAAAGTTACCGATCTTCAAAAGGAATTTCCACAAAATCTCAATCTGCTCCAGAGAAAAGGCAAACTGGGGCTCGGGACGGCATATCTCGCAGGCTTCAAATGGGCGCTGGAAAGAGATTACGATTATGTATTTGAGATGGATGCCGACTTCTCTCACGCCCCCGAAGACCTTCCCCGTCTGCTGGATGCCTGCACGCGCGAAGGAGGCGACATTGCCATCGGTTCCCGATACAGCAACGGCGTGAGCGTTGTAAACTGGCCCATCAGCCGCATACTTATCTCTTACTTTGCATCGGTTTATGTACGTACGGTTCTGGGCTTCAGGATTTTCGACAGTACTGCCGGGTTCATCTGCTACAGCAGGAAGGCTCTTCAAACGATAAACCTCGATGCCGTAAAAATGAAGGGGTACGGCTTCCAGATAGAAATGAAGTACACTGCACACCGCAAAGGCCTGATTCTCAAGGAAGTACCCGTAATTTTCGTAAACCGCAAGGAGGGCTCGTCAAAGATGTCCTCCGGAATTTTCGGAGAAGCGTTCTGGGGAGTAATCGGTCTGAAGTTCCGCAAATTCATCTAGGATTTTACGTAATCCAACGAAATACGGTTTCTGTCAAGGTCCACATCCATAACGCGGACCTTTATCTGTTGATGCAACCGGAGCACCCGCGACGGGTCCGTACCCCGAGGCCCGAGCCTTGAGACGTGTATTAGCCCGTTCTCGTGAAGCCCTACATCCACGAAGGCCCCGAAATTGGTGATATTTGTGACGATTCCCGGCAGTTCCATCCCGATCTTCAGGTCTTCCATCTCCCTGACGTCGTCGGCAAAGGAGAATTCAGCAGCCACGCTTCTGGGGTCCAGGCCCGGTTTAACCAGTTCCTTGAGGATATCATTGACAGTGGGCAGACCCACTTCCGGACTTACATATGCCGACGGTTCTATCTTCGCGCAGAGCCCGGCATTTCCTACCAGCTCGCTCACGGACACGCCCAGATCGGCCGCCATTTTTTCCACGACCGGATAAGATTCCGGATGAACCGAAGAGTTGTCCAGAGGATTCTTTCCGTCCCTTATCCGCAGGAATCCGGCGCACTGTTCGAAGGCCTTGCTCCCGAGCCGGGGCACCTTCAGAAGTTCGCGCCTTTCCCGGAATCCGCCGTTGGCATTCCTGTACTCGACAATACTGCGCGACAGCGCCGGCCCGATACCGGCGACGTACGACAGCAGGTACGGGCTGGCGGTATTAAGGTTGACCCCAACCGAATTCACACAATACTCGACCGTATTCGAAAGCATTTCCCGCAGGCGAGTCTGATCCACATCGTGCTGATACTGCCCTATCCCAAGATTCTTCGGGTCTATCTTGACCAGTTCGGCCAAGGGGTCCATAAGCCTTCGGCCGATGCTTACCGCTCCACGAACGGTAACGTCCTGATCCGGGAACTCTTCCCTGGCCACCTCCGAAGCGGAATATATCGAAGCCCCGTCCTCGCTCACCGTCCAAATCCTGCAGCCCTGAGGAAGCCCAACCTTTTTCAGAAAATCCACCGTTTCCCTACTGGCGGTTCCGTTGCCTACGGCAATGGCCTGTATTCCATAATCCCGGACCATTGCTTCAACGGCCATAATGGACTTGACCTTTTCATTTGCAGGAGGATGCGGGAATATTATCGTATGATGGAGCAGGTCTCCCCTTTCGTCGAGGCAGGCTATCTTGCATCCGTTCCTGAATCCGGGATCGACCGCCATAATCCTTTTCTGCCCAAGCGGTGCGCCCAGCAGAAATTGCCGGAGGTTTTCACCGAAAACTTTGATACTCTCGGTGTCCGCCTTTTCCTTGGCCTCCCGAATCACTTCTCGGGAAACGGATGGTTCCACGAGCCTGGAGAAAGCATCTTCGGCGCTCAGCCTTATCTGCCTTGCAAGTTCCCCCTCGGGCCGCCCCTGAAGCTGGCAGAAATCATAGTATATCTTGCCGGAGCACCGCTCGGGGTCGGTATCAAGCGAAACCTTCAGAAAGCCTTCGTTCTCGGCCCTCAGGATAGCCAGCAGATTATGGGAGGGTATCTTTTCGAGCGGAGTGCTGAAATTGAAATAGCTGCGGTATTTGGAAGCTTCCCCCGACTCCTTCCCCGACTTTGTTACTCCGGCAAGCAGTCTCCGCCTTCGCATCATCTCCCTCTGGTTCTGCCTTATCAGCGGAGTCTCCCCCAGCCTTTCGGCAACAATGTCCCGGGCTCCGGCAAGCGCATCCTCGACACTTTCAACGCCATTCTTGCCGACAAAGGCCACGGCACTGCCGGAAGGATTTACGGTCTTTCTGTTCCACATCAGGTCGGCAAGGGGCTCAAGTCCCTTTTCCTTGGCAACCGTAGCGCGGGTTCTCCGCTTTGGCTTGAAAGGCAGGTATATATCTTCAAGTTCCTGTGAGTCAACACACTTGGCAATCGCCGCCTCAAGTTCGGGAGAAAGGGCTCCGGCCTGCTTTGCAGCGCTTATGACAGTTTCCTTCCGCTTTTCCATAGCGGCAAAGACATCCACCCAGTGCTTGACTTCGGCCCCCGAGGCATCGTCCATTCCTCCGGTCTTTTCCTTGCGGTAACGGCTTATGAACGGAATGGTATTCCCGTCCTCGAACATTTGAGCACAATTCTGAATCTGCCACTCATTCACTCCCAGACTGTGGGCGACAAACTTTACATATACGTCTTTCATAGTTGCAAAGGTAGTTATTTCGGACAGAAATTATATCTTTGCAGAACATTTCGCCTATGAAGAACATTAAAAGCAACATAACAGTATATCTGTACTCTACCCTTACAATCATCCTTTGGGGGCTGTCGTATATTTGGAACGACCAACTCATTTCCAAGGGAATTCCGGTAGAATACTTCGTTTTCATAAGAGTCTTCTTTGCAGGGAGCATCCTTCTCATCTTCAATCTGGCGATGGGTATCGATATAAAAATCAAGAAGAAAGACCTCAGCAAGTTCCTGCTCCTTGCCTTCTGCGAGCCATTCATATACTTCGTGTGCGAAACATACGGAATCTTTTTCACGGAATCCCCCACATACTCCGCAATGATAATAGCGACAACGCCCATAGCGGCAATGTTCGCCGGACTTATTTTCTTCAAGGAGCGGCTCTCTGCAATGAACATAGCAGGAATGCTGGTTTGCATCGGAGGCATCGTAATAATGTCAATGACATCCTCCGGAATCGGAGAACGTTTCCTGATAGGCGCAATCCTTCTTTTCATTGCCGTAATTGCCGAAGCCGGGCAGGCAAGCTGTACGAAGTGGCTGGCCGGAGACTATAAGCCGATGGTAATCACTATGTACCAGTTCCTCATCGGCGGAGTTTACCTGGCTCCTCTGTTCTTCACAAAAGGGCTCAGCAATTTCGATCCGGCAATCTACCTCAGTTGGGATGTATGGAGACCCATTTTCTGCCTTGCGGTTCTGTGTTCCTGTGTTTGCTTCACCCTTTGGGTCAGTTCCATCAAGAACCTGGGAGTTGCAAAGTCGTCGGTTATGCAGGCATTCATTCCTGTCATAACGGCCTTGTCGGGAATGATCCTGGGAAGCGAGCTGCTCTCGCCCGTGCAATGGCTGGGAATACTTGTCGCCTCACTCGGTGTAACCTGCTCCCAGATTACAAGGAAGAAGAATATAATCTGAGGCAGTTAATCCTCGCTCATTTCCTTGAGCTTGTCCCTATAGGCGGACAGGATTCTCGAACGGGACACGAATCCCCGATACACACTGTCATCATCGATTACCGGCAGTCTCCAGGCTTCGGTGCGGTCGAACTTCCGCATAACGCTTTCCATCTTTTCGTCCACATAGACAAAAGCGGGAGCCGCTTCCATAAGGTCCGACACCTTGAGGGTATCATACTCCTCGCTTCGGAACATATATTTGCGGACGTTCCCGATGTCTATTACTCCTTCGAAACGGCCGTTAGCGTCAACCACTGCAATCACGGCGGCGGTGCTGTCTGAAATGATATCCACCAATTCCCTCAGACTGGCATCCTTGGAAACCCTGGGATATTTGTCCCGCACCAGGTCGGCGGTACGCATCAGAATCATAATTGCCTGGTCGGAATCGTGGGTAAGCAGCTCTCCAGCCTGGGCAAGACGCTTGGTGTAAATCGAATAGCGTTCCCAGATTCTGGTTATCAGGAATGAAACGCTGGAGGTTATGATAAGCGGAAGGAACAGTTCATATCCGCCGGAAATCTCTGCAATAAGGAAGATGGCAGTCATCGGAGCTTTCATCACCCCTGCCATTGTTCCGGCCATCCCCACCAGCACGAAATTCTGTTCGGGCAAGGACAGGGCAGAACCAGCGAACGACAGATTAAAGATTCTGGACAGAAGAAAGCCCGAGATTGCACCGACAAAAAGTGTAGGACCGAAAGTTCCGCCCACACCCCCGCCGGAATTGGTAAAAGTCATAGCGATTACCTTCATACACAGCACCAGGGCAAAGAAAAGCGGAATCCCCCAGGGTGAATTCAGAAGGAAGGACAGAGGCGATTTCCCCAATTCGATTTCTCCCCCCATAAGCAAGGGAGAAAGAGAAGAATAGCCTTCTCCGAACAGAGGAGGAAAGATCAGTACTATCACACCCAGCCCCAGACCGCAGCTCAGCCATTTCAAATACGGGTTCTTAAACTTGGACAGCCTGTCCTCCAGCCACAGGGTCGTGGACTGGAAATACCTCGACACAAAACCGCAGAATACGCCCAGAATTATATAGAACGGAATGTTTCCCAGTTTGAAAGGAGAAATTGAACACAGGAAGGGATGGACGTCGGCGGCAAACAGGTAGCTCACTACCGAAGCCGATACCGTCGAAAGCAGCAGCGGCATCATCGACGTCACGGAGATGTTGAACATCAGAATCTCCAACGTAAACAGCACTCCGGCCAACGGGGCCTTGAAGATGCCGGCAACCGCACCAGCGGCTCCACAGCCGACCAGAATTCTGACGCTGCGCATATTCAGGCCGAAAATGCGTCCCATATTACTGCCGATTGCAGCCCCCGTATAAACAATTGGAGCCTCTGCTCCAACAGAACCGCCAAATCCTATAGTAAGGGACGACGTAATGAGGGAAGACCAGCAATTGTGCATCTTGATACGCGATTCTCCGGTAGATACAGCCTTGAGAACACGCGTAACGCCGTGCCCGATATTGTCCTTAATCAGGTATTTGACAATGAGAAGCGAAAGCAGCATTCCCACCGCAGGCAACAGAACGTACAGAAAGTTGAAAGGCCCGCAGGATGTAAGCCTTTCCGTCAGGTTCTGGAACAGTTTGATGAGCTTGAGTAAAACGACAGCCGCCGTTCCCGAGCATAAGCCTACGAGAACGGACAGCATCAAAAGACGTGAATTGTCAGATATTTTCGGCCGAATCATCGTCGGATCCGTATTGCGCGATATTGTCGTCCGGCAACGGAGCAGTATCGCCATCGGTTGCGCCGTTTGTTCCGGCTACCTGCTCAACTTCTGCAGCTTCTTCTCCGTCGAGCCAGCTCTCGATATCGTCTATGTCGTCGGTCTTGATATTGATTTTCACCAGATATATCGCATCGGGGACCTCAATTGTCACGGCATAGAAATGAGAGCCGTCCGGTTTGGGATATTTAGTCAGATCAGGGAGATAATCGTTATATCCCTTGGGATATTTCTCATTGAACGCCGCAGCCAACTCCTCCGACATATTCTCATAACTTACGACGTGTCTTTTCCTGTTATCCTGTATCATAAATTCCTTTGTTTATTACGTCGCAATATTAGGACATATTTTTGATTCCACAAACTTTTTTCAGGTAAATCTGCTTACATCTTTTCCGGCAGTTCGATGCCCAGCAGAGCCATTGCACTGCGCAAAACGGATGCAACCTCCTGAATAAGAGCAAGACGCAGTTTCAGAACGGCGCTGTTCTCTTCCTTAAGAACAGGAGTCTGCTGGTAGTACTGGTTGAACTCTTTCGCAAGGTCGTAGCAGTAATTGGCTATAAGGGCAGGTGAAAATTCCGCCGCAGCCTCCCCTACTTTTGCAGGATAGTCATTGAGAATCTTCACCAGGCGGATTTCTTTCGCATTGAAGTTGCCTCCCTCGCAGGACGGCTCGAGGCCTTGTTCCGCAGCCTTTCGCAAAATACTGCAGATTCTTGCGTGGGTGTACTGGATGAAAGGTCCCGTATTTCCGTTGAAGTCGATGGATTCCTTCGGGTTGAAGAGCATCTTCTTCCTGGGATCGACCTTGAGTATGAAATATTTCAGCGCTCCAAGACCAATCATTCTGAAAAGTTTCGCTCTGTCGGCCTCACCCATATCGTCGAGCCGCTTTCCTGATTCCTCGCTGGCGGTCCTTGCTTCCTGATACATCTTCTCAATGAGGTCGTCGGCATCCACCACGG
Source organism: Candidatus Cryptobacteroides fimicaballi (assembly GCA_018065485.1). Taxonomy (GTDB): domain Bacteria; phylum Bacteroidota; class Bacteroidia; order Bacteroidales; family UBA932; genus Cryptobacteroides; species Cryptobacteroides fimicaballi. The sequence goes on along the minus strand of JAGHTF010000045.1, from coordinate 70 downwards.
TTCCTTCGCGGGATTTCATCTTGCCCTCGGGCAGTTCCACCATACCGTAACTGAGGTGGAAGATACTGTC
>JAGHTF010000008.1 GCA_018065485.1 Candidatus Cryptobacteroides fimicaballi | reverse complement strand
CCCCCCCCCCCCCCCCCCCCCCCCCCCCCCCCCCCCCCCCCCCCCCCCCCCCCCCCCCCCCCCCCGCCCCTCTTGTCTATGTCCTCCCCCCGGAAAAGGAACTGGGCCAGAATATCCCTCAAACGGGTGCGGATGTCCCCCACCGCAATACGGTCAAGGGTACTGAACACCGTCTCGTTCTTATCCAATATATCTTCCTGATTCTGCGCAAAATAACCCATCCTGACATTATGACCCAGACGGGATTCCCCCTCAAAAGGCTCCAATTCTCCGGTAATGACCCGCATAAGGGTTGTCTTCCCTTCGCCGTTGCGGCCTATCAGAGCCACCTTCTCCCCTCTCCTGAGCTCAATATCGGCGTGCCGGAATACCACCTTCTGCGGATAGCCGGCCGTCATATCATCAGCCTTGTACACTACATCACCGCTTCGGGGCGCCGGAGGGAATTTTACCAGCAAAGTCTGACTGTCGGTTTCGTCGATCTGAATCCTCTCCAGCTTTTCCAGGGCCTTCACACGGGACTGAACCTGATTCGACTTCGTAGGCTTATAGCGGAAGGCCTGGATAAACTCCTCGGTCTTCTGAATCATTCTCTGCTGGTTTTCATAGGCTGCAGTCTGCTGCTGGATCCGCTCTTTTCTAAGGTCGAGATAACGGCTGTAAGGCACTTTATAGTCGTAAACGTGCCCCAGCATTATTTCCACGGTCCGGTTTGTAACATTGTCCAGGAATTTCCTGTCGTGACTCACCAGCAGCAAAGACGCCCTGCGGTTCTTAAGATAGTCTTCGAGCCATTCTATGCTCTCTATGTCAAGGTGATTGGTAGGCTCGTCCAACAGCAGCACAGACGGCTTGCGAAGCAGAATCTTGGCAAGTTCAATGCGCATATTCCACCCCTGCGAGAAAGTCTCGGTCCTGCGGTCCAGTTCGCTGTCGAGGAAACCCAGTCCCAGAAGCGTTTTCCGGGCTTGTATTTCGGGCGGTTCGCTGTGGAAGACGTTGATTCTGTCGGTCAGATGGTTGACCCGTTCTATAAGGCTTAGGTATTCCTCGGATTCATAGTCTGTACGCAGCGACAGCTGCCGGTTGACATCCTCCAGTTCCTGTTCCAGCTCGGCAGTGCTTTCAAAGGCGGTCAAAGCTTCTTCCAGCACGCTCCTGCCCCGATGGTGCTCCATTATCTGAGGAAGGTATCCTATGCTCAGCTCCCTGGGCCGGTCTATCCTGCCGGACGTAGGAGACTGCAAACCTGCAATCATCTTCAGGACAGTCGATTTCCCTGCCCCGTTCTTTCCGACAAGACCTATCTTGTCATTTTCGCTGACGTGGAAATTTATTTTGTCCAGCAGAACGAATCCGCCGTACGCTACGGTAACGTCTTCTATAGAGAGCATTGCACTATTCCTCCTGTTCAGTTATGGAATCCTCTTCATCTACCGGAACTTCCTTTGCGCAAAGCAGGATGCTGAACTCGTACAGAAGGTACAGAGGGATGGCAAGGACCAGCATAGAAAATGGATCCGAAGGGGTTATTACAGCCGACAGCACAAGGATTATGACAAAGGCGTACTTGCGTCCCTTCCTCAGCATCCTCCTGTTGACGGCACCCAGACGGGATAGGACAGCAATGACAGTGGGAAACTCGAACACTATTCCTATAAGCAGAACCATAGAGATAAACATCGACATATACGAATTCAGGGTGATGCTGTTAATCACCGTATCGCTTACCTTATAGTTCATAAAGAATTGAAGGCAGACAGGAAGGATAAAGAAATACCCTACCAGCACACCCAGATAGAACAGCAACGACGAAAGCAGGAATGCACCTCTGACCGGCTTCACCTCCCTCTCATAAAGCGCAGGGCTTATGAATTTCCAGATTTCCCAGATTATATACGGAAAAGATGCCACGAGACCCGTCCCCAGCGCCGCCTTAAGGTGCACAAAGAATTGGGCGGAAATATCGACGTTGATAAGGTTCATCGAGAAGTTCCAACCCAGGAGACGGTACACCACGAATTCGGGACGGGTAGGTTTAAGGATTATCCCGTCAAAGAGAAATTCCCTGAACGCAAGCCCTGCCACCGACATAATCACAACCGCAAGAGCCGAGCGGACAATTGTTCCTCTCAGCTCTTCCAGATGATCCCAGAAGGACATTTCCTTCCCTGCTCCGGATTTTTCGGATGCCATTCTCCCCTACTGCCTGTTTTCTTCAGTCTTCTTGTCGGACTTTGAGGCAGTGTCGGCCTGATTGACCTGGTCGTCTATTTCGTTCAGTCCCTGCTTGAAACTTTTTACCCCCTTGCCTACGCCTTTCATAAGTTCGGGAATCTTCTTTCCACCGAAAATAAGCACGATGACAAAGACAATAATGATCAGTTCCCAGGTACCGATAAATAATGGATAGCTCAACATATCGTTTGTATTATATTGGGTTATTTATTGTTTTACAATGCTTTAAGTGCGCTTTCAACAGCCTCGATCCTGGCCAGGGCATCTGCTTCCTTCTTGCGCTCAAGGTCAACTACCGCCGCAGGAGCGTGAGCCGTGAAGTTGGCGTTCCCAAGCTTGGCCCTCACGCTTGCAAGGAACTTGCGCTGGTACTCCAGTTCTGCCTGCAGTTTCGCCTTCTCCTCCGAAGTGTCAATGAAGCCTTCGAGCGGAACACTGCATTTGAGGGTATCCACGATAAATGAAGCCGAAGCCCCCGAAGCCGTTCCTCTCTCAACCTTGGAGATATTTGCAAGTTTGGATATGACCGGATACAATTGCGCATCGAGCTCACCGTCCAGGAACAGCGACAGGCTTTCCTTGGGAGATATCTGCTTCTGGGCCCTGATACCACGCACACCTATAACAACTTCCCTTGCAAGGTCAAAAGACTTGAGGTAAATGTCATCCCACTCTCCTGCCGCAGGCGAAAGTTCGAACATTATGGATGCACCTTCCTCCCTGTGACGGATATTCTGCCAGATTTCCTCGGTTATAAAGGGCATAACCGGATGGATAAGCTTGAGAAGTTTTTCAAAGAAATTCACGGTAGCATTGTAGGTTTCGCCGTCAATGGGCTGCCCGTATGCCGGCTTGACCATTTCCAGGTACCAGCTGCAATAGTCGTCCCAGAACAGTTTATAAACGGCCATAAGAGCATCGCTGATACGGAACTTCGAATAGTGTTCTTCAACAGTCTGAATTGTCTTCGAAAGCAGATTGTCGAACCATTTTACCGCCTGTACGGCAGTCTCTCCCGGCCGTGCGTTTTCGTCTACGCTCCATCCGCTTACAAGTCTCCAGGAATTCCATATCTTACCGCAGAAGTTCCTGCCCTGCTCCACCTGCGAATCGTCGTAAAGCACGTCGTTTCCTGCAGATGAGCACAGCAGCATTCCCATTCTCACAGCATCGGCCCCATACTTGGCGATAAGCCCCAGAGGATCGGGAGAATTTCCCAACTGCTTGCTCATCTTCCTGCCAAGCTTGTCTCTCACAATTCCCGTGAAATAGACGTTGCGGAAGGGCACGTCGCCCATATATTCCTCGCCTGCCATAATCATACGGGCAACCCAGAAGAAAATGATATCGGGACCGGTAACAAGGTCGTTGGTGGGATAGTAATAGGATATCTCCTTATTGCCAGGATTATTGATGCCGTCGAAAAGGCTCACAGGCCAGAGCCAGCTGCTGAACCAGGTGTCAAGGGCATCCTCGTCGCGGACGAGTTCCTCTGCTCCGATATTCTCATAACCTTTAATCTGGCGGGCCTTTGCCAGGGCTTCTTCAGCATTGAGAGCAACCACGAATCTCTCTTCCTCCCCTTCTGCAACCGGTAGGAACCAGGCGGGAATCCGGTGCCCCCACCACAACTGGCGGCTGATGCACCAGTCCTGAATATTCTCAAGCCAGTTACGGTATGTGGTTACGTATTTTGACGGATGGAACTTGATTTTCCCCTCCAATACCGGAGGCAGCGCTATGTCGGCGAAATGCTGCATTTTAAGGAACCACTGCCTGCACAGACGAGGTTCGACGGCCGTATCCTGGTTGCGCTCCGAATATCCTACCTTATTGTCGTAATCTTCCACTTTCTCAAGCAAAGAGGCGGATTCAAGGTCGGCCGCTATCTGCTTGCGCACGTCCATCCTGTCCATTCCCACATACAGTCCGGCAGCTTCCGAAAGGGTTCCGTCGGGATTGAAAATGTCTATGGTTTCCAGGTTATGTGTCTTGCCCAGAGCGTAGTCGTTAACGTCGTGGGCCGGAGTGACCTTCAGGCAACCGGTACCGAACTCGATATCGACATACCTGTCTTCGATGACGGGAATTACCCTGCCTACCAGAGGGACGGTCACCTTGTGTCCGCTGAGCCAGCGGTTCTTCGGATCCTTGGGATTTATGCACATTGCAGTATCTCCCATAATGGTCTCGGGACGGGTAGTGGCTACGACCGCATAATAGCGGCCCTGCTCATCGGTATGAAGAACCTCGCCTTCCTCCCCCGTAGGTTTCACAGGGTTCACGTCGGAATCTGCAACGTAATAGCGCAGATGATAGAGCTTGGACTTCTCGTCGCGGTAAACAACCTCTTCGGTAGAAAGCACGGTCTGGGCCTTCGGGTCCCAGTTGACCATACGCAGCCCTCTGTATATCAAACCTTTGTTATAAAGGTCAACAAACACCTTGGTAACGGACTCGCTACGCTTTTCGTCCATTGTAAACGCGGTACGGTCCCAGTCGCAGGACGAACCCAGTTTCTTCAACTGTTCAAGGATTATTCCACCGTGCTCTTCCTTCCACTCCCAGGCATACTGGAGGAACTGCTCCCTGGTCAGATCGCGTTTCCTGATGCCCTTGGAAGCAAGACGTGCAACCACCTTGGCCTCGGTTGCAATTGAAGCGTGGTCGGTTCCGGGCACCCAGCAGGCATTCAGGCCTTTCATTCTGGCGTGGCGGATAAGCACATCCTGAATGGTATTGTTAAGCACGTGTCCCATATGCAGGATACCCGTAACGTTGGGAGGAGGGATAACTATGGTATATGCTCCCCTTTCGTCGGGTTCGGAATGAAAACACCGATGCTCCAGCCAATAGGAGTACCATTTGTCCTCCACCTCGGAGGGATTGTATTTTGCGTTCAGCTCCATATCCAAAATTTCTTTAATCTGCGAATTTAACAATTTCCTTATAAACTTTGTGTACCGGAAAGCCCATCACGTTATAGAAAGAGCCCTCGATACGTTCTATTCCCACATATCCGATCCATTCCTGCACTCCATAGGAGCCGGCTTTGTCGAAAGGACGGTATTTGTCTACATAGTATTCGATATCGGCGTCGGAAAGCTCGGCAAAGTACACCATAGTACTGTCCGTAAAGCATTCCTCCCTCACATTGTCCCTCAGCATCACGGCAGTTATGACTTCGTGCTTCCTGCCGCTAAGGGTCCGGAGCATCCCTAAAGCCTCTTCCCGGGAGTGCGGCTTGCCTATTACGGTTGAGATTCCGTCCGTGTGCAGAACAACCACCGTATCCGCTGTAATCAGGAGTTCATCGTCCTCCAAAGAGCGGTGAAACCCGTACGACTTGCCACGGGCCATAGCGACAGGGACATCCGAAGGATCCGAAAATCCGATGCTGCCTTCTTCGAAGGTATTGCCCGTATCTACGGTAAAAGGGATATCCAGTCCGCCCATCAACTCCCTGCGTCGGGGAGAACCGCTTGCAAGAATAATCTTTTTCATCCGTTGGATGCTCTGTCGGGGCTGCTGTCGCATACCCCGAACGCCTCTTCATATTTATGCCCGTCGAAAGACCACAGGCCTTTGGCTTTTAAAATCTTTTCCACAGTCCACCGTACACAGCCTTCGCCGCCGTTTTCTTCGGTAATATATTTCACCGCCTCCTGCACTTCGGGCACGGCGTCGGCGGGAGCCACGCTCTTGCCTACAAGTTTAAGCGCCGGAATATCCGGCAGGTCATCACCTATGTAAGCGATTTGTTCGGGCCTTACGTTGTTGGAACTGCAGAAGCGCTTGAGATCACTCGCCTTATCCCTGCTGTTGAGATACATATCCTCCTCCTTCACACCCAGTCCGGTGAAACGGCGGACAACGGCTTCGCCTCTGGCTCCGGTTATGATTACAACCCGGAGACCTTTCATAGAGGCCATCCGCAGGGCGAAAGTGTCTTTTGCATTATATATCCGTAGAAGGGTGCCGTCCGGCAGGGCCAGCAACTCCCCTTTCGTCATCACTCCGTCAATGTCCAGTGCGAGAACCTGAATATCCTTCCAGTTCGGCATAGGCTATGACTTTGCCGTGCTCTGCAGATCGGCAAGATTGAAGGTCCCCTTGGGGCCCTCGCCCAGACTTATTTTCCCGAAATTGGCCTCATACTTGCTGATATTCTCGCCCAAAGCGTTGAGCAGACGCTTTGCGTGCTCGGGAGTCATCAGGATTCTGTTGTGAATCTGAGGCTTTTCAAGGCCGGGAAGCATTGTAGCAAAATCAATTATAAATTCGCTGTGCGAGTGGCTTATTATTGCCAGATTGGAATACTCCCCTCTTGCTACCTCGGGTTTTAGTTCCAGGCTTACTTTTTTCTCGTTATCCATAATTCTAAGCATTTATTGCACATTCAAGTTTTTCCATCGCCTCCTTAAGAACGGATTTGGGGCAGCCTACGTTCAGGCGGAAGAATCCTGTCCCCTGTTCGCCGAACATTGCACCGTCATTGAGATACAGGCCGGCCTTGTCCTGAACAAGTTCTACCAGTCTGTCGTGCTCGAGCCCCAGCGGACGCAGGTCGAGCCATACCAGGAACGAAGCCTGAGGTCTGAGAATGCTTATCTGCGGAATCCGGTCCCTGATGAACTCTTCTACGAAATCGATGTTGCCCTCTACATATTCCAGCATACCGGCTCTCCACTCCCTGCCTTTTGTATATGCCGCAAGCGTGGCAACCGTAGAGAATATCGACGGATTGTCAAACTCGTTGGAGTCCAGATAGGCAAAGAATTTATCTCTAAGTTCCGGGTTTGGCACAACAGTATAGGAACTGACGATTCCGGCAATGTTGAAGGTCTTGGACGGAGCCATAAACGTTATCGAACAGGCGGCGGCCTCTTCGCTTACACTGGCGAACGGATAATGTCTGTAACCCTTGAGGGCCATTTCTGCGTGAATTTCGTCGGATATAACAAGGACTCCCTTTTTTACGCACAGATGAGCCAGTTCCTGAAGTTCCTCCTTCGGCCAGCAGATTCCGGCGGGATTGTGGGGATTCGAAAGGATAAGCACCTTTGTATCTTCATCGATGAGTTTTTCAAGGCCGTCAAAGTCCATCCTGTACCCAACCAACTTACCGTCCTGTTCTACAGGAAGAAGAGGGTTGCACACCACCTCAAATCCGTTTTTCTGAGGGAGAATTCTGAAAGGATGGTAAACCGGAGGCTGGATTATCACCTTTACCCGCTGACTTTCAACTCCGGGTTCGCGGAAGAAGCAGCTCAGGACCATTCCTATTCCCTTTACTATACCGGGAATATATCGGATATGCTCGGGTGCAACGTCCCAATCGTGAATGGACTTCACCCATTCCAATATTACTCTGTAATAGTTTTCAGGGACAAAAGGATATCCCATTACAGGATGCTCCAAACGTTCCTTGATGGCATCAAGTATAAAGTCCGGGGTTGCAAAATCCATATCGGCAACCCACAGAGGCAAACGGTCACCTACTTCGGGACAGTCGAACTTTACACAGCCCGTACCTTTTCTTGAGATGACTTCATCGAAATCGCACTTCATTGCTTAAGTATCTTATACCTTACAAATATAACTAAAATCCAATGATTATTTATAAATTTACACCGCAAATAGTTTTCATCATTCAAACCGACTGCAAACAATGAAAGTAATAAATCTTGGCGAGAACAGTTCGATTCTCAACAGCATCCTGGCGCAGATGCGAGACAAGGAGATTCAAAAAGACAAAGTAAAATTCCGTAACAACCTCACAAGACTCGGGCAAATCTTCGGCTACGAAATCAGCAAGGTTCTCGAACATCGGCAGATATCGGTAGAGACGCCCCTTGGAGTCGCAAAAATCGATGTTCCCGCAGCACGGATTGTCGTAGCCACCATCCTCAGGGCTGGATTACCGCTTCACCAAGGCGTTTTGGACTGTTTCGACGATGCCGACAGCGCTTTCATAGCGGCATACCGCGCATACGACAGAAACAATGAGATACAGGTATGTACAGGTTACTGTGCAGTGCAGCCTCTCGAGGGAAAAACCGTGATTCTTGCCGACACGATGCTGGCAACGGGAAGTTCCCTCGCGGATGCCGTAAAGATTATGACAGAAAAAGGCGGAGAGCCGGCTTGCCTGCATCTGGTGTGCCCCATAGCCAGCGCCAAAGCAATAGAGAACCTGCAGAAAGTGTTCGACGACAAGGTGACACTTTGGGTTGCCACGATCGATGCCGAACTCAATTCAAAGTATTACATTGTTCCCGGACTTGGAGACGCCGGAGACCTCTGCTTTGGAGAAAAATTATAAATAATTTAATTAACGGCTAATTTACTATCAGTCAATACATTGGTATATTTATTAAAAATTTTTATAAAATATTTTGCAAATCTAAAATAAGCATTACCTTTGTATTCGGGTTGAGTCAAGAGGGTTCTCCTCCTCAATCTATTGGTTATTAGTTTTAGTGTTATTAATTATGTGGTTGGATGAGTTGTTGCCCGAGAGGG
>JAGHTF010000084.1 GCA_018065485.1 Candidatus Cryptobacteroides fimicaballi | reverse complement strand
GAATCGACATTCAGATTATTGTCGAACTGACCGGACTTACCGAGACCGAGATCCGAAGTCTTTGACAATGCAAAAGTTGCGCGAACGCGAGTCACTCGCGTATTGCGCAAAGGGATAAAACAAGAGGATGGCGGCAAGTTCCGAAGAACTGTGTGGCCATCCTCCTGATATAAGAGTTGTGGAATTACTATTCGGCTACAACATATTCGATTTTCTTGATGACTACAAAACCGTTTTTATTCTCGCTTGAAACCTTGCAAACAAATTCAAGTTTGTATGTCTGATTTTCGGCGGGAGCAGCGACAACAAAATCAACATCACCGGCTTTAAGTTCACTGGCCGTAACAGCAGTTGTGCCAACATAAAGTGTTGCTGAAGTAACGTCTGCGGCTGTAATATTGTCAAAATTAACCGTAACCTTGGAAATTTTGTCAGCAATGGTAGTGGTGATTGAAGCTGTAGATTCATTGGCTTTACGACCACACTTGATGAAAGACCAGTTGTTCCAATTGTTATTGTTGAAGTTGGCAATTGTAAATTCCTGCTCTCCAATCTTTGCTGTCCAAGTGTCGGTATAACTTCCAACCTTGTTGTTTTCGGAGTTATCGTCAGGGAAAGTAAGAACAACGTTTTCTCCTGTGGGTGCGGGAGGAGTTACCTGACCTTTCTCGTGGGAAACATACATTCCGACAAGCTGGTTCATTCCCTTGTAAGAAGTCTTGTAAGCAACGATAGTGAGTTTGTCGCCTTCCTCTACACCATTTGTCGCAATCGCACCTGTTCCCTTAGCGCCTTTCCAACCCGCGGTAACACCGTATACGTAAATGGTTCCGGTCTCGTCAACAAGGTCAAAATTTCCGTATTTGGTGAGGTCCCACTTCTTCGTACCTGCATCAAGAAGGCTCTTCTCGGGCTTGGTTACAGTTCCTGTAATCTTAATGTAGTTCTTGGGATCGTTCGTGTCGTCATCGGCAAGTGCGTCGGCTTCGGCAGCTGTCTTGACGGTAACGCTCTTGTACCACTGGAACTTACCCTTTGCCATCTGGGGTGTTCCCTTGTATGATGAACGGGTTCCGACAAATTCAATAATATCTCCGTCCTTTGCTCCGAATGCGGCAAGAGTCTGGATAGTTCCGTTATTGTCGGTTGTTCCATATACATAAACCTCACCGGTTGCGTCCTTGATATAGAGGTTAGCACCATATTGTTCAGAATCCTGGACAACTCTGGTAATGATACCGGAAATACGATACTGTGTTTGGTCCTCCGGAGCTGCCAGATATTCAGCGATAGAGCACTCGATAATAGCACCTGTCTGTGAGAGAGCTGCAACGGCTGTGTAACTCTTGCCATTGGAAGTAGTTGAGAAGGTAACTTCTGTGCTGCGGTCGCCACCTGCGTTCTGTGCTGCAGTGAGAGAAACAGTAGCTACGGTACCCGATGTCTTGATTCCGGAAACTGAAAGCCAAGACTTGGCATCGTCGGGGATGCTTACGGTGATTCCGTCACCCTTGCAGGTAAGAACAGCGTCGATCTGGCCGCCCTCGATGGGGAGAAGACTGCTCTTCACACCGTCAACAACAAGAGAGTCGCACTTGATGAGAGAAGGATTGTGTTTGATTACATATGAGTTCTTCTCAACGGTCTCGGGAGTTCCCTTATAGCTCATAAGGTTACCTTCGATTGTAATCTCGTCACCTACAGCAAACTCATTGCCGGTCTTGAAGGCTGCACCGTCAAGCCAAAGTCCGCGGTAAACCTGGAGCCACTTTCCATTGGAATCGTATTTTCCATCCTCAGAAAGATAGTATGTAGCGTTTCCGTAAGACGGGCTGATTTCGGTAATCTTGCATACGATACCCTTTACGCGGCAGGTAGGTGAACCATCGGGATACTGAGCGATAACCTCGAGAGCTTCGTCAATAGTCAGAACCTTAGGCTCAACGTATTCTGCATCCTGTCTAACAATGATGGTCTGTTCCTTGCCTGCGCATACAATCTTAATGGTGTTTTCGTTGTTGGAAAGAGCCTTGGAAGCAGTGAAAGTTACAACAGTCTCACCGGCTGAGCCGACGGTAGGAGATACCGTAAGCCAGTTGGGAACCATATTGATTGACCAGGAATCAGTTGCAGTAACAGTAATGGTCTTTGAACCACCGGCTGTAGGAATACCTACATAAGAAGAAGAAACCTGAATTTCGTTCCAAACGTTGGGGGTTTCCTTTGCACATCCGATTACAAGAGCGCAAACGGCTGCAAGAGCAGAAATAATTTTAACAATTTTCATACTTTATAATCGGATTAGATTAGTTGAACAGATACTTGATACCGATAGATGCGTTCCAGCACTGACCAAGAGAGTGGCTGGGAGTGAATATCTCGGTATTACCGTTGATGTAGGAAGGAGTAGAGAAGGTTGCATAGCCCTCTGCATCTACACCCTCATACTTGAGGATACGTCCGTCGGTAATTGCAGAATTCATAAACTTGGATACTCCCCAAGAGCTGTTGAAGAAGTTAAGAATGTTCTTAACGTCGAGACAGAGCTGGATAATGTTGGAAGTCTTGTGGTTCTTTGTAGAAGTAAGAACGAAATCGTGCTTGTAGCTGAAGTCGAGACGGTGTACCCAAGGTGAGTAAACACTGTAACCCTCGGCGTACTGTCCCTGATGAGTGCTGAGATATGCATCCTTGTGGATGAAATCAAGGTAGCGCTGTGCATCGTCGGCGGTCTTGAACTTCATTTCTCCATTCTTAACCTGAGCGTCTGTAGGAACATAAACAGCATCGTAGTTGTAACCGTCGCCGTTCATATCGTTGGTCGTCATATAAGAGTAGTTTGCACCGCCCTTCCAAGCCTCATAGATGAAGCTGAAGTGATTTCCGCTATGATCGTGGTGTGTAAGAGATGCAACCAGACGGTCGGGAGTTACGTACTGAGAGTTGTGGAGACGAATCTCGTTGGGACCCTCTGAAGTAGGAACGTATGTGAATGCAGACTCAGCTGCAGAACCGGGCATACCGGTAATTTCCTTAGACACTGTGTGAGTGTATGCTGCAGAAATGCTGAGTTCCTTGATAGGCTGGATAGAGAATGTAACGTTTGCGCTCCATCCGTAACCCTGATTGGTGTTCTCGAGAACGAATGCCTTTGTTGAAGATGCGTCCTTTCCTACGCTTCCACGGAAGCCGGCAGGATAGATGGGACGGTTGTCAACTCCGTTGAATCTTGCGAAGCCCTTGACTGTAGGAATAGACCAGTCGGAAATGCATACTGCGTTGATGGTCTTGTTGAAGATACCCTCAGCAGAAATGCTCATAGGGAATGAGGTAGGGAATGCATAGTCGATAGCGAGAGAAGTCTTCCATACCTGAGGCATCTTGAACTTGGGATCAACACCGTTGATAGCGGAAGGAAGTGCTCCATCCTCGGGCTTTACAGTCTTAGGATAGCCAAGGCCGATGAGCTTCTGGAGAAGAGCGTCGAGTGTAGCCTTTCCGTTTGCATCGGTAACAAGTCCGCCGTTGAATACGTCCATAGAGAATCCCATTTTCTGAGCATTGGCTGCATTGATCTGGGCCTGATACTGAACCAAACCGCCGTTGGTAGGCATATTGGTGAAGAACACGAGAGGGAGACGGCCGCTGAAAAGACCGGTACCGCCACGAACCTTAAGGCTCTTGTCTCCGAGAACGTCCCAAACGAAACCTACGCGGGGAGAAACTGTAACACTTGCATTGGGCCAGCGGCCGGTATCGATATGACGTACGTTGCCGTCTTTGTCGTAATAGTTCTGGTCGAGAGCCTTCTTGTTGGTCATAAGGTCCTTGTTGTCGAAGAACAGACCGTCGAGACGTACACCGTAAGTAAGTTTGAACTTATCGGTAGCCTGCCACTCGTCCTGAGCGTAGAGACCTGCCTTGTGGAACTGTACGCGGGCTGCAGGGTTCTGCTCTCCGTCGTAACCGTAAGTAAGACATACTACCTCGGGAGTTGCGCCGTTAATGAAGTCGTCAACCGAATTGTAGCGGTAGTAACCGGTACCGTTACGCATATAGGCGTTGTCAGCCATCTGGTACTCATACAGCAGACCTCCGGTAATCTTATGGTTTCCTGCATACCAGGTGAGGTCGTCACGTACTGTTGCAATGGTGTTGTGAACTGCATTGTTCCAGGTGAAGAGCTCGTAACCGAGAGCCATATAGTTGTCGTCGTCCTTCTTGATGTCGATGAAGGGGAACTCGCTTGAATTTGTTCCGCGAACGTCGTCAAGTTTTGAGAATGTTGCGAGGAACTGGTTTGAAAGGTTGTCTCCGAGACGGCTGTTCAAATCCAAAGAAGCTGAATGCACAATGTTCTGCATAGAATACATTGCATTTGCGAATGCCATTGAATTCTTTGAGAAACGGGCACTTGCCATACGGGTACCGCCGTCCATTGAAGATGCGTTGGTGGAATTCCAGGCATTGTTGAGAGTGTAGTTGTAACGGAGGGCGAGGTGATGGTTGTTGTTGATGTTCCAGTCGATGCGGGCAAGAGCCTTCATATTGCTCTCGTTTGCAGGGAAGTCGGTCCAGGAACCTGTATCATAACCATATTTGTCCTTCACGTGCTTTGAAACCTTCTCGAGGTCGGCAATAGTGGTACGTGAGATGTAGTTGTCGGCGTCTGACTTGCCGTCAACAGAGCCGTGCCAACGGTTTACAACAGAAGGAATGGTTGCATACTCGAAGTTTGCGAAGAAGAAGAGTTTGTTCTTGATGATAGGACCACCGAAAGTGAAACCGTAGTTGGTGTTGCGGTCTTTTTCGCGTGCTCCGCCGATCTGCTCTCCGTCTACGGTATCGCCACGCATAAACTCATTGCGGTGGAATACGTAAGCGCTACCCTTGAATGTGTTGGTACCGGACTTGGTGATGGCGTTCACACCACCGCCGATGAAGTTGGTCTGACGTACGTCGAAGGGAGAAATCACTACCTGGAGTTCCTCGATTGCGTCAATGGAAATAGGGCTGCCGCCACCGGGGAGATTCTCGCTAAGTCCGAAGTTGTTGTTGAAGTTTGCACCGTCAACGGTGAAGTTTGCTGTACGTCCGTCGGCACCGGCAAAGGTCATTCCGTTTCCTCCGTAGGGAGAAAGACGGGTAACGTCGGTAATGCTTCTGCTGACGGTAGGCAGGTTCTCGATCTGGCTCCTGTTGATGTTGGTTGCAGCACCTGTCTTTTCGGCTGCGAACTTTGAAGCGGCCTCGGAAACCACGAGAGCGGCCTCGATTTGCTGATTGTCGTCAAGCAAAGAGACCTTAAGAGCGTAAGCCTCGGCGAGAGAAAGGGTTACGTCCGTAGCCTTGAAAGAATGGTAACCCAGGCAGGAAACCTCTACCTCGTAGGGGCCACCGGCACGCATACCGTTAATAAAGAAATTACCCTCTTCGTTGGCAATAGCGTAGTACTGCGTTCCGGAGGGGGTATGAACTGCTACTACTGTTGCGCCTGCAACAGCAGCGCCCGACGCATCTGTGATACGTCCGTTCATTGAAGATGTCGTCACCTGGGCGTAGCCAGAGACAACAAAAAGCACTGTCGCGATTAACGACAGAACAACTTTAAGTGATTTTTTCATAAATGAAAACGTTTGAATAGTTTTTATTTCCGGACACAAAATTAGTTCAAGCAAGGCAATTTTGAAAATTTTTTATTAACAAGTTATCAACATACCGAACAGAATTGAACTATCCGACATTTTTTGTATCTTTGCGCCCGTTAACATACGAGGACAGATTTGTAAGCTTGCAACCTCGTCTAAAAAATGCTAAAAATGAATCATCTCTTTACATCGGAGTCAGTCTCCGAAGGACACCCCGACAAAGTCGCAGACCAGATTTCAGACGCAATTCTCGACGAATTCCTGCGTCAGGACCCTCAGGCTCACGTTGCCTGTGAAACATTCTGCACCTCGGGCCTTGTAATAGTAGGAGGCGAGGTCGCTTCCGAGCACGCATACGTGGACATTCCCGCCACTGTCAGAAAAGTTATCCGCCGCATAGGCTACACAAAGGCAGAATACGGTTTCGACGCCGACTCCTGCGGAGTCATAAGCACCATCCACGAACAAAGCGCCGACATCCACCGGGGAGTCGTCCGTTCCGACGAAATGTCTCAGGGCGCCGGCGACCAGGGTATGATGTTCGGCTACGCCTGCCGGGATACCGAAGACTATATGCCCTTCGCCCTGTACCTGAGCCACAGAATCCTCAGAATCCTTGCAGACATCCGCCGGGAGGAGAATTCCCCTATGCCCTACCTGCGGCCGGACGCAAAGGCGCAGTTCACAATAGAATTCACCGGGAAGCACAAGCCTCTTCGCGTGCATACCATTATATTAAGTACGCAGCACGATGAGTTCCAGGCCCCCGAATTTCTTTCGAAGGCCGGCGGAGACGGTGACGAGGCTATGCGCCTGAAGATAGAAAACGACGTGCGCACCATTGTCCTGCCCCGACTCATAGAGAGTCTGCCCCCGCAGACCGCGGCCCTTTTCGACGGCAACTTCATACTGCACGTCAACCCTACCGGGAAGTTCGTCATCGGCGGGCCCGCCGGCGATACCGGCCTTACCGGAAGGAAAATCATTGTCGATACCTACGGAGGACGCGGGGCCCACGGCGGCGGCGCTTTTTCCGGCAAAGACCCGTCGAAGGTTGACCGCAGCGCCGCCTATGCCGCCCGTTACATTGCCAAGAACCTGGTTGCCGCCGGAGTCTGCCGGGAGTGTCTGGTTCAGCTGGCCTACGCAATCGGCGTCGCCGAACCCGTGAGCATCTTCACGGATACTTATGGCAGCGGTATTGTTCCCGACGAGCAGATTGCCGCCGCAATCCCGCAGTTCATCGACCTGCGTCCCGCCGCAATCATCCGCCGCCTGGGCTTGAAGAACCCCATCTACGAGCCTACGGCAGCCTACGGGCATATGGGCCGCAAGCCTTACGTGAAAGACGGAATCGAATTCTTCACCTGGGAGAAACTGGATGCCGTAGAGGATATAAAACGCATCTTCGATATTCAGAATGGGTAAGGCAAAAGGTTCAAATATCGAAATCCGCAACAAGCGCGCAAGCTTCGACTACGAGTTTCTGGAAACCTACACCGCCGGAGTGGTGCTGGTGGGAACCGAGATCAAGTCGGTGCGGCAGGGGAAAGTGTCCCTTCAGGATGCCTTCTGCTATTTCGTGGGCAATGAACTTTTTGTGAAAGGAATGAACATTGCCGCCTACTTCTGGGCTTCCTGGGGGGCTCACGAACCGGCGAGGGACCGCAAGCTCCTGCTTACCAGGCGGGAACTGCGTCATCTGCACCAGGCCGTTAAGACAAAAGGCCTTACGATTGTGGTGAGCAAGATGTTCATTTCGCAGGAAGGTTATGCAAAGCTGGTGATTGCCCTTGCGAAAGGAAAGAAAGAGTTCGACAAGAGGGAGACAATAAAGAAAAACGACATCCGTCGCGAACTTGAAAGAGAATAGGAAATGCCCCGCCAGAGTAAAAGCATAGTCGCGCAGCTGCCCAACCCCGAGGCCATCGATTATCCTGCCCTGTTCCGGAAATGCAGGGACTCGGAGATTGACCTGCTGGTGATTCTGGGGCCTACCGCTTCCGGAAAAACATCCCTGGCGGTTAGGTTCGCCTCTCAAATGGGAGGCTGCGAGATAATCTCGGCCGATTCCCGTCAGGTTTACAGAGGGATGGACATCGGTACCGGCAAGGACCTCGGCGAATACGGAGAAATCCCCTACCATCTGATCGATATTACCGACCCTGGGCAGCCTTACAACGTTTTCGAGTTCAAAAAGGATTTTACCGCAGCGCTGGAGGATATCCGCTCGCGAGGGAAGTTCCCCATTCTTTGCGGAGGTACAGGCCTGTATATCAATGCGGTAACTGCCGGATACGATTTCCGGACCTCCAAGCCGCTCAGTAGCGAAGGCTCGGCCGGAATGGGCGGAAATCCGGTGCGCAACCCTTTCTTCATAGGCACCCTGGTCAGCCGCGAGTTACGGAACGAGCGAATCGACACCCGCCTGGATGAGCGCCTTGCCCAAGGAATGGCCGAAGAAATCCGCGGGCTGCTCGACAACGGAGTCCCGGCCTCGGTACTTATCGGCTACGGCCTTGAGTACAAATTTGTTACACAGTATATTCTGGGAGAACTCTCCTTTGCCGAAATGCGCGAACGTCTTGCCATCGCAATCCACCAGTTCGCAAAACGCCAGATGACCTGGTTCCGCGGGATGGAACGCTCCGGGGTATGTATCCACTGGGTGGAACCGTAACTTACGGGCGAATCATTCGGTCTGGCCGAAGAAGTGGCGGGGCTCTTCGAGAGAGCGCCAGAGCTTGGAATCGAACTGGGCAGGGTCCGAAGGCTTCACAATGGGCTCTTCTCCGTCAATCCTGAAGGCCATATAGGTAATCTTGAAACCCTGCTTGAGAGACATCTTCTCATAGAAGGTCTTCACCTCCCGAACCTCCGGCTCCAGTTGAGCGCCGGAATCGCCGTAGAGATCCGAGGTACAGGCAAGCACCTCAAAACCATTGACTTCGCAAACCGCCTTGGTATATTCGTGAAGAAAACGGGAGTCGGTCTTGAGATGTATAACTCCACCGGGTTTCAGGAACTTCCTATAGCGTTCCAGAAACATCGGAGAGGTAAGGCGCGAATTCTCACTCTTAAGCTGAGGGTCCGAGAAAGTGAGCCATATGCGGTCCACCTCCCCCTTTGCAAAAAAAGCATTTATAAATTCTATCCTGGTGCGCAGAAAACCAACGTTCGCAAGTTTATTCTCGGTTGCGTATTTAGCCCCTTTCCACAGACGCGCACCTTTGATGTCAACTCCCACGTAACAGCTCTGAGGGTTACGGCAGGCCAAGTCGATGGTATATTCCCCTTTCCCGCAGCCGAGTTCCAGCACAAGCGACCCGGGGTTAACCGCATCCTTGAAGAAATCCACCCACCGGCCCTTGACGCTATGGTCTCTCAGATTAAAATAACCGTCGGCAAGCAATTCCTGCGACGAAGGCTGAAGCAGGCAGGAAAAAGTTTCGTTCTGTGCGAATTTTATGAGTTTGCCGTGTCCCATTTCTTTGATACAGCTTTCTTTTCGTTGATAAGACCCAGCCCCCGCATTTGCGGAATATCCATCATCGGGGTAACTCGCAAGGTCCAAATCCCATACTCTACCGGCACCAGGGACGACCTGTACAGCTGCATATCCACCTGCGTTCCCGAAACGTCCATAGTTACTTTCTCGGCATACCTCACACCCGAGGGAGACACAAGTTCAATGCTCAGAGGCAACTGCGTAACACCGGTACCGTCTATTATAGTATAGAAAGACAAATCGTAAGTGAATTCACCGTCGCTCATATCCAGAGCAAACTCATAAGCCCCGTTTATCTGCTCATCCCTACGCACAAAAGACTCGTCCGTAAGCGGTTCACTGCACGAAATCAGCATTAAAAGCCCTGCCAGCAGGGAAATCGGCCCGGAAAACCGTTTCATTGCTCCTGCTTTTTCCCTTTTCCGCGCGATTTGCTGTGGGATTTACCACGGGAACGCTTGCGTTTGGGGGCATCGAAGCGGCTGATGCTCTCGTCTCCCACCGCCGAAACAAACTCGGGAGATGCCGATTCCTCTTCTATCTTTAGAGACTCCGGCCGTACGCCGTTACGGTTCATCTTGATTATCTCCCTTACGTCCTCAACAGAAAGGGGATACAGGTCAACGTCTGAAGTCTTGTCATAAGAGAAATACAGCGTTTGGGCAAGGATATCGGTCTTACGCAGATATGCCAGTCCGTCTTCAAACTCCAGAGGTTCGGTTACCCTGGGAATGTGGGACTGTGCATCCATATACGTGGCAACTTCGTAATTGAGGCAGCATTTGAGCTTTCCGCACTGTCCGGCAAGCTTCTGAGGGTTCAGCGAAAGGTCCTGACAACGGGCCGACGCAGTGGAAATGCTCTGGAAGCTGGTAATGTAATTAGCACAGCACAGTTCCCTTCCGCACACTCCCAACCCACCTATGAGACCGGCCTCCTGGCGGGCGCCGATCTGCTTCATCTCGATCCTGATACGGAATTCCTCGGCAAAAACCTTGATGAGCTGGCGGAAATCGACTCTGCCGTCGGCGATATAATAGAAAATGGCCTTGCTTCCGTCGCCCTGGAATTCCACATCGCCAATCTTCATTTCCAGACCCATTTCGGTAGCGATGCGCCGCGCCTTGATCATTGTATCCTGCTCCCGGGAAATAGCCTCCAACCATTTGTCCACGTCGATTTGGCGGGCCTTGCGGTATATTCTCTTAAACTCCGTGCGCTCCGGGTCAATGCCCTTGCTTTTCATCTGACGCAGAACGATGGGGCCCTCAAGGGTTACGATACCGAGGTCCTGCCCGTTGGCAGCCTCTACCATAACCATATCCCCCACCCTCACATTCTGAACGGAGTCGTTGCGGTAGATTCCCTTGCGGGTATTCTTGAAGCGGACCTCGTACAGGTTCGACATAGGTCCCTGCACGTCGCCCTTGCGCAAATTGTAGTCCTTAAGCTTGCAGCATCCCCGATGATAGGTTACCATCTTTGCTCCAGTTTCCTGATTCTCGGAAACCCGGCATCCGCGCGAGCAGTCAAAAACAACCGATTCTTTATTCTTTTCTTCCATAGGACTCTATATTTTATTAAACAGCCGGCACGCCATATCGGCAAAAACAATCTTCTGGTTCACGTTTCTCTCTATATACTTGTGAGCCCGTCCCAACGATGCCAAAGTCTCGCGGGCGAAAGTCTTTTTGCAGGCAGATGCCCAGTTCCGTTCCGATTCCGTGGCATCTGTGGCAAGGCTTTCAAGTCCCTGCTGCAGAAGGAAAACCGTGCGCATCGAGCCGGCCGCAAATTTACAAAAAGCTTTTGCATTTTCACGCGAGGGCAACGCGGCAATCGAGTCGGCGGCTTCCAGAACCTGCAAAAGATTACGGGAAATCAACGCCTCCATCAGCGCTTCCAAAAGCTGTTCATACGTTTCGTTGGCCTTGCGGATTCCCCGTTTGGGAGGAACTACCCTTATCCTCTGGCAGCGGGAGGCGATGGTCTGCATAACCTTCTCGGGAGCGTGCGTAATAAGCACGAACTGCGTCCTGGCCGGAGGTTCCTCGATGATTTTCAGCAGCCTGTTGGCCGCCTCGGCATTCATTTTTTCGGGCAGATAAATCACTACAGCCCTGTAGCCTCCCTCCAGTGCGCTGAGCGAAAGGGTCTGAATTATCTCCTTTGCCTGCGAAACTGCAATGACCGACGACTTTGCCTCAATTCCAAGCGCTTCGCCCAGTTCCTCTTCGGTAAAGCAGGGATTGGTCCGGGCAAGTTCCCTGAACTGCCCGATGAATGCAGAAGATGAGGCCGAGGCGGTAAGGGGAAGGATGAAGTGAATGTCGGGATGAATGAATTTCTCTATTTTGTTGCAACCGGGGCAGAGGCCACAGGAATCCGAATCCCCGCGGTTACCGCAATACAGGTACTGCAGGAACGCCATCGCAAGCGGGAAAGCCCCGCCGCCGTCGTCTTCGTGCAGAAGAATCGCGTGGGGGATGCGACCGCTGTCCACCATCCCCACGAAAGCCGACACCACACCGGCGTTTCCCTGTACCTGAGCAAATTTCATATCTTCCTGTAAGAATTATACTGCGCAATTTGCACAAGGTAGTCTTTTTGAACCGAATCGTCAAATATTTCGAGAGCCCCGACCGCTCTTTCCACATATTCGTCGAGCTTTGCGGCGGCATAGTCCACGCCTCCGTTTTCCAACACGAAACCGTGAATTTCCTGAACATATTCGGGATGCAGGTGAATCCGGGTGATCTTGCGGCGGATTGCTTTTTCCTGTGCCGGGGCATTGTAAAAGGCTCCTATTAGCGGCAAGGTAATCTTTTTCTCGGCAAGGTCCACTCCCATAGGTTTCCCCAATTTTTCGCCCCCTTCATAATCCAGGATGTCGTCCCGAATCTGGAAGGCGGTACCGAGACTCGACGCATATCTGCGCGCGGCCTCCAGTTTCTGCTCCGAAGCATTTACCGAAACTGCTCCGGAAACGCCTGCAGTTTCAAAAAGAGAAGCGGTCTTGCAGTAAATTACCTTGAAATAGTCCTCCTCGGTGGTGTTCCCCGTCGCAGCATTCTGCAACTGGAGCATCTCCCCTTTCGCAAGGTCACCGAGAGTCCTGGCGAACAGGCGGATAACTTTTATGTTGGAAGATGCGGCAAGTACGGTGTTGACCGCACTCGACAGCCAATAGTCTCCGACAAGTACAGCCGCCGTGGGACCCATTTCCGCACTCAAGGTTGGCATCCCCCGCCGGATGGTTCCGGAATCGGCCACGTCGTCGTGCAGAAGGGTCGCATTGTGCAGAAGTTCAGCCGCAGCGGCAAAATGACAGCTGTCGGCATTCGCACGGCCATCGGCCGAGCAGGCCCTGGCCATAAGCAGGCTTACCATCGGGCGCAACTGTTTGCCGGCGCGGGAATACAGCTTGTCGTTAACCTTCTGCAAGAGACTTATATCGGACGACAAAGCCTCCCGGATTAACCGCTGAAGCTCCGTCCAGTCTTTTCCCAGAAAAGAAATTATTTCGTTCCCGCTCAAATGATTGCCTTTAATTCATCTACAGTTGAAACGAAATCTATGAGAGCCCTGTCCTTTGGATACAGCATATTTGTGGCTACCATATTGTCCAGCAGTTCCCTCAACGGTTCAAAATAGCCGTTCACGTTAATCACGACTATCTTCCCGGGGTACTTGTCGAGTTTCCTGAGGGTCATTGTCTCTATAAGTTCGTCAAAGGTTCCGATACCTCCGGGAAGAGCTATGGCAAGACAGGTTCCCTCCCTCATCAGGTCCTTACGCTCAGACATTTTGTCTGTCCAGACGACTTCGTCCAGGTGCGGATACACTACGTCGGCCATAAAATGAGGGATAACACCCCGATGATACGCGCCGAATTCCACGCAGGCATCCGATACCACTCCCATCGTTCCCTTTACGGTACCGCCGCTGGTTATGCCATATCCTGCAGAACAGACTGCGCGTACAACTTCACGTGCAGTCTGTCCGTAGATATCGTCTATGTCTTTGTTGGCGGAGCAGAAAATCACCGCCTGTTTTTCTTTCATAAACTCCTAGAATAAAATTGCGGCAGAAACCTTGAATCCCTGGCAATTGCCGGAAGAAATGCTGCCGAGACTGCCTGCATCGATTTTGTAAACTTCACCGAGATTCCAGAAATAGCGGAAAGAAACCTGCACGTGGCGGAAGATATCTATTCCGGCACCTACTCCGAGACCTCCCTCGAACCTGGATTTCAAATAATCCCAACTCTTTGCCGAAACAGTTTCGGCGTTTGCCGTATTGTTGAGTGCAAAGCCTATGAAAGGCTCGGCAAATACATACGGGCGCAACACACCCAGCAGGTCCAGACCCCACTGTACCTGAACGGGAAGTTCCAGATAACCGGTCTTGAAATTGATATCCTTAATCCCCTCCAACTGGGCGAATTGCAGGCCTTTAACGTTGTACTCAAGACCTGGTTGGATTGCAAAACCCAGAACAAGCGGCTGATTGTAGCAGATTCCTACGTGGAACTGATTGAAACTACCGCCTTTAATGTCGGCTATCGCTGTGGAAAATTTGGTTGATGTGGTGGTAAGGCCACCTATGATGCCGAAGCGGGGTTTTGTCTCGGCGAAAACACTGCCGGCAATAAGCAGGCAGCATACAAGCGCATAAATTCTTTTCATACTAAAGTAAATTTTGCAGTTTGTCTTCAATTACGGCCTTGGGATTGACTCCCACAAGCCTGTCTACGAGTTGCCCGTCCTTAAAGAAAAGCAGGGCGGGAATATTGCGGATTCCACACTTGAGGGCTATTTCTTCGCAGTCCTCAACATTGCATTTGGCCACGGTGGCGCGACCTTCCCATTCTGCAGCGATTTCGTCCACGGTAGGCGAAAGCATACGGCAGGGACCGCACCAGCTGGCCCAAAAATCAACCATTGCCACCTTGGAGGAGGCAATGATTTCTTGAAAATTCGATTCAGTTACAACTTTTGCCATAATGGCACAAAGTTAATAAATCGTTTCGATATTCCACACAAAAGCTTTAAGTCCCAGTTCGGGAGACTGCTCGTCGCAGCGTTTGAGCTCGGCAAGAATAGCGTCGATTTTTTCGTCCTTAACGGCCGCGAACACGGCCTGGTTGAGTTCGGGCCAGGCGTGGCTGCCCATCCTGGGAAAACCGTTGAAGCTGCCCTTGCCCTGCACGTCCTGCCATCGGGTGTAACCCCTCTGTCCGGCCCTGGCAAGAACTTCCACGATTTCCTCGTTATAGGCCTGATTGTATGTAATGAACAATGCTTTCATATTTATTTCGCTTTAAGTGCTTTTGCCTTGCGCTCCTGACGGGTGGCGAAAGAGCAGTAGATTGTTGGAATGAGCACCAGGGTAATGAGGGTAGAGAAAGTCAATCCCCAGCATACCACCATACCCAGAGGGCGCCACAGTTCGGCGCCTTCGCCCTGGCCTATGGCCATAGGAACCATACCCAGCACAGTGGTGAGGGTAGTCATAAGGATAGGACGCAAACGGCTCTTTGCCGCCGTAACGCTGGCATCCCTCGCGTTCATACCCCTCTCGCGGCACAGTATAGTATAGTCGATGAGCACAATACCGTTCTTCACAACTATTCCCAGAAGGATTATGAGGCCTATCATTCCCATCATACCCATAGGGGTGTTGTTTACCCAAAGTCCGAGGAACACGCCCACAAGCGCGAACGGAACCGAGAACATAATTACGAACGGCGACATAAACGACTCGAACTGAGAAGCCATAACCATATAAACCAGGATGACAATCAGAATCATAAGCAGAATGAGGTCGCTGAACATATCCTGCTGGTCCTCGTAATCTCCGGCAATTACAACCGAGAGTGCGGGCGGAATATCCGTATCCTTAATGATTCGGTCGGCGGCTTCCACCGCGTCGGAGAGCGCGGCCCCGCGGGCAACCACTCCCTTTACGGTAATCAGACGTTCGCGGTCCTTGCGTTCGATGGTAGGAGGCACCTGAGTCTCCACTACCGTACCTATCTCCTTCAGACGCACCGGAGCGCCTTTCGCATTGTAAACGATGGTGTTGCCAAGATCCTCGGGGCTCTGCCTGAATTCGGGGGCATAGCGTACTCGAATCTTGTATTCCTCACCGTCTTCACGGTAGTAGGAAGTCACCGAACCGCTCATCGCGGCGCTGAATGCGGCACCGGCAGTCGAGGAGGTAAGGCCGTTGAGAGCAAGCTTTGTACGGTCGAAAACCACCTGATACTCAGGAGTGTACTCGTCTCGACTGAGGGTTACCTGCGAATAGGCCGGGTCGGCCTTCATCCTGTTCATAAGGGAATTGGCCAGCGCGTCGGTTTCCTCGAAACTGTATCCGTAAATCTCGACGGCAACCGAAGAAGCTCCGCTTCCCATTCCCATTCCGCCGCCTTCGGTGACAACCACCCTGCGGAGTTCGGGATAATGGCTGATGATCTCACGCACCTGGTCTGCGATTTCGGCGGTAGAACGCTCTCTCTTTGTAGGACTGCCCAGATTGACGTTCATAGAAATAAGGTGAGTGCCGTTGCTCTGCATACTTGCAAAGGTGTTGTCGGAGTCGGCCTGCCCGAAGGAGTAGTTGAGAACCTTGATTTCGGGGATGTTTGCGGCCATCTCTTCGTAAATATTCTTTGCAACCTGAGCCGTAACTGCCTGAGCCGTTCCGCGGGGCATTTCAAGAGTGGCCGAAAGCCTTCCGTTGTCGGACGACGGCATAAGTTCCGTCTTAACGTGGGGAGCTATGAACAGCATCACTGCCGCAAAAATGCCGAGTGCGATGAATATCACGGTCTTGCGACGCTTTGTAGCCCAATGTATAACGTGGGCGTAACCCCTTGAAATCTTGTCCAGGCCACGGTTGATAGGCTCGAATATCACCTTGTAAACCTTCCCGTGCTTAGGCTTTGCCTGAAGGAACTTGGAACAGAGCATAGGCACCAGCGTAAGCGCTGCGGTTGTGGACACAATCATAATGATGCTCACAATCCAGCCCAGCTGGCGGAAAAGGATACCTGCCATACCGTTGAGCAGAGTAAGGGGCAGGAACACGCAAAGCATCGTAAGGGTGGATGCTATAACCGAAATTCCCACCTCGGACGTGCCGTGCACGGCCGCCTCGACCGCCTTTTCCCCTCTCTGAAGGTGTGTGGTAACGTTCTCAAGCACCACAATGGCATCGTCCACAACCATACCTATGGCCAGCGACAGAGCCGACATAGAAATGATATTGAGGGTGTTGCCCGTAGCGTACAGATATACCAGCGACGCCAGTAGAGCGATAGGGATAGACAGAATGATAATGATTGTGGACCTCCAGCTCCCCAGGAAAACGAACACTACCAGCATTACCACCAGGAAAGTGATGAGAATGGTCTCCAGCAGGGAATTGATGGAGTTGATAATGTTGTCGGAAGTATCTACAATCGTTGTTATCTTCACGTCGTCGGGCAGGGAAGCCTCGATTTCCGGAAGCATTGCCTTAATCTTGTTGATTACGTCCACCGCATTTGCTCCGGTCTGCTTTTGAATGGAGATACGGGCTGCACGGGTTCCGTTGGTATAGGATTCCTGCTGCCTCTCCTCGGGACCGTCGAATATGGTAGCCACATCGCGCAGATAAACGGGATTGCCGTTAAACGCTCCTATTACAATGTCCAGCAGTTCTGAAGGGTCGTCAAGTTCGCCTTCTACCCGCAGGGAGAAAGTTTCGGAACCTACATCGATATTTCCGGAAGGAAGATTCCTGTTCTCGGCGCCTATCACCGATGAAATGTTGCTAACGCTCAGGTTGTAGGCGGCCAGCTTGTTGGGGTCGCACAGCACCTGAATCTCACGGGTAGGAGCGCCTATTATGGATACCGTACCTACACCTGGAACTCGGGCAAGAGGAGTTGCCAGCTTGTCGTCGAGCATTTTCTCCAGACCCGGCAGAGACTCATCGGCCGTTGCCGAAAGAAAGAGGATAGGCATAAGGTCGGCGCTGAACTTAAAGATTACCGGCTGGGAAACCCCGTCCGGCAGCACGCTGTTCACCATATCCAATTTATCCCGGACGTCGTTGGTTGCGGCGTCGATGTCGGTTCCGTACTCGAATTCAAGAGTAAGGATAGAAATGTTTTCCTTGCTCTGGGTGTTGAGTTTCTTGAGGTGCTCCACACCGTTCAGGGTGTTCTCGAGCACCTTGGTAAGGTTCTGCTCAATATCCTCGGCATTGGCCCCCTGATACGACGACATTACCATTATCACATTGGAGTCGAAGTCGGGGAACAACGCTATGCTCGTTTTTACAAGCGAGAATATACCGAAAATCATACAGGCGATGAAAATCAACGCCGTAGTGACCGGATTTTTTACCGCTGTTCTTATTACACTCATACTAGATTTCCTCCACCTTTGAGCCGTCCTTAAGTGTAGCGGCACCCTTTGTAATTATCTTTTCGCCTTCTTCGAGTCCGGAGAGGATCTCATACCTGTTGCCAAAATGAACTCCCAGTTCCACAGCCTTCTGAACGGCAACGCCGTCCTTAACTACAAACACAAACCTTTGTCCCGAGCCCTGCTGCTTTACTACACACATATCGGGAACCACGATGTTGCTTCCGGAACCCAGATTCACCTTTGTCCTCACAAACATTCCGGGCCTGAGTTCCCGATTGTTGTTGGGAACCGATACCTCAACGGCGAAGGTGTGCGACATAGCATCTATGGTAGGATGTATCCTCACAACCTTTCCGGTATATGTCTTACCGGGAAGGGCGTCTGCCGTAACCTCTACGGGGATTCCTACCTTAACCTTGGAATAATCGGCCTCGCTTATGGCCACCAGCATCTTCACGGGAACAATCTGCTGAACCGTAAAAAGCGGCTGGGCCATAGTGTACATATCGCCCTGGTCGTAGTTTCGGGCAGAAACCACTCCCGCAATGGGAGAACGCAGATAAGTGTTCCTTTCCAGATTCTCAAGCTGGGCCTTGCTCACTTTTATACCCATCTCGATTTGGTCGAAATCGGATTTGGAAACTCCTCCCTGTTCATACAGAGCCTTGATTCTCTGGTATTCGTTCTCGTCGTTGGCATATTTTATCTTTGCCTGAACCAGCTGGAGGTCCTCCATCTCGGCAAGGACCTGTCCCTTATTGACAAACTGGCCGACCTCGGTCTTGACAGCCTCGATACGACCGCCAGCCTGAGGCGCAATGTTATTGACGGCAAAAGCCTTGACCGTAGAGGAATAAATCTGGTCGTACTGTACGGTCTGAACGGTTGCAATCTCGGTCTTGACTTTGGCGGCAACGGTCTTCACCGGCTCCGTTGCCGCAGATGATTCCTTTTGTGAAGCGCCACAGCTGCACAGAACTGCAACGGCTGAAAGCAATATAATAATCTTTTTCATATTCTGATACTGTTTTATTGGTTGATGAAATCCTGACCGAGAATCTTTTCAAGCCCGGCCTTGGCTACAAGGAACGAATATATCGACTGCGATACCGAAAGCTGAGTCTGCACAAGCACCAGCTGGGCGTCGTTGAGGTCGGTAAGAGTACTGCGACCCACGTCGTAGGACTTCTGGGCAATGTCGAACGCCTTCTGGGAAGTAATCAGAGCATCCAGCGCGGCATTGTAGGTGTTGATGTTGGTATCCATTGTACGGATGGCCTGCCTTAGCGCAATTCGGAGCTGCCGCTCGGCATCCTGCTGCTGGAGCTGGAACTCTTCGAGCTGAATCTTGCTCTGCTTAACGGAAGCGAGCCTCTTTCCTCCGGAGAAGATGGGGATGTTGAGACTGAGCCCCACCATAGAATACGGAGTCCATTTGTACTCGTTGAAGTTGAACTCGTTCTGGGTTGCGCTCATCTGGAAGTTGAACCCCAGGGACAGGGAAGGAATGTAGGCATACTGCTGGGCCTTGACCGCAGCGGCGAGCTGCTCACTCTGCATTGCAAGCTGGCGCAGAGTGGTGTTGCGGTCCAGCGGAGAAGATTCGCTGACGCTGCTGTCCATCTTCAGTTGCGAAGCATAGTCTTCCAAAGTCCCGGCAACGTCGATATCCTCTTCGAGGTTTACCCCCATTATTGCCTTAAGCTGCCACAGGGCAAGGTCCACTGCGTTTTCAGAGTCGTATAGGTTAGGTAACGAGCTTGCCAGATTGGCTTTTGAACGTACGAGGTCCATCTCAGACGCCTTTTGTACGTTATACTTTTTCTGGGTCTTTTCCAGATTTGCCTTGGCGTTCAGGTAAACCTGAGTGTAAACGTTTTCAAGTTCCTTTGCAAGAAGGACAGCATAGAAGGCTTCCTTGACCTGGGTAACCATATCCAGACGGGAACTGCGGGCTTTCTCCACCGCAAGTTCCACGTCCTGACCCGAAATCCGGAGGCTTTCCCACAACTGGGCGTTCACGAGCGGCATCGCTACCGATACCCCACCGGACCAGTTGTTCCAGCGTCCGACTTCCATTCCATCCTCCATACCGGGAATGTCGACATACATTTTCTGTTTCTTAAGGGTACGCTGATATGAACCGGACGCATCTATCTGCGGGAAAAGCGCGGCATAGGTGCCTTTCTTTGCGTATCGGGTACGCTCAATCTCACGATCTGCAACCTTAACGGAGACGTTCTCGCTAAGGGCAATTTCCAAAGCCTGCTCAAGCGTTATTACGGCAGGGCTCTGGGCAACCTCCTGCGGGCTGCCCAGCGCAACGGCCGCCGCCACAACACTTTCAAGAATCATAATTAACATTTATTAGTACTTTTTGACAATTATTCTACAAAATCTATAACTCCTTTTTACTATCAAATTGCAGACCAAAACCTGCTCTCTGAATAAAAAAGGCAAAGTTAACCCTATCTGTTTAAAAATTGCTATCTTTGACCGCTAATTTTTTCGGAAATGTTGAACATATTGTCAGTAAACTGGTCTGTAAACCCGGAGATTTTCAGGATAGGCGGCATCGCAATCCGCTGGTACGGGCTTCTTTTCGTAGCAGGATTCTTTCTGGGATACTATATTTTCCAAAAATTTTGCAAAAGAGAGGGTATCAGCGAAAAAATGATAGACCCCCTCCTCTATACCCTGCTCATAGGAACCATAGTGGGCGCAAGGCTCGGGCACTGCCTTTTCTATCAGCCCGACTACTATCTCGGTTCCTGGGAAGGCTTCTGGGAAATCTTCCAGCCCTGGAAGGGCGGACTTGCCAGCCACGGTGGAGCCATAGCCCTGGTTCTGGCAATGATCTGGTTCTCCCGCAAGTACGGTCCCAGATACGATTTCGATTTTTTCTGGATTATGGACCGCCTCTGCTTAACGGTAGCCTTTGCAGGCTGTTTCATCCGCCTTGGAAATCTCTTCAACTCCGAAATCTACGGTGGAGTCACTTCCCTTCCCTGGGGCTTCGTTTTCCTCAGGAACGGTGAGACTCTCCCAAAGCACCCGACCCAGCTCTACGAAGCTTTCGCATACCTGATTCTGGGACTTTCGATGCTGGCCATATACAATAAAGACCTTCAGAAACTCTACAAGGGTACCCTTACCGGAATATTCCTCACCGGATGCTTCGGGGCGCGGTTCCTGATAGAATTCATAAAGAATCCCCAGGTAGAGTTCGAGCAGGATATGGTGCTGAATATGGGCCAGTTGCTCTCGATTCCCTTTATCGTTCTGGGAATTACCGCGATTGCAATCTCCTTTATAAAAAAGAAACCTGCCGCATCGGACAGGTTCTATACTATTTCGAAAGCAGCGAAGCGGTAAACTTCTTCGAGCGTTCGTATCCGTCCCGCGGGGCTTTCCACATACACAGGAAAATGACGGCTCCTACCAGTCCGGCACAGATGAATGTGATGAATACAGCTGTCCAGCCGAAATGGTCGGCAATGAACCCGACGCCCAGAGCCGATAAAGCCGAACCCACGTAACCGAATATTCCGGCAACTCCGTTGGCCGTGGCCGAAGCTTCCTTCGTAGCCTGATTTGCAGAGCCGATTCCTATAAGGGCCTGAGGGCCGTAGATGCAGAATCCGGCCATTGCCAGTACTATCATCGAAACTATGGGATTGAGACCCGGGAACATAGCAAAGATTCCCAGGAACAGGCAGGCTCCCGCCATAGAGAACAGGCACATCCTGTGAGCCTTTCCCTTGAAGATGTGGTCGGTGGCCCATCCGGCGAAGATTGTTCCCACTATGGCCGTAATCTCAAAGACAGCCACGCTCCAGGCGGCTGACTTTATGTCCATTCCACGGTCTTCGGTAAGGAACTTGGGGCCCCAGTCCAGGACTCCCATCCGCAGGACATACACAAACACGTTGGCGCTTGCCAGCATCCACACCCATTTGTTGCGGAACACCATATGCCTGAGGAATGCCTTGTGGGCTCCTTCCCTGCCCTTTGTCTCTTCCTTTCCCGTGTGTGTCCCTTCCATTTCGGGAAGGCCGATGCTCTGGGGGCTGTCGTGCAGTCCTATAAGGGAGATGACGGCTCCGCATACCGCAACGCAGGCGGGGATGAAGAAGCACCAGCGCCACGCCCCGTAATGCGAGGCATAGGCCAGAACCCTGGAGGTTTGTTCGGCGTCACTTAAATCGGCCCAGTTCCTGATACTGTGGGACAGATTCTGGGTGATGGTTGCAACAACGCTGCTGTTGCCGCTCATATCCGCTCCCATATTGGTCATAACCAACCCGCACACCACTACGGCACAGGAAGCTCCTATGGAATGGGAGGTATTCCAGATGCTCATTTTGGTAGCAAGCTCTCCTGGATGAATCCACTGCGGGAGCATTCTTGCGCAGGGCGGATAGCCCATCCCCTGAAAATACTGGTTCAGAACTATGGTGACGCCCATTACCAGAATGAGCATATTCACCATCTGCGGGCCTTCGTGCACCCCTGTTATGAGGTAGCTGAGGTCCACGCCAAAGCCAAAGCACAAGTTGGAAACGGCACAGAGCATCAGGCCTATGGCCATAAATACTCTTGTGCTCACTTTCTCAACTATAAACCCGTTGACGAAGCGGGAAAATCCGTATACTACCGAAGCAATGGCAATGACTATTCCGAAGCTGGTGTTGCTGATACCGTATTCGGCTGTCAGGCCAGGCATTGCGATGGAAAAATTCTTACGCACAAAGTAGTAGATGGCGTAAACCACCATCGATACCACAATGGTTTCCCACTGCCAGAATTTAAAGGACTTCCCGGTCTTCATAAACGCCTGAAACTATTCGCGGATAGCCGCAATACCGGGGAGGTCCTTTCCTTCGAGAGCCTCGAGCATTGCGCCGCCGCCGGTACTTACATAGCTGACTTTCTTTGCGTATCCCATTTGGGTAACTGCAGCAACGGAATCACCGCCACCTACGAGAGAATATGCTCCGTTTTCGGTAGCCTGGGCAAGATACTCGGCAATCTTGAGAGTTCCCTTGGCAAAGTTGGGAAGCTCGAATACGCCTACGGGGCCATTCCAAAGCAGAGTCTTGCTGCCGAGGATAACGTCCTTCCAGATTTCCAGAGACTTGGGACCTGCATCCATTCCCTCCCATCCGTCGGGAATCTGGTCTGCGGGAACGGTCTGGGTTGCAGAGTCGTTGGAGAACTCGTTGCCCACTACGGTCTGAACTGAGAGATATACGTTTACACCCTTCTCCTTTGCCTTTGCAAGGATAGAGAGAGCCTCGGGCATAAGTTCATCCTCGTGAAGAGAATTTCCAATCTTTCCGCCCTTTGCCTTTACGAAGGTATAGCCCATTCCACCGCCGATGATGAGGTTGTCCACCTTCTCGAGCATATTCTCGAGCACTGCAAGCTTGCTGCTTACCTTGCTGCCGCCGATGATTGCAGTAAAAGGCCTCTGAGCATTCTTGAGAACGTTGTCGATAGCCTTGATTTCGCCTTCCATAAGGTATCCGAACATCTTGTCATCCGGGAAATACTTGGCAATGAGAGCGGTGCTGCCGTGTGCGCGGTGGGCTGTTCCGAATGCGTCATTGATGTAGCAGTCGGCGTAGGAAGCGAGTTTCTTTACGAATTCCTTCTGGCTTTCCTTGACAGCAGCCTTTGCAGCCTTCTTCTGTTCGTCGGTGGCATCCTCGGCGAGTCCGCGGGGTTTGCCTTCTTCCTCGGCGTAGAAACGCAGGTTCTCGAGAAGCAGAGCTTCGCCGGGTTTGAGAGCGGCAACTTCGGCATCGGCCTTCTGGCAGTCAGCGGCAAACTT
>JAGHTF010000065.1 GCA_018065485.1 Candidatus Cryptobacteroides fimicaballi | reverse complement strand
GCATTTGGGGTATCATCACATACGGTTAGTATGGGTGATGATCCCTGCTGTTTGTTGAAATGCATCTGGCGGTGCACGGTGAACGCATCAGGGGGAGCCCTACTAACCTTTTTTTTTGTAATGTAGTCTGAAACCCTTTAATTTGCTGCCACAATGAAAATAGAAGACCTCGACCGGGAACTCCAGAAAGTATATGAGACGGATATTGATGATGATTTCATCAATTTCGCAAATGATATCATACCAATGTATCCAGTGTACGAAGATCTCGGCCCTGCTGCAAATGAGTATGGGGACAGGATGGAGGATGCTCTGATGATATTCTCCGGCAGCCACGAAAAGGAGCTTGGGAGCTTCGGCGCAGCTGCCAGAACTATGAAGGAGCAGGAAGTCCGTTCAAGCAAGTGGAACGGGATGTATCCGGAGGTGGGAGCAGCTGCAATGGTTGTGGCCATCAGAACTGATGAAGGGTTGAGACAATCCGGCATCGACCAGGTTAATACACAAAGCATAATGAACTGCATAGGATTGTACACTTACGCAGTTATTGCTTGCAACGATTGCTTCAAACCGGGTGATTTCAGAAAGATATTCGTTGCAGCCTGGTTCATCTACTTTGGCAAGATATTGAGCCAACCTGCTCCAGATATTCGATAATTCCTTCTACGTGTAGGTCTGCGATTGCTTGTTTGGCCTCTCTTGTCTGGAGCCAACGGCATTCTTTCTCATTGGTCATGAATCCGTTTTCAGATAAAACGCAGGCGGGCATAGTATGCTTCAAAATGTAAAATTCTTCTTCGAAGTCGATGTCACCGTCTGAGTAATCGGCTCGCAATCTCATATCAGGAAGATATTTCTTAGCTGCTTCGGCGATGCAGTTTGCAAGGCTGTCTGCGGCCGTGTTGCCCTTGGATGTATAAATACTCCAGCCGGATGCTTTCGTCCACTGAGAGCCGTTTCCTTGGGCGTTTACGTGGATGCTGATACAGATTGCATTCTGTTTGCCGTGAAGGAGGCACCATTTGTTCACACGCAGGCATCGCTCCTTGAGAGGAATGTCATCATCCTCCGGAACCAGGAGTTCTGCATCGTAGCCTCGGTCCTGCAGATCCGTAACTATGCGTTTGGCGATTTCTCGATTGTAGAATGCTTCTCTGAATTCTCCGTCAGGGGAGCGTTTTCCGGCCGTGAATTGGCCGTGTCCGTTGTCAATAAAGATTTTCATTTTGCTGTGTTGTTATGCACAGCTCAGCGATTCCGAATGCAAATATAACATCTTTGACCGACAGGCAGCCCGCGAGGGTGTCGGAAAGTGTCGGCTCCTGAGCCTGCGGGAGCTCGGGAGCCGGGTACGCTTTCCGACATTCCGGCGGACGCAAGTCCGACGGAACTGCCGATATGAAGATTATTATTTAATGAGTATATTTGCAGTCGAAACAATCGCCATATTGACGATATGTTTTAAATACCAACCAGCTCCGAGATGCATACCCTGCCCTCGGAGCTTTTTTATTTGTAGTAAGGTTGTAGTAAGGTTTTTATATGAGAAATGCCCTTCAGATAGTCTGAAGGGCATTCTTGGAGGTGCGTAGAGGAATCGAACCGCTGTAACAGGTTTTGCAGACCTGCGCCTAACCACTCGGCCAACGCACCATTGGGAGGGCAAATATACAGCTTTTTATTTTATTTGCAAAAAATGAATCACGGACGATATGTCACTTTTCCCATTTCCAGTCCCCACTGGCCGTCGGTAACGATTCCGACCCGCTTGCCATCGGCATCTGCAACGTAAATCATATCATCCACGAAAGTATGTGAGTGGCCGCCGATTACAAGGTCAACGTTTCTGATTGAAGGGACGAGAGCATGGTCCTCTTCATACCCGAGGTGAGACAGAACTATCACCAGTTGGCAACACTCAGCATTCTTAAGATGGTCGGCCCATTTGTTCACCACTTCGGCATCATCCAGCTGAGGAATACGGTCCGATATCGTAGACGACACACATCCCTTCAGCCTTGTCTCCAGGCCAATCACTCCAATCTTAATTCCATTCTTCACCAGAATGGCATACGGCTCTACATATTTGCCCAGTTCGAATGGCGAAAGATCCAGATTAGCGCATACAACCTTGGTAGTCTTAATCTTCTTGAGTCTTTCGGTCAACGCTTCTATGCCGTTGTCGAATTCGTGGTTACCGAGCGTAACCACATCGTATTTCAGGATATTGATAACCTCTATCTCAAATTCTCCTTTAAGTTCCGAGAAATAGGACGTACCCTGGCCGAAGTCCCCGGCATGAAGCAGCAGAACCCGGTCCTCCCCTTCGGCGTTCCTCACCGAATCTATGAAAGCGGCACGCTCTATCACGCCGCCGTGATTCAGGTTACGTTGAGAATGCTCGGCCTCGAAATGGCTGTGAGTATCATTGCAGTGCAGAATTACCAGCCCATTGTCCGAATTACCGGTACAGGACCAGAAAAGGCAAACGCTCAGTATATAAACAACTATCTTCTTCATTTCTTTTCAGGATTGATGATTTCGACTCTACCGTCGGTGAAATATTCGATTTCTTTTCCCTGAGCGGCCAGACTGCGGATATACGGTTCCACAACCTCAAGGACAGTCGGCTTGCAGATTATCAGTTCCTGCGCATTTCTGGCAAGATAGAGGCTGTCTCCACCGTCCAGGAGGAAGTCTATGGTGGCCATACCGTACGTCTTTTCCCTGTCCAGCGGCTTGCCGCCGATAAGCAGTTCTCCGACCTTGTTTCCGTCTATCACAAACTTAACCCCTGAAAGACATTCCGGTCTGCGGCGTCTGGCCAGGAATTCGAACAGATGTTCCAGTTCCGAGCCCTTGACAGCAACATAGCAGATGTAATTCTTGAAAGGGAACATAGACTCGATGTCATCCAGCAGAACCTTGCCTTTTGGCATTACGACCCGGATTCCACCCTGGTTAATTATTCCAAGATCGACCTTGCGACCGGTAAGAGCGGCGGCCGACTGCGCAACAATATCCGCAGCCATATTGGAAAGCTCGCTCTCGGGCATACGGGCACGCATCTCCCTTGGAGCATATCCTATCACTTCCTTTACACGACGCATCTTCTCCTGGGAAGCGATAAGGGCTGAAGCCGCCTCTACAACGCAGCCCTCGGAATACACCTTTCCGTTGGGAGCGAAATAAATTCCGTCCTCCACGGTTCCAAGGGCCTCCTCAACGTTGTCGGCATTAGGAGAAGTAGCCCCTGTAAAGCGCCCGTCAATAACATATTTCTCCCAGGTATAATTCCCGGAGGCATTGCAAGACAGCGCAAGCGCCAGTACCGGCAAGAGTTTTAAGACTGTTTTAACCATTTCCAAAGGTCTTTCCAAGTTGTTTTCTTTCCGAACATAAGAATTCCCACCTTGTAAATCTTGGCCGAGAGCCAGGCCAGAACCACAAACGTGACAATCAGAAGCACCATAGACACTGCAATCTCCCAAGCGGGAACACCGAAGGGGGCTCTGGCAATCATCACGATAGGCGAAGTGAAGGGAATCATCGAGCCCCAGAAGGCAATTGCACTGTCGGGAGCCCTGAATGCATAAATTGCAATGAAATATCCTATCATCAGGGGGATGGTTACAGGCAACTGCAGCTGCGAGCTGTCGCCCTCATTCTCCACAGCCGAGCCGATAGCGGCAAACATCGAAGCATAAAGCAGATAGCCGAATACGAAGAATACCAGGAAGATAAGCAGCATAGAGCCCATATCCATATTCTTGATTGTGTCGAGCACTATCGAGATCTCACCGGCAGGGCCTTCCGAAGGCATCACCTCCTCCATAGCGGCAGGATCAACGCCCATAGACTCAACCATTTCGACGGGATCCTTATCCTTCAGGATATCGGTACCCATAAATGCCGAGGCTCCGGCTACCAGTGCAAAGGTAAGCACTATCCACAGGAAGAACTGGGTAAGAGCCACACAGGCTATGCCTATGATTTTACCGAACATAAGTTCCGTAGCCCTGACAGAGCTTACAAGCACCTCCACTACTCTGCTGGTCTTCTCCTCGATAACCGAAGACATTACCATAGAGCCGAACATTGTCACAAAAATAAAGATTATCATTCCCAGAATCATAGAGAATGCGGCATACACCCCCGTCTCGGAAATCTTTTCCTCGCCATCATCCCCTATCGTATAGGTATTGAGCTTAATGTCAGCCTTTACGTCCTGCATTATCTGAGCCAGGCCGTCTATCCCATAAGAGTTTATTCTGTAGTCTTCTATGGCATCTTCGATGCGGTTGTTTATATTGGATGCCATCTCCACGCCCATCGGATTCACAGAGGTAAGGTCGGCCGTAACGCTCTTCTGCCCGTTGATTTCCGAGATATCCAGAACAGCATCGTAGCCAAGCTCCTTCATATTCCTCTTAAGGGAATCGACAGGAATATCGGGAGAAATCACGTAGTCTATTGTCTTTGTATCCTCAAGGGTCTGAGCAACAACGCCCGAACGGTCATATACCGCAATCACCTTGGTCTTTTCCTCGCTGGTCATCATCACTATCACGGGCACCAGAACGAGTGCGGCCATAAGGACCGGAACCAGAAAAGTGGTTACAAGAAAACTCTTTTTCTTTACGCGGTTAAGATATTCGCGACTAATGATGATTTTAATGTTCCTGAAATTCATATTCTGTCCTCCCCTGTTACAAGTTTGATAAAGATATCGTTCATCCGGGGCATAAGCTCGCGGTAAGCATTGATCTGCACTCCGCTCTTCTCCAGGTAAGTCTTGAGAGTAGGAGCACCGTCGGTACTTGCCGGAAGCACCTCAGTGTGCCGACCATCGGCGTCGGTGTAAACCAGCTCGATATTATTGTTGCCGTACCGGCGGCGTATCTGCTCGACTCCACCGACAATCACCAGCTTGCTCTGGTTAATGAGGGCAATCTCGTCGCAAAGTTCCTCAACCGACTCCATATTGTGTGTCGACAGTATTATCGTTGCACCGTACTCCTTCAGCTGTAGAATCTGCTTGCGGATAAGTTCGGCATTCACGGGATCAAAGCCGGAGAAAGGTTCGTCCAGAATGAGCAGACTGGGCTTGTGCACGACAGTAGTTATGAACTGGAGTTTCTGGGCCATACCCTTGGAGAGTTCCTCCACCTTCTTGTCCCACCAGTCCTGAATACCGAAGCGAACAAACCAGGCCTTGAGTTCGCTGCGGGCCTGTGCTGAACTCATTCCCTTGAGCTGGGCAAGATACATAGCCTGGTCCCCGACCTTCATTTTACGGTAGAGGCCGCGTTCCTCGGGCATATAGCCTATCTTCTGCACGTCATTTGAGGTAATGGGACGTCCATTGAAATAAACCTCCCCTCCATTGGGAATGGTTATTCTGTTGATGATACGGATGAGGGTTGTCTTTCCCGCTCCGTTCGGTCCGAGCAGACCGAAGATTTTACCTTCCGGAATCTCAAGGCTCACCTGGTCCAATGCGACCTTGGGTCCGAAAGTCTTGCTGACATTCTTACATTCTATTATAGCCATAGCAATTTGGTAATTAATTCAACCATAAGTTCATCGGGGCTTGCGGCAAGTCCGTCGCCACCCTTGCCCAGATAATCGTATTCGCACAGCAGGCTTACCGCCGCCATTGCGCTTGCCACAGGATAATTCCTTACCGCAGTGTCATACTCCTTATAGAAATACGGATTGACTCCCGGAAGGGCCTGCGCCTTCTGCTCCGGAGTAGGATAGTGGCTCTGTTGCAACAGGGCCCCGTACCTGAGAATCCTGGAAAAATGATTGTACAGGGCGCTCACGGCCATCGGCATTTCAAAGCGGGCCATCGAACCTATGCGGCGCGCAATCATCAGCGCCCTGGGCGCATTCTTCACCGAAAGTTCCCTGGTAAGCTCGAAGATACTGTACTGCCGGCTTATCCCCACATTCTTTTCGATATCCTGCGCGGTAATCCCGGTTGTCCCCTGCGGCAGATTCTTCAACAGTTTGTCGGTTTCGACAATGATGGCGGAGAGATTGGTTCCGGTAGATTCCCCGAGCAGGGAAGCGGCATCCGGATCTATCTGCAGGCCTCTCCCCCGATAATAGCTCTGAATCCAGGAATCGAGTTCGTAATCCCGCAAAGGCTGGCTTTCGAGCACAGCGCCCACCTTCTGGGCATTCTTGTAGAGAGCCTTGCGCTTGTCGGCACTTGCCCCCGACATAAGAATGACCAGCACGGTGCTGTCCAGCGGTTCCTGCAGATATACGCTCACGTTCTCGATATCCTTGCATAACTGGGCCTCCCTTACAACTATGAGACGGCGCTCCGCCATCATAGGGAACTGCCTTGCCTCGGAGATTATCCGTTCGGCATTCACATCCGCCCCATAGCAGACCGTCTCGTTGAAGTCCTTGGAGAAATCGTCGATGCAGTTTTCGAGAATCGCCTTGCAGACCAGATTGGGATAATAGGGTTCTTCTCCCATAAGAAGATACACGGGACGATATACCCCGCGCCCTATCTCTTCCAGGAGTTGCCTTGAAAACTCCCCAGCATTAACAGTCTGCCTAGTCTTTGCCGCCATATGACGAACCTGTTTTACGAATCGTTAAAGTTAACATCATTTTCCCAAAGCTACAAAAAAATAAGTATCTTTGTAGTGAAAAAAAGGACAGCGGTGGAAAAACTCTGGAACGCCAATTACATTAAGATATGGACAGTAAACTTCCTGCTCCATTTCTCGTTCACACTCATAG
>JAGHTF010000093.1 GCA_018065485.1 Candidatus Cryptobacteroides fimicaballi | reverse complement strand
ATGACCAATCAGTTCCGCGAAGGTGTGAGGTTTGAGTATGAGTTCTGGGACTATGCGTACATTGGCGAATAAATCGCAAATTATTAAAGTCATCAGATTCATCCGTGCAGACGGATGAATGAACTTGCGCGGTTTCATATAGTTGTAGTTCGCTTATTCCAACAGCGGCGGGTCTTCTTTTGTGATATATGGTTGGTGTTTCGGGGGAGGTAAAGGATGCGACACAGCGGGCAGGAGCGATTTACAAGCGAGGCGCCCGGGAAAAAGCGGCACCGAGGAGGCGGTTCGCGAAGCGGATTGCGAGGACTGTCTGAGCCGTTGTGCGACTGCGCACGAAGGCGAGTTCCGCAGCAAAGCCGACGAATGCCACTTTTGACAGCCGAGCGCAGTCTGAGCTCCTGCCCGCTGTACTGCTCCTTCACCCGCCAAAGCAGCACTCTGTTGAACACCCCTCACTCGCGTCTGTACAAAGGGGCAAAAAATAGACGAAAAGCTAAGCACAGGACCATAGAACGCCAACCTTGAACACCCGCGACTCGCGTTTTGTACAAGATCAAGCGAGGCGTCGGTTGACGTTCCCGGCAAAACGACCGCTCACACCCTAAAGCATTTCTGCAGGGTGTGAGCACGGGGATTGAGAAGCAAGAGATTCTCAGGTATTATTTCACTTCCCAGGTTGAACCGCTGTGGAGAAGTTCGTCCACGTTGTGGACCCTGGCCTTGGCGGTGACTTCGTTTACCTGATTGCGGACAGCCTGATCGTAGGTTGCGTCCTCTACGTTGCGGATAATACCCAGGGCAACGGGGAAATCGGGGCCCTTCATATCGGCAAGAGCCATCTGCAATGCAAAATTATCGGAAGCGGCGTCGTGAACAAGAACGTCATCGAGGGTATAGCCTTCTTCGCCGACGGTAACCACCTTGAGCTTGTTATTCTCGAATACCAGTCCCTTGTTGCGATCCTTGCCGAAAAGCATCTTCCCGCCCTGCTTGAGGACGATGGTTTTGTCGGCCCGGATTGCCGGATCAGAGATACTCTTGTGCGCTCCGTCGTTGAAGATAACGCAGTTGGTAAGGAACTCAACTACAGAACATCCCTTATGCAGGGCTGCCTGAGTAAGAATTTCCTCATTGAGTGCAAGTTCGACGTCCAGAGATCTGGCAAAGAAAGTACCCTTGGCACCCAGAACAAGAGAGCCGGGATTGAACGGATTCTCTACGGTTCCGTAAGGAGAAGTCTTGGTAATGGCGCCAAGCTTGGATGTAGGGCTGTACTGTCCCTTGGTAAGGCCGTAAATCTGGTTGTTGAACAGCATTATGTTTATATCCACATTCCTTCTGATGGCGTGGATGAAATGATTGCCGCCAATAGCCAGAGCATCGCCGTCGCCGCAAGCCTGCCAGATAGAGAGGTCGGGATTCGCAACCTTGATTCCCGTACTGATTGCCGTAGCACGGCCGTGAATACTGTGGAATCCGTAAGTACTCATATAATAAGGAAGACGGGAAGAGCATCCGATTCCGGAAACTACAACAAAACGCTCCTTTTCATATCCCAGAGCCTGGCTCACCTTAGGCAAAGCCCTCTGCAAAGATGCCAGTACTGCGTGGTCGCCGCATCCGGGGCACCAGCGAACTTCCTGGTCGCTCTTGAAATCCTTGAATGTAAGATCTGCCATAGTCTATAACTCCTTCTTAACGGCTTCCTTGATTTCCTCTACGAGGAACGGCTGGCCCTGTATTTTGTTAAACTTGTGGAATTCGAATTCGGGGTAAAGTCCGCGAAGGTAGTTCGCAAACTGACCGCTGTTGAGCTCGCATACCAGAATCTTCTTGAAAGAGGAGAAAACCTCGCGGGTATTTGCAGGAAGAGGGTTGATGAAATCGAAATGAGCGTATGAAACGCCGGTTCCTTCTTCCCTAAGCTCCTGAACGGCACTGGAGATATGTCCGTAGGTTCCACCCCAGCCGACAACCAGAAGTTCTCCGGCCGGTGCACCGTCAACCTCGAGAGCGGGAATGTCGGCTGCAATGGCAGCCACCTTAGCGGCACGCTCGCGTACCATCATCTCGTGATTGGCAGGATCGGTAGAGATA
This sequence comes from Candidatus Cryptobacteroides fimicaballi, assembly GCA_018065485.1. Classification (GTDB taxonomy): domain Bacteria; phylum Bacteroidota; class Bacteroidia; order Bacteroidales; family UBA932; genus Cryptobacteroides; species Cryptobacteroides fimicaballi. The sequence continues at coordinate 13,093 of JAGHTF010000093.1, read as the reverse complement.
ACTCCGGCGTGAGTCTTCTCAAGGCCGCCCTTGCGATGTTCGTAACCCTTCTGGCCGGGAACGGCCCAATAGGGAACCATATTCTGAGCGTTCCTTGCAAAAGGCTGGAACTTCTCCCCTGCAGCGATGTTTCCATCGACATAAGGAGGTTTGATTGCAGGATAATCCTTCATAGAAGGTACACACCAGGGCTCACTGCCGTTTCCGAGGAAGCCTTCGGAAAGCAGGATGACGGGAGTCATATGCTCCAGCGCAATCTTGGAAGCCTGGAAAGCCGCATCGAAGCAATGTGCAGGAGAATGCGAGCACACTACAGGAATGGGACATTCGCCGTTACGGCCGTAAAGGGCCTGCGAAAGATCGGTCTGCTCGGTCTTGGTTGGAAGTCCGGTTGAAGGACCGCCGCGCTGAACGTCAACCACCACAAGCGGAAGCTCTGCCATAACTGCAAGTCCAAGTGCTTCGCTCTTAAGCGAAAGGCCGGGGCCTGAGGTAGTGGTGACTGCCAGATTACCGGCAAAGGAAGCGCCGATGGCAGTACATATGCCGGCGATTTCATCCTCGGCCTGCACCGTCTTGGCACCAAGGTTCTTGTGAAGAGCAAGCTCCTCGAGAATAGCGGTGGCAGGTGTAATGGGATAAGAACCGCAGAACAGAGGCAGTCCGGATTTTTCGGAAGCCGCAAGCAGTCCCCAGGCAGTAGCCTGATTACCGCTGATGTTACGGTACGTTCCCTTGGGAGCATTCTTGATAGGCTCAACGGTATAGGTATTGGCGATTGCCTGAATGTTTGCGGCATAGTTGAAGCCGTCGCTCAGAACCTTGCGGTTAGGAGCAATCACCTCGGGATGTTTCTTAGAGAATTTTCTCTCGAGATAATTGAAGATAGGCTCCAACGGACGGTTGTAGATATAGCAGGCAACTCCCAGAGTAAACATATTCTTACACTTGAGAATAGCCTTGTTGTCCATCCCGCTGTCCTTCAGGCTCTCCTTGGTAAGAGTTGTGATAGGGGCAACGATTATAGTCCTGTCCTCAACGCCAAGCTCTTCGAACGGATTGTCGGTCTTGAAGCCGGCTTTACTCATAAGGGTCTGGTCGAACGAATCGTCATCGACGAGAATCATAGCGTGACGCTTGCACCACTTGGCATTTGCCTTGAGAGCGGCAGGGTTCATAGCTATGAGCATATCACAAAAGTCGCCCGGAGTAGAAACCTTGCGGGAACCGATGTGAACCTGGAATCCCGAAACTCCGGAAACCGTCCCGTGAGGGGCGCGGATTTCGGCCGGATAATCGGGGAAAGTGGAAAGGCCATTTCCGTAAATGGCCGACATATCTGCAAAAAGAGATCCCGTGAGCTGCATACCATCTCCGGAATCTCCTGCAAATCTTATGACGACATCCTGTACGTCTATGATTTTATGTTGCATATCGATATTGCTGTTACTTAGCCTGTTCGGGGGCAGCCTGCTGCAACTCAGCGGCCAGCGATTCAAGTGTCCTGCCTTCCTTTATACCCATTGCCTTGCGAGCCTCGGGAGTAATGTCCACACACTGGGTCTTGTCAACATAGGGGAGAGAGCCTTCTTCAAAAACAGCAACATAACCGGCCTTTGCAGCGATATCGCTGATAACCTTCGTAGCTTTCTCCATAATAGGCTGGAAAAGAGTCTGCTCTTTCTGCTGAAGTTCCTGCTGAACGCTCTGGCTATACTCCTGGATACGCTGCTGGAAGTCATAGAGTTCCTTCTCCTTGCTGGTACGGGTAGATTCTGCCCATTTCGCAGCATTCTGCTGATAAGCCTCGTACTTTTTGCCATACTCGGCTGTCATATCGGTATATGTTTCCTGAGCCTCTTTGCTGGCTGCCTGAAGTGTTGCGCGTGCCTGATCGGCCTCGGGGCAGAGCTGAATCAATTCGGTAGAACTTACACGGCCGAACTTCTGTGCGAATGCCATAGAGGTGACGAGCACCATAGTGATGATTAAAAGAATTTTTTTCATAATTGTATTTAATTAAAATTGTTGTCCGATAACAAAATGGAACTGGCTCCTGCCGTTGGTGGGGTCGTCGAAGCCGTATCCCCAGTCGACACCCAGCAAGCCCAGCATAGGCAGGAATACACGCGCACCCACACCGGCCGAACGCTTCATCTGGAACGGATTGAAGTACTTGATGTCCGACCAGCAGTTACCTCCCTCGAGGAAGCCGAGTACGTAAATCGTGGATGAAGGCTGCATAACTACAGGGTAGCGCAATTCGAGAGTGAACTTATCATAAACGTTACCCGCATAGGCAGTACCTCCTGAATTGTATGCCGTCAGCTGAACAGGAGTAAGCGAATAATTGGTATAACCGCGGAGAGAAATAACCTCGGAACCGTAGGTATTGTAACCCGACATACCGTCGCCACCTACGAGGAAGCCTTCGAAAGGAGAATAACCGAGATTCCTGTTATAATACCCGAGATATCCGAACTGGGCGCGTGCCATAAGTACAAGATCCCCGGCAAGTTTGATATATGAAGCGCAGTTGAGCTTCCACTTATGATATTCTACCCAGCGGTAACGGTCCTGAGCTGTCCAATAATCGTAGTCAACGTCTCTCCAACTACCCACGGAAACCTTGTTTCCGGCAGCATCGAAAGAGTACTTGCGGAACAGAGAGTACGGAGGGGTAAGCGATACCGACAGGGAGAAGTCTGTTCCCACGCGGGGATAAATCTGCTGGTCGGTAGAGTTACGGGAAAGAGCAACCGTATAGTTAATATTGTTGGACAGACCGTCGTCGAAAATGAAGTAGCCGCTGTACCAGTTGTGCAGATTGTAACTCTGCCAGCTCAAGGAATGGTACATAATAAAGTAGTTGTCCGGCCACTTGAGGCGGAATCCCAACTGGGCAACAGCTCCGAACACTTCCATAGAACGGTTGTTGCTGAGCCGTCCGATCCAGATGTTGGAGTCGGTCTGACGGGTGAAATATGCCGACACGCTCAACGACGTAGGCTTTTTTCCAAAGAGCCAGGGCTCGGTAAAACTGGCCGACAGGGCGGTATAGTAGTTTCCGTTTGTCTGGAAACGGAAAGACAGGTTCTGGGCATCTCCGAGAGGCACAGGCCTCCAGGCCCCCTTCTCAAAGAACCTGTGGGTAGAGAAGTTGTTGAAACTTACGCCAACCGTAGCCACAAAGGTATTGCCTCCCCAACCTCCGGACAGCTCAAGTTGAGAAGACGGTTTCTCGGTCACGTTGTAAACGATATCCACCGTACTGCTCGCCCCGTTTGGAATAATGGAATAGCCCTTCTGAGGGTCCATAATAGCCTCGGCGTCGAACTGCCCCATAGAAGCTATTTCCCTTATGGAACGTTCGAAGTCGCTCTGACTGAACAGATAGCCCGGACGGGTGAAAATCTGACGGCGGACAACCCTTTCGTTGGTAAGGTCGTTTCCATTGATCACGATATTGTTGAGTGTAGCCTGCTTTCCTTCCGAAACCCGGAGTTCCACATCGACGGAATCGTTCTCTATGGTTACTTCCACGGGAGTAAGGTTAAAGAAAAGGTAACCATTGTCCCTATATATCTTGGACACGTCCTGTTCGCCTTCCTTACCACCGCCGAACAGCCTCTTCTGCATAGAAACCACATCGTAAACGTCGCCTTTCTTAAGGTCCAGTATTCCGTTGAGCTGGTCGGCGCTGAAAACCGAGTTGCCGGTCCACTGTATATCCCTGAAGAAATATTTTTCGCCCTCGTCGAAATAGAGGTCGATTCCAAGATGCTTGGGTGAGATGTAGTAAATCGAGTCCCTGATGAGCCGGGCATCACGATAGCCCGCTTCGTTAAAGGGAGTAAGCACGTCCTTGCGGTCGGTAACGTATTCTTTCTCCTTGAATTTCTTACTCTTGAAGAAGTTGTAAATCTTGTTGGACTTGGTGTTCTTCATAGCCTTGGCAAGCTTGAACTCCTTCACGTGCTCATTTCCATAGAAGTTGATGGTCTTGATACGAATCTTTTCCCCCTTGTTCACGTTGAACACCACTCTGATGGCATTCCTGATAACCGTATCCTTCCTGACCTCGGGAGTGACCTCGCACTTGAGGAAGCCTTTCTCGGCATAGAAACGCTTTATGATGTCGCAACAGGTCTTGGACACGTGGTCCGAGAACTCGTTTCCGCGACGCAGTCCCAGCCTGTCCCTGATTTCCTTGTCTTCCGATTTCTTGATTCCAGTAAAGCTGTAGCCCGACATTCTGGGGCGCTCCTGGACCTTGATTACAAAAAAGGCGGAATCACCGGCAGCCGAGAGGCTGTCTATTTCAAGAGAAACGGATTCAAAGTATCTCTGAGCCCACAAACGCTTGATTATATTGGATACATCGTCGCCTGGAACGGTAATCCCAATTCCTTTTTCCAGCGCCGAGATCTGGATTATCTGGTCCGAGTTTACGAACCGGTTGCCTTCTACCCTGACGCCTCCTACGATATACTTCTGGGGATTATTGTAATCTACCTCGGGACCCTGCGCAAAAGTCCCTATGGAAACCAGCGCAGTTACCGCGAGTAAAAACAATTTTTCGAACTTCATTTATCTTACGAGTAAGATTGCAAATATACGGAATTATTTGACTTTTCCGAAACGTCTGTCGCGCTTTTCGTATTCTCTGAGCGCATCGAGGAAACTGGTCTTTCTAAAATCAGGCCAAAGTGTATCCACCACCACGATTTCGGTATAGGAAAGCTGCCACAGCATATAGTTGCTGATACGCATCTCTCCCGACGTGCGGATGAGCAGGTCCGGGTCGGGAATCCTGGACGTGACCAGGGCCGAAGAGATTTCTTCCATTCCGAAATTTCCGTCCGGATGAGTCACGGCCAGTTTTCGGGCGGCCTGCAGGATATCCCACCTGCCGCTGTAGCTGAGGAACACCACCAGAGTGAGGGCGCTGCCGGCGGCCGTAGAGCGCATCATCTCATCTATCGCAGAATTAAGATTCTCCGAGAAGCGTTCCCGGTTGCCCAGGACCACAAACCTGACCCCGTTCTTTATAAAATTATTCAATTCATTCTTCATACTCAGGGCAAAAAGCTCCATAAGGCGGGAGACCTCATCCTGAGGACGGTTCCAGTTCTCTTCGGAAAAGGCAAACAGCGAAAGGTACGGGATTCCAAGTTCGCAGCAGCACTCCACCACTGCCCGCACGCTTTCCACGCCCTCATAGTGACCCTTGAACCTGGGAAGCGAATGCCGCTGAGCCCATCGGCCGTTACCATCCATTATAATAGATACGTGGGAGGGAAGTTTTTCGAACGATTCCATAAGCAATTCTATTTGTTTCTGATGTCCTGCCCCCAGAAAAGTTTCTCCTGAAGAGCACCGAAAAAACCAAGGTTCGAAAGCCGGACCCTGCGCAGCTTGAAAGGCGCGACAGCGAGCTTTACCCCAGTTCCCTTACTCAACATAACAGACTGATTGTCAATACTGAAGAGCACCTTATCGGAAGAATCGTGAGGTTCCAGTTCTATAACCGAACCCGACGGCACAACCAGCGGTCTCACATTGAGATTGTGAGGTGCGACCGGAACAATCAGGAACGCACGGAGGGAAGGCGCGCAGATGGGCCCGCCCGCGCTCAACGAATACGCGGTGGAACCGGCGCTGGTGCTCACCAGAAGCCCGTCAGCCCAATAGGTGGGCAGAAGATAACCGTCCAGTTTCACATCGATTCCAATCATATTTGCACCATTCCTGTTAAAAGCGACTTCATTGATTGCATAGGGCCATAAGGCCGATGGCAACGAATCGGACTGAACCGCAAGGATGTCACACTCCTCGACGCTGTAGTTGCCGCCGACAATCGAATCTACGACCAGTTCCGGCCGTGCGTCGGCAAGAAAACCCATCCGCCCGCAATTGATTCCCAGAATCGGGACACCCTCCCGCGCACAGTTGCGGGCTGCCGAAAGGAAGGTTCCGTCTCCCCCGAAACTGAGGAGCATATCGGTAGCGGGCTGCAAACCGGCGGAAATATCGTACAGTTCCACCCGATGACGGCTAAACTGTTCAAGCACCTCATTGGAGCGGTTGCCGCTGCCGGGAAGTGCAGAATTGACAAAGTATCCTATCTTCATAATTTTTTCCACCTTCAAATTTAATACTTTAAAAGCAAAATTCTTAATAAAATTTGGCAGAATTGCTTACTTTTGTGCCTATGACAAAGTTAAGCGTCAATATCAACAAGATTGCCACAATACGTAACGCCCGAGGCGGCGATACTCCAAACGTGGCAAAGGCAGCCCTGGACTGCGAGGCATTCGGCGCCCAGGGCATAACGGTACATCCGAGGCCCGACGAAAGGCACATCCGCTATAGCGACGTACGGACCATCCGACCCACACTTGCTACAGAATTCAACATCGAAGGAAACCCGATTCCATCGTTCGTAGACCTCGTGCTGGAGGTGAAGCCCGACCAGGTTACGCTGGTTCCCGACGCCCCGGACGCCATCACCTCCAATGCCGGATGGAATATTCCCGCAAACAGAGTGTTCCTGAGCGGTATATGCCGGAAGTTCAAGGCCGCGGGAATCCGCACTTCCATCTTCATTGACCCGATTCCCGAAATGGCCCGGGAGGCGGCCAGGGTCGGAGCCGACAGGGTCGAACTTTACACCGCCGGGTATGCCCTGCAGTATCCGTCGGACCCCGGAAAAGCAGTGGAGGCATACCTGCATACAGCAATCGCCGCACGGGAGTGCGGGCTGGGACTCAACGCCGGGCACGACCTTTCCCTTGACAATCTGGCATACCTTCTGCACACAATCCCCTGGATAGACGAGGTAAGCATCGGGCACGCCCTCATCAGCGACGCGCTGTATTTCGGGCTGGAAAGAACAATAGGGCTTTATCTGGGCGAGATTAAGAAAAAATGATTAAATTTGTAGGCTATACGATTATTTCAACATTTAAGAATAATATGAGAAAGACATTCACATTTTTCGCAGCGGCCCTCGCAGGCGCTCTTCTTATTTCATCCTGCAATCAGGTAGCAGGCACAGACGCACAGAAGGAATCTTCAGAAAAAGTAAGCGCAGCTTCCGGAAGCATCGTTTACATAAACCTGGACCGCATTCTCAAAGAGTATGATATGGCCAACGACCTTACTTCTGTAGTAAATGCAAAGGCTCAGGGAATCGAAGAAGACATCAACCGTCGCGGAGGAAAGCTCGAACGTGACCAGAAAGATTTCGAGAACAAGATCAACAAAGGTCTTATGACTCAGTCAACCGCAGAGGTTCAGTACAAGAAACTCCAGGACGACCAGCTTAACCTCCAGAACTATGCGGCCCGCAAGCAGCAGGAAATCCAGGAAGAGTTCGTAGTTACACAGAATCAGATTCTCGACGCAATCAGCACTTTCCTTAAAGGATACAACGAGGAGAAAGGCTACGCGATGATACTTACAACCCAGGGAGACAACCTGTCTCTGCCTATCGCCTGTGCCGACACTACCCTCGATATAACCAACGACGTTATCGAAGGCCTCAACAAGGCATACGTAAAGGAAAAGAACTCCAAGTAAAAACCCATAGAGGCAAATGAGAAGGTTTGCAGCGATATTTTCACTTATGGTCCTGCTGTGCGGCAACGCGTCTGCGCAGCAGGATACCGTAAGGATGTCGCTTATCCTTCCGTTCAAGGCCGCCACGGTTCCCAACAACAGCGCGTTCGACTTCTACAGCGGAGTTCTGCTGGCGCTCGAGGAGTTCGGTTCCGACAGCATCGCAGTGGCATTGGAAGTCTATGACAGCGCAGATTCCCTGGGAGTTCCCGCCGGAGCGCTGATATTCAACGACATTGTTATGGGGCCCATCTCGGCGGCAGATATCGCTCCTCTGGCAAGGACTCTGTTCTGGAACAAGTTCCTGATTTCGCCACTGGATCCGGCGTGCGCTCCTATGACAGATACCCTGAAAATAATCCAGGCGCCTACTTCTCAGGAAATCCAAATCAGGCAGATGGCAGAATGGGCCTGCGAAAACCGCAGCCCAGAGGATTCTCTGGTCGTTGTCTGTGAAGGAAACCGTTACGACCCGGTACAGGCCGTAATAACTGACGTTCTGGACACCCTCGGGCAACCGTACGTTCTTACGAGTTGCGACATCTTCGAAGACGTGGACCGGATAATCGGCGAAAAGACCGGAGAAAACGGCTGCAACCGCATCATTCTTGCGTCGGAACGCGAAGAATTCGTTAAAAGAATAACCGAATCGGTGGCCGTGTGGGACACTTTGCGAACCGTCAATCTGTATTGTCCCGGAAAAACCAGAAACTTTGCAAGCATCAGCGACAGCCTGCGTACGGCAGCCGGAGTGCGAACCGTAACAGCCTACAGCATCGACGACACGCATCCCCGCACAACAGCGTTCATTGTCCGTTATAAAGAACTTTACGGAGCCGTTCCCAATTCATTTGCGTTTCAGGGATACGACCTTACCCGGTATTTCATTTCCATAAAACTGAAAAGCGGATACCATTGGTTCCGCAAGTTGGAAGAGTACAAGATGGAAGGCCTCCAGAGTGATTTTTCTTTCGAAAGAGGTCTAACGGGATTCAGGAATACCGCTGTGCGGAGGATAGAATACTAGCCCAGGAGGACTCTGGCGTTGGCAAGCGCCTCCTCCGATATAGTCGCCCCGCTGAGCAGCCGGGCGATTTCTTTTACTCTCTGCTCGCCATCAACCGTAGCGATTGTACTTATAGTACGGTCTCCGGCCATCTGCTTGCTAACTATATAATGCGCATTGCCTTTTGCAGCAACCTGCGGCAGATGGGTAATTGCAAGAACCTGCATACTCTCCCCCATCCGGCATATCATAGAGCCCATCTTGTCGGCCACGCTGCCGGAAACTCCAGAATCGATTTCGTCGAAAATCATTGTGGGCATAGCGGTAAAGCGAGCCATCAAAGCCTTAAGGCACAGCATTATACGGGAAATTTCGCCGCCTGAGGCGCACTTTGATACGTCTTCCATACGCTGACCGGCAGCACAGAAGAGGAAACTGACGGTCTGGCGGCCGCGCTCGCCGGGATCACAGTCGAGAAGCTGTACCTGAAAGCGAGCGCCCTCCAACTCCAGGGAACGAAGGGAGGCGGTCAGCTCGTCGGAAAAGCGGGAAACGCAGCCGAGCCTTGAGGCAGCGAGTTTCTCACAAATGTCATTGTGCTGTGATTCAAGAACTTGCACAGTCTTCTGCAACTGAATTTCCCTTTCCTCAAAGTCAGCGGTAGAATTTACCGTACGGGCAAGAGAATCCCTGCACTGGATGAGTTGCTCCACCGACGTGCAGGAATATTTGTTCATAAGGTCATACAGCAGAGACAGACGGTCCTCGACCTGCTGCAGGCGGCCTTCATTAAGATTCAGGTTTTCATCGGCCTCGGCCAAAGAAGACAGAATGTCGTCCAGCTCGATTCGGGTGCCCTCCAGCCGTTGAACGAGTTCCTCCAGGCCGGGAACGAACTTCTGAACCTTGCTCAGAATGCGCTGAGCCGACGCCAGAGCACCCGACACTGTAATTCCCTCGTCCGGGCAGCAGGCCTGACGGACAGAGTCCAGCGCCGATTTTATCTCCCCTGCGTGAGCAAGGGTACGATGCTCGCTTTCAAGTTCCTCCAGTTCCCCTGAATGCAGGGCAGCGGCAAGGAGTCGCTCATAACGGGCTGTATTGTATTGGCTGTCGGTATTCAAGCGCTCAAGTTCTGCCACACACTCCGCAAGCTCCGAGCGGGTTTTCTGCAACTCCTTCCAGCAATTAGAACACTCTTTCAAGAGGTCTGCGTTGCCTGCAAAATGATCCAGCAGAGAAAGTTGCCAGGACTTATCCTTCAGTAATAGGCTCTGGTGCTGCGAATGGATGTCAAGCAAGTTTTTGGACAACTCTCCAAGAAACGCGGCCGTAACAGGCACATCGTTCACAAACGAACGGGAACGCGCCTGATGAACCACCCTGCGGATTATGAGGTGCCCGTCATCCCAGTCCAGGTCATTTTCGTCGAAAAGCGGCCGAAGCGATTGCGGAGCAACGAATTCAGCCTCCACGACACAACTGTCGGCCCCTTGGGAGATGACCGAGGGATCGGCTTTAGCCCCCATAGCGAGCGACAAAGCTCCCAGGAGGATGGATTTTCCCGCCCCCGTCTGGCCTGTAATTATCAATAAACCCTCCGGAAAAGATATATCCAGAGAGTCTATCAAAACGTAGTGCCTGATATGCAGGGCGGTAAGCATCCTTTACTTCTGAGGGATATCCTCGTGTTCGGCAACGCGATAAAAGAGTTCGCCTTCCTCAAATTCTGAAATGGCTACAAGGTCGGGTTTGGGTTTCTGCTCATAGTAGCGGGAAATCGAAATCTGCTCGTTGTTTTCGAATATCTCGTCCATTGTGTCGCGCTCGCTCTTGAATTCTTCAAGTTTTTTGGCGAGTTCCTTCTTGTCGGCGGCGGCTATCTGGTTTGCCCTCTTGTAGAGGATTACTACGGACTCGTAAATGTTGCCGGTAGGCTCAGCGATATTCTTTATATCGCGGGTAATAGTGTTGTCAGGAATCTTCTTCTCCATAATGTTCTATATCCCGGTTTTGTCCGGTCTCTATTGATTGTACGAGACGCCCCGTACAAAAAGTTTCAATTATTTGTTATCGGAATCCTTGACTTTTTTGTAGAGTCTGTCAAGGTCGGCACGGTATGAGGATTCGGCGTACTCGCCTATAAAGTTGTAATAGTCATCCTCGAACACCATAAAACGTTCCTTCTTTTTTTCGGGAACGGAATTGTCGGCATACCTGTACGAAGCCATTGCAGTATAATAGAGAATCTTCTCGCGATAAATATTGTCGGCATCCTCCTTAAGGATATTGCGCAGGGCAACTCCGGCCGCCTTATAGTCTTCCATCTTATAATACAGGTAAGCATTCTCGAAGGCCTTCCGGTCCAGACGGTCCGACAATGTCCTGAGCATTTCCCTGGCCGTGTCGAAATGAGGAGAATCGGGGTACTCGGCCATATACTCGCCGATAGCCGAAATAGCTTTATAGGTTGGGGTCTGATCCAATTCATACCTGTAGGTGTTGCGATACAGACATTCAATCCTGTAATAACGGGCATCCCCGGCGAACGGGCTGCGGGGGAAATGGTCTATAAACTGCTCGAAGTTGGTCTCGGCCGTGAAATAGTCGGAAAAACGATAGTTGCACAGTGCTCTGTAATACTGAACCGTATCGTCTTTGGAAGTACCTCCGACTGCAACCATCATAGATTCGAAGAGTTGGGCCGCCTTATTGTATTTGCCGGCGTTGAAAAGCTCGAACGCGAGTGCGTACTTTGCATCTACGTCGGGTGAGGACAGCACCTTCTGATAAGCTGTCTTGCAGGAAACCAGAACAAGAAGACTCGCTGCAATTATTATACTTTTTTTCATCTTTTCAGATATTTTTCTGCATCCAAAGCTGCCCTGCAACCCGCTGCGGCAGCATTAACAGCCTGACGGTAGCGGGGATCCTGAACGTCTCCCGCGGCAAAAACACCCTCTACCGAGGTCTGTGTTCCGGGAGCATCGGTAAGGATGTACCCGTTCTCATCGGTCTTGACCCAAGGAGAAAAAACCTCTGAATTGGGATGATGCCCGATTGCAAGGAAAAAGCCGTCGGCCTTTATATCAAAAATCCCGCCATCCTTGCGCTGGAGGCGCACCCCGGTAACACCGAAGGCGTCGCCCAGCACCTCGGAAGTATTGCAGTTCCAAAGGATTTCGATGTTATGCGTATCCTTTACCTTTTTCTGCATAGCCTCGGAAGCACGCAGAACGTCGCGGCGCACAATCATATATACCTTGTTGCAGAGAGAACTCAGGTACAGCGCTTCTTCGCAAGCCGTATCTCCCCCACCTACCACGGCAACATCCTTGCGACGGTAGAAAAATCCATCACAGGTTGCACAGGCGCTCACTCCGGCGCCCTTGAACTTTTCTTCAGACGGAAGTCCCAGGTACTTTGCACTGGCACCGGTGGCTATGATAACCGAATCTGCCGCGAGGGATGTACCGTCGGAGAGAGTCAACTTGAAAGGGCGGGTGCCAAAGTCGACAGCGGTTACCGATCCGCCGATTATTCCGGTGCCGAGTCGGACGGCTTGCTCACGCATATCCGCCATAAGGACGTTCGCATCGACGCCATTGGGAAATCCGGGGAAATTCTCGATTACCGTTGTGGTGGTAAGCTGTCCGCCGGGCTGAGGGCCTTCGATCAAAACAGGGTTGAGCGCAGCCCTTGCCGCATAGATGGCCGCAGTATATCCTGCCGGACCTCCTCCGATTATAAGACACTTGACTGTATCCATAAACTGCTTCATTAACGCAAATTCTTACAAATATAGCTAAAAATTCATTAACTTTGACAACAGGAATCCGCTTGGGCTTAACTTGGCCGCAGGCGGAGCATAAGTGGAAATCATCAGTAAACCAAAGAAATGAAAAAAACTATCGCATCACCAAAGGCCCCGGCCGCTATCGGCCCCTATTCTCAGGCCATTGAACTTAACGGAACCGTATTCGTATCCGGGCAACTCCCTATCGTGCCGTCCGACGGCACTATGCCCCAAGGAATTGAGGCTCAAACAAAGCAGTCTCTGACAAATATCGGCGCCATTCTCGAAGAAAACGGGCTGTCTTTCAACGATATCGTAAAGACAACGGTTTTGCTCAAGGATATCAACGACTTCGGAGCAATGAACGCTGTATATGCCGAATTTTTCAAGGACAACAAGCCGGCACGCGTTTGCTATCAGGTTGTTGCACTCCCGAAGGGCGCTCTCGTAGAAATTGACGCGATTGCCGGGAAGTAAAGAGCTGGGGAAGGTATTGCAGAAATAAGAATTTTTTGTACCTTTGCAGTCCCAACACGGTGAGATTAGTTCAGTTGGTAGAGCACCAGATTCTCATCTTTGACACTTCACTTTTGAGATGTCAAAGCCCCAGACCGCTGTGTTAGCGATTTGGGGCTTTCGTGTTTTGTCAACTTTGTAGCTATTTTTAC
>JAGHTF010000004.1 GCA_018065485.1 Candidatus Cryptobacteroides fimicaballi | reverse complement strand
TCGGTCACGTCGAAGTCGAAGAGATATTCGTTGCCTGCCGTATTCTTTATCAGGAGCACGGCTTGCACTGTTTCCTTATAATTACGATATCGGCCGAAAGTGTTGAACACGGAATACAGCCTCTTGCCCCTAAAATCGGGATAGGGGCTGATTTTCAAGGCCCCGGGCTGGTTGCCATCCCTGTTGCCCCAGAGGAAGGAGCGTCCTTCCTGACTGGTGATGAACAGCTCGCATTCGGCGATGTACTCCAGTCCGTCTACGTTGAGCCATTCGAAGGTCCAGGTTTCCAGAATACTGGCCGCGGTATCGCGGAGTTCGGTCACCGTGTGCACATCGTCTTTTACGGGAGCTATTTCAACGTTCTCGAAAGAGGTAAGGTACAGATGGTCCGGCTCGGCTACCACGCTGCGGTATGTCCCTATTTCATAGCCCCTTAACGTTATGTCCGTGCCGGCATATTTTCCGCTGAGCGTTGTTCCTTCTACCTGTGTAGCTTTTGTTCCAAGGCTGTATATCAGCACATCGTAGAACCCGGGCTCCACATTCATCATCCCCCCGTAGGTGTCCAGGAATTCATCATTGGCGAGGGTGTGCGTGCCGGCCTCGTAGAACTGCACCTGAATGTGCTCCGGGAGTTTGCCGTGCACTTTCTCGCCAAAGGCGGACACGTTCGAGGGGTCGAAACCGTCGCGCACATCAACCTGCTGCTCCAGTATGTAGTCCAGATTTATCATCACGTTGCCCTCAAGGTCGTAGAGGGGGATGAATTCGCATCCGGAGAGGCAAATAAGGAACAGGACTATGGCCAGAAATCTATTCATTCACTTCCCTCCTCTTCTCTACTTTTGCGTGTATAGGTATCACCAGAGACACAGTAGCCTTTGTAGGACCCATCCAGGTATGTTCCAATATTCTTCCTGTCTTGTAGGCGAGCCCTCCGGGGCGGAAGACCTGATACTCGACGGCGCGGGACTGAAAATACCCGACCCCTACGCTCAAGTCCAGACGCATACGCTTTCTCTTCCCAATCCGGGCCGACCACATATAGTCGATTCCCGCACACCAGAAGCGGGCCTGTTCTCCGTGGAACTGCCACTCTACGTCGTATCTGCCGCACATCCCGTTCAGGCCTATGGAATGTCCCGAAAGACGGTACTGCCAGTTTTCGCGGCCTTTCCTGTGTTTTTTGCCGAGATAAATCCTGAAATCGGCGCCGGGCCCGAGGGCCTGGAAACAGTTGGTCTGGTCGAGGTACGGCGACCAATGTCTGTAGATGAACGGGTAGTACCAGTCGAGTCCTATGGAGAATCTGTTTCCGAGAGGTATCTGAGCACCGACATTCATCAGAGGCAGCAGAAGGTTACTGCGCAGGGCAAATACCGGTTTCAGTTCATACTCCTCCTCAACAGGTTTTTCGCCGGATGCATTCTCGGCTCCGGTTCCAACCGCTGCTCCAACAGAAGTGCCTCCATCGCAGTAATACGGAGGATCAATGTATATGGAAATTTTCAATGACTTTTGAATGCGTATCGTGTCATTGTCAGATTCGGGCAAAGACGAAGCCCTTGTTTCTGTCGGAAAAACAGAAACAAAGAGGAAGGACAACGCAAGAATTGCGATTATTCTATTGATAATAAGCGACTTATACCCCCCCCCCACAAAGTGAGACGGTTCTGTCGCATAGAATATTGCATAATCGCATAATCATTAAAACCTGCAAATATAATATAAAATTTTGTAAATTTGGGGGTATGGATTATGTAAGTGTTTTCAGGCAGAGTGCGGAGAGGTTTCCCACACGGGCTGCGCTGGTTGACAGGGGCGGCGAAAGAACCGTCTCATACAGTGAACTTGATACCCTCAGTGGCCTTGTGGCCGGCAAACTGAGAAACGGAGGATGCCGGAAGGGGGACTTCGTAGCGGTGAATATGGGACGCTGCGCAGAATATCTGGCCGCATATCTGGGCGTGCTCAAGGCCGGATGCGCCGTGGTGCCGCTGGTGCCGGACTACCCCGAGGAGAGAATCGAATTCATAAAGAAGGACTGCGGTGCGAAACTGACGATAACCGAAGATTTCTTCGAGAATATCGAAGACTACCTGCCTCTGAGCGACCCTGCGACGGATGCCGAGCCTGCCGTGCTTGCATATACCTCAGGCTCAACAGGAACCCCGAAGGGAATTCTGCTCAGCACGGCAGATCTGGCACGCGCGGCACTCAGGCAGAAAGTGGTCTTCGACGGGGTGGAACCGATAATCTACGGAGGCTCCGCGCTGCTTTCATTCCTGATTCACATCGTGGAATATCTGACCACCTTCGCCGCAGGAGGGACAACACATATCATCAGCGACGAAAAGAGAAAATCGGTGGCCGCTCTGGCAAAATATTATGAGGAGCACGGCATCACGGTGGGGCTCATCACTCCCCAGATGCTGAAGCTATTCAAAAACACAGCTTCTACCCTACAGAGGGTGATTACCGGCAGCGAACGGGTGTCAAAGACAGCCCCGGACGGCTACTCCATCATCAACGGCTACGGTATGAGCGAAACTCTGGCCTTCGTTACAACCTTCAACGTGGACCGCGCATACGACAACACCCCCATCGGCAAAAGCCTCTCCGGGGTGGAAGTGACTGTCCGTGATGAAGATGAAAACATAGTTCCCAACGGCACGGAGGGCGAAATATGCGTAAAAGGAGCCTTCGACACACAATATTTCAAAGACCCAGAGAAGACGGAGAGTCAGATCCGAAACCTCGGAAACGGCATAAAACTCATCCATACCGGCGATATCGGATACGTCAACGAAAACGGCGACATAGTCTATACCAACAGGAAGGACTGGATGGTAAAGGTCAACGGGCAGAGGGTGGAGACGATGGAAATAGAGGCACGCCTGACCGACATTCCGGAAATCGCAAACGCCGCCGTCAAGGCATTCGAGGACTCCGACGGCCTGAATTACCTGATAGCATACTACGTGACGGACGGGGAGATTGAGGAGGCCTCGGTCAGAAGCACACTCAGAAAGACCCTGCCGGAGTATATGATTCCAAGGTTCTTTGTCAGGCTCGATGAGATGCCGAAGAATGACAACGGCAAGCTGAACCGTCTGGCGCTCCTGCCCCCTTCCACGGACAACTACAAACAGGCCTACACCGCTCCTGCGGATGCAACGGAAAAGGCTCTGTGCGAGGCTTTTGAAGAGGTGCTGCACTGCGGAACCGTAGGGACGTCGGACGATTTCTTCTCCCTCGGAGGGGATTCCATCAAGGTCCTGCGACTGATTGCCCGCTTCGACGGATATGGCCTGACGCCCGACAAGGTATTCAAGGCCCGCACGCCAAAGAGCATTGCCGCACTCTGCGAGGCGGAATCCTCTGCAAAGCTCAGCCACAACGACGCAATCCCGGAATTCTGTCCTCTCTCGGATTCGCAGCTCGGGGTGTATCTCGACTGCTGTTCGCAACCCGACAGCACCAAGTACAATATCCCCGTCCTGTGCACTCTTCCCGACAATACGGACATCGAGCGCTTCAAGGCTGCGGTAATTACCGTGGCGGAATGCCATAAGGCTCTGAACGTTACGGTCTTGGAGCAGGGAGGCGTTCCCGGTATGCACTTCAGCGACAAACCAATTACCATTTCAGAAGTCGAAACCTCCGGCGTTGACGCAAGCTGTGCGGAACTGATAAGGCCGTTCAACCTGCAAGAAGGCCCGCTC
>JAGHTF010000092.1 GCA_018065485.1 Candidatus Cryptobacteroides fimicaballi | reverse complement strand
ATCGACCCTGACACCGATGAATGGGACGAGAAACATCCCGGAATCTGGAAATACACCCAGATACTGACCGAATACAATTTCCGCCTCGGCAGCATCACCATTGCTCAGAATCACTCGGAGGCCGGTGGCACTGGAAAGACCTATATGTACGTATTCGGCAAAGGATATGAAAAAGGAGCCATTCAAGGCGAGGACTATATGAAGGCCTGTCACGCGTGTGAACTCACTTACGCATTCAACAACCTTGTATATGAAAACGGCGCTCCGTTCGATCCGGTTCTCACCAAGCGGTTCAGCAATATCTTCGTGAATTTCGCCCGCACCGGCAATCCGAGCATCGAAGGACTTGAGATTCCCGAGTACGGGAAGAACGACCGCAGTACCATCGTTGTGGGACGCGATTCGGAGATTTACGTAGAGAAGAACCCTCTTGCCAAGGAGACCGAACTTCTCCTGCCGACTTATTACGATTTTTTCCTGAAGAAATAACAGAGCAGTACATATGTTTGTAAAAAAATCTATTGGAATCATCGCCGCATTAGTAATCTCATGTTTTGCATTGGGTTACGGAATCGGTAAATTGTTCATTGAAATGAAAGACAATCAGGAACGGGGCTACATAGGACCGCAGAACCCCGTTGTGGAGAATGGAGTCCTTACTCCCGAAGTTATGCTGTCACTGGGCAGGCTGTCCGATCCTCAGCTTTCTCCGGACGGGAATACGATTCTTTACGGGGTGTCCTATACCGACATCAAAGAAAACCGCAGCTGCCGCAACCTTTTCATATGTGATTCGGATGGCGGAAAAGTCCGTCAGCTTACCCGTTATGCAAAGAGCGTAAGTTCGGCAAGGTGGAGCAAGGATGGAAAACACATCTACTTCCTTATGGACGGACAGTTGTGGAAGGCTCCTCTGCGCGGAAAGAAACTCGGCAAAAGAGAAAAGCTCTCGAATGTGTCGAACGGCATCAGCGATTTCAAGCTCAGCCCGGATGAGAGCCAGATCATATATGTAAGTTCGGTTCAGGGCCCCGTTACGGCTCCTTCGGACAAATACCCCGAGCTGGACAAGGCTCAGGCCTATGTGGCAGCGGACCTTATGTATCGTCATTGGGACCATTGGGTTACCGCGACTCCGCGCAGCTATGTGGCTACCCTTGGAAACGGAACAATCACCGCAGACAATTCTATGGACATTCTTGCCGGAGAAGCCGGTTTTGAACTTCCTACCGAGCCTTTCGGCGGGGCAGAACAGCTCGACTGGGCCCCTGACGGCCGTCACATCGCATACAGCTGCCGGAAAAAGACCGGTAAGGAGTATGCCTTCAGCACCTGCAGCAACATATATATATATGATATACTGACCGGAGCCACCGTCGAGGTTACCCGTGAAGGCGGATACGACACCAATCCTCTCTGGAGCCCGGACGGCACTGCCCTCGCTTGGATCTCAATGGAAAGGGACGGATATGAGGCTGACCGCCAGAGACTTATGGTTGCTCAGATCATTCAGCAGGCGCTCCCGGCCGATGGGCAGAACTTCGGCCTTGAAGTAGGGGAGATTGAAGAGCTTACAAAAGGCTATATATATGACGTTGAGGATCTTTATTGGACTCCGGATTCAAAACAGATAGTCTTTCCTTCCATCATCGACGGGCTCTGCGCTCTCTGCAGGGTTTCTGCCGACGGAACCGGCAACGTGCAGCGCATAACTCCCGCTAGCTGGTGGCTGGGATTCAGCGTTCCTTTCGCATACGAGCAGGGGGAGGAGGGTACCAGAATCCTCTGCTGCTACCAGAGTATGGATTTCCCCAGCGAAATAGTGGCTGTGAACGAACCGGCGGCAGGGAAGACCGTCTATAAGCAGATATCCAACGAAAACACCCGCATCCTGGAGCAACTCAGCCCCATCCGGATGGAAAGCATAACCATAGCCGGAGGAAACGGGGACGATCTCCAGTGCTGGGTACTCTATCCTCCGCAATTCGACGCTTCCAAGCGCTTCCCTGCAATCGAGATGTTCAACGGCGGCCCGCAGACTCCACTGGACCAAAGTTGGAGTTACCGCTGGAATTTCTCCCTTATGTGCCGGCAGGGTTATGTGGTGATTCTGCCCAACCGACACGGCAACAGCGGATTCGGCCAGCCCTGGAAGGAACAGATCAGTGGCGATTACCAGGGACTCAATATGCAGGATTATCTGGCCGCAGGCCGATGGATAAAGAGCCAGCCCTGGTGCGGCAAACTCGCCGGAGTAGGCGCTTCGTACGGAGGCTTTTCCGCTTATAATCTGATGGGTATCCACGGTGACCTCTTCGACTGCTTTATTTCGCACGCCGGTATCTTCAACGAGAAACAGCTTTGGTACACAACCGAGGAAGCCTGGTTCGGCAACTGGGATAACGGCGGGCTTACACCCTATGCTTACGAAAGCGGGCAGACCGGGCCAAAGGGCGACGGTATCACTTTCGGAGGAATGCAACAGGCCGGCGCTCCGTATGCTGTAACTGCCAAGGCAAAGGAACACTATGCGCACGATCCCGAGAGCCGCATAACCAACTGGCATACACCTATTCTGTGCATTCACGGAATGATGGATTTCCGTATTCCCTATGAGCAGGGAATGGCCGCTTTCAACGCCGCTCAGATGATGGGTGTCCCCAGCAAACTCATAATTTTCCCCGAAGAATGCCACTGGGTGCTCCAACCCCAGAATGCCTTGTTCTGGCATCGCGAATTCTTCGACTGGCTGAACCGCTGGACAAAACAATAACATAAAACTGTAACGCAATATGAAAAAAACTTTTCTTTCCATTTTTTTCTGTCTGCTTGCAATCAGCGCAAGCGCACAGACCTGGGTGCGGATAAACCAGGTCGGTTACCTGCCTAAGGACGTGAAGGTCGCTGTCCTTATTTCCACATCCGAGACCAACGGCAAGTTCGCTGTTTACAGCGCTGCCGACAACAAAGTGGTGTTCAAGGGTAAGGGGACCCAGGCAGACCCTTCGAAATGGGCCCTCAAGAGTGCCTGGAGGCTTGATTTCTCGGCAGTTGAGGCCGCAGGGGAATATTACATCGAAACAAACGGTGTCAAGTCTCCCGTTTTCGAAATCGGCTCCGGCGTTTACGACGGTCTGGCAGATTATCTCCTCGTATATATGAGACAGCAGCGCTGCGGATACAATCCCTACAACGACGCCTGCTGCCATCAGCACGACGGTTATATTCTCTACCATCCCACAAAGAACGGCCAGCACATCGACGTTACGGGCGGATGGCACGACGCTGCCGATTACCTGCAGTATATGACAACTTCGTCCACCACCATCTACCATATGGCATTCGCATATAAATATACGAAGGACAAGAGTATCTTCAAGGATGAGTACGATGCACTTGGAAAGAAGGGGGCCAACGGCATTCCCGACATTGTGGATGAGGTTAAGTGGGGACTCGACTGGCTGGACAAGATGAACCCGGCTCCCAAGGAAATGTACTATCAGATAGGCGACGACCGCGACCATTGCGGAATGCGCTATCCCCAGGACGACAATGCCGACTACGGCTACGGTCCCGGGCAGGGCCGTCCGGTTTATTTCGTGAGCGGAGAACCTCAGGTTGCCGGTCGCAAATGGGGTTATGTGAACCGCACTACCGGAGTGTCATCGGCTGCAGGAAAATTTGCTTCGACTTTTGCTCTGGGTGCCGACGTAATCAAGGAATGGTATCCCGAACTTGCAGAAAAGATCCAGGCCAAGATCAAACCCGCCTATGACTTCGCATTGGAAAAACCCGGCAATACCCAGACAGCCTGCGTGGTCTCCAAGTATTTCTACGAAGAGGATACCTGGGTAGATGACGTGGAACTTGCCGCCGCTACAATGTACACTCTCAACGGCGAGGAATACTGGAAGAAACAGGCTTCATACTGGGGCGAGCAGGAACCGGTTTCACCCTGGATGGAAAAAGGCCGCGGTCCCGGCAAGGAATATCACCACTATCAGTGGTATCCTTTCATTAACCTGGGACATTATCTGCTGGCCTCAAGCGCCGACAAGGCTATAAGCGAGGAGTTTGCCGGCTATATGAAGCAGGGCCTCCTGGATATGCAGAAACGGGCCGGCAATGAGCCCTTCCTGCACGGAGTTCCTTACCTGTGGTGTTCCAACAACCTTACGTCGGCTGCCGTAACCCACGCCCAGCTTTACCGCCGCGCTACCTCAGACGAGTCCTTCCGTGAAATGGAAACCTCTCTCCGCGACTGGCTGCTGGGCTGCAATCCCTGGGGTACTACAATGATTCCGGGAATCCCGTTCAAGATGAGGGACGGTTACGATTATCCTACCGAGACCCATTCTTCCTACACCAGCAAAGAAGGCCAGCCCACCTGGGGCGGTCTCGTGGACGGACCCATCTACAACAAGCTTTTCCAGGAGCGTGCCGGCGGTATTGTCGGTGCCGATGATCCCTGGGGTGTGTTCAACAAGGGAGAGGCCGTATATCACGACCTGATTCACGACTACGCCAGCAATGAACCCACAATGGATGGCACTGCAGGTCTCACCTACATCTTCGCCGCCCTTGAACAAGAGGGCCGTAACCAGCGCTAACTTATCGCGCTGTAATCCTTAACGTTGTATTTATTCTTGCGGAGCTCCCGAACCAAAAGGGAGTTCCGCTTGTCGTTCAGCCCCGGATCCTTCTCCAGAACAGACTGAGCGTATGCGCGGGCCTCCGAAAGAAGAATACCGTCCCTGGCCAGCGACGCAATTGAAAGTTCGATGGGAAGACCGCTCTGCTGAGTCCCATCAAGGTCCCCGGGCCCCCGCATACGCATATCCTCCTCTGCAATGCGGAACCCGTCCTCTGTCTCAACCATAAGCTGCAGCCGGTTCCGGGCATCGGAAGAAATCTTCGGGCCGCCGACCATTATGCAATAGGACTTCTCGGCTCCGCGTCCGACCCGCCCCCGGAGCTGATGCAGCTGACTGAGCCCGAAACGCTCGGCGCTCTCGATAACCATAACGCTGGCGTTGGGTACGTCCACACCCACCTCGATAACGGTAGTTGAAACCAGAATATCGGCCCTGCCGGCCGCGAAGGCGTCCATATTGAAGGCTTTTGTCTCCGATGTCTGCTGCCCGTGCACAATCGCCACCCTGTACTGCGGCAGCGGGAATTCCTTCATAATTTCCTCATAGCCCTGCTCGACATTGCTGATATCCATCTTCTCATTTTCGAAAATCATAGGATATACAATGAAAGCCTGACGTCCCGCAGCTATCTGCTTGCGGATAAAATCGTACATAGCGCTCTTGCGCTGAGGGGTTATGAGCATCGTCTGTACCGGCTTCCTTCCCGGAGGCATTTCGTCCAGGATGCTGATGTCCAAGTCTCCATACAGGGTCATCGCAAGAGTGCGGGGGATAGGCGTGGCCGTCATAACCAGAATATGCGGAGGAACGGCCGACTTGCTCCAGAGCCTGGACCTCTGGTCCACTCCGAAGCGATGCTGCTCGTCAATCACGCAAAGCCCCAGGGAGGAGAAAACCACCGAATCTTCTATGAGCGCGTGGGTACCCACTATGATACCTATGCTGCCGTCCCGGAGCCCGGCATCGATTTCACGCCTCTCCTTTGCGGTGGAACTGCCGGTCAGCAGAGCGCTTCGTACCCCGCAGGGGGAGAGGAATTTCTGAATGTTGACGTAGTGCTGCTGGGCCAGCACCTCGGTGGGAGCCATAATACAGGCCTGGTATCCGTTGCCTGTGGCCAGAAGGCAACTCAAAACGGCAACCAGGGTCTTTCCGGAACCTACGTCTCCCTGCAGCAGCCGGTTCATCTGATGGCCGCTCATAAGGTCGGCGCGGATTTCCTTGACAACCCTCTGCTGGGCTCCGGTAAGGGGGTAGGGAAGAGCGTCATAGCACGCGCGGAAGGCATCTCCCACCGCCGCCATCGGGATACCTCGGCTGGCACTGGTCCTTACGTATCTTTGTTTCAACAGACTCAGCTGCAGCAGGAACAGCTCCTCGAACTTGAGCCGCCGCTGCGATTTCTGCAGAGCGTACTCATCCTTCGGAAAATGAATGTTGCGTATGGCATAGGACAGCGGGCAGAGTGCATTCTCGGAAAGAACGTATTCGGGCAGAGTCTCTTCAATCTCCGGAAGGCAGAGACTCAACGCCGTGGCCATCAGCTTGCACATAACCTTTCCGGTGATTCCGCTGTTCTTGAGCTTTTCGGTGCTTGGGTAAACTCCGGTAAGGCCGCCCTGAACCGGGCCTTCCGGAACAGGGTCAATCTCCGGATGCACCATATTTATTTTTCCGGAAAAGGTCTGGGGCTTGCCGAAGAAAATGAAACTGCTTCCGGGAATCAGGCGGGATTTGTTCCAGTTTATCCCTTTGAAGAAAACCAGTTCCATCCGCCCGCTTTCGTCTTCGACTGTTACACTCAGCCTCTTGTGCGGGACTTCGTCGGCCTTTATTACGGTGGCTTTGATCTGTACGTAAGCAAGATCGGGCTGCACCTGTGCAATAGGTACAACCCGAGTCCTGTCTATGTAGCGGAACGGATAAAAATGAATGAGATCGTTCAGGGTTTCGATTCCGAGTTCGCTCTTCAGGAGAGCGGCCCGCTTGGGCCCCACTCCGCTCAAGTACTGGATATTGCTCCCGAGCTCTCCCATAACGGTTGTCAGTGCTTAAGCAACCAGCTTATGAAATCGCTTTCGGCGAAGGCGTTGTTCCAGCTGCCGTGTCCCACTCCGGGGTAGGTTACAAGCTCGCAGTCTATTCCCCAGGAACGCAGAACGTCGTTGGCCTGGATGGAGTAGTTGGGATTGACCGCCTTGTCGGCAAGGCCGTGGAAGATACGGAACGCGGTGCGTCCGTCAAAGTCGCTGCAGCGGTAAACGTTCACGCCTCCGCAGATGGGCTCTACGGCCGCGAAGAAGTCGGGATAGCGCATGGTAAGGTCGAAAATCCCGAATCCTCCCATAGAAAGACCGGTGCCGTAAATGCGGTCGGTATTCACGAATCCAAGGTTGATGAAACTGTCCATAAGCTCTTTAACGGCCTCGAGAGCCTTGGTGATGGGGGCGTAACGCGGGAAATGTTCCACTTTGCCCTCACCGCTGTTTACGGGAGCCCAGTAGTCGTGCCAGGGGCATTGGGGCGCGATGAAAATCACGTCCTTGAGTTCCTCGCTGGATGCGAAGAGCTTGCCTCCGTGAAATGTCTGGGCCTCGTTGTCGGTTCCCCTTTCTCCGCTGCCGTGAAGGAAAACCATCATAGGATACTGAGAAGTGGGATCGAAATTCTCGGGATAGAGAATCTTGTAGGGGAGGTCAAGGCCGTTGGATGCGTGGAAGACTTTTTTTGTGTATTCGCGCTCCTGAGCGAATAAGGCACTGCTGATAACCATCAACAGTGCCAATACT
Source organism: Candidatus Cryptobacteroides fimicaballi (assembly GCA_018065485.1). Lineage (GTDB taxonomy): Bacteria > Bacteroidota > Bacteroidia > Bacteroidales > UBA932 > Cryptobacteroides > Cryptobacteroides fimicaballi. The sequence goes on along the minus strand of JAGHTF010000092.1, from coordinate 88 downwards.
GTAAATATTCTCTTCATTAAAGTTGAGGACCTGCGGCAACCAGAGCCTTTCCGGCCTCGTTGCTTTCGTATTTCTTGAAGTTCTTGAT
>JAGHTF010000037.1 GCA_018065485.1 Candidatus Cryptobacteroides fimicaballi | reverse complement strand
GACCTCCACGAGATGAGCCTGGAAGAAATGGACGCTCTGTGGAACGAGGCAAAAGCCAAGGGCTTATGACAATTTGTCAGTATTCATTTACTGGCAAATTTTTTGTTTATAAGAGACTGTGTCATTTTGAAAAAAAGAATAAGAATATATGGAAGAGAAAGATAACGTAAAAGAAAGCGTACAGGAAGATGTCGTAGAAAAAGAAGAGGAAAATGTCGAGCAGAAAGTGAGCAGAAAGGACAGGAAGGACGCCATCAAAGCATTGAAAGCCCAGGCCGAGGAGCTTGAAGGCAAACTCGCCAAGGAAAAGGATGACTACATCCGTCTGATGGCGGAATTCGAGAACTTCCGTCGCAGAAGCGCCGCCGAAAGGTTGAGCCTGATCGACACCGCTTCAGAAAAAATCATTCTGGAGCTTCTTCCCGTACTCGACGACTGCGAAAGGGCGCTCAAGGCTTTGGGCGAATCCACGGACAGCGCTGCCGCCAAGGAAGGCACGGAACTGATATACAACAAGTTGATGAACATCCTGAAAGCCAAGGGACTCTCTGAAATCGAAGCGGCAGGAAAAGACTTCGACACAGAATACATGGAAGCCATCGCACAGTTCCCGGTACAGGACGAGGCGCAGAAAGGCAAAGTCTTCGATGTGACCCAGAAAGGCTACAAACTCGGAGAGAAGGTCATCCGTTTTGCCAAAGTGGTCGTCGGACAATAGGGCTCCATATTTTACACATATAGATTATGGCAGAAAAAAAAGATTACTACGAGGTTCTGGGGGTATCGAAGACCGCCACAACCGATGAAATAAAGAAGGCGTTCCGCGACGCTGCGATGAAATGGCATCCCCACAAGAATCCCGGCAACAAGGAAGCCGAGGAGAAATACAAGGATGCCGCCGAAGCGTATTCCGTGCTTTCAGACCCCGAAAAACGCCGCAAATATGACCAGTTCGGTCATGCCGGCCTCGGAGACAATCCCGGTCCGGACTTCAGCGGAGGTTTCGGAGACCTCAACGACATTCTGAACAATCTGTTCGGAGGAGCCGGCGGTTTCAGTTTCAATTTCGGAGGGGGTCAGGGAGGCTTCGGAGGATTCAGCGGCTTCGGAGGATTCGGAGGCGGCCAGCAAAGCGGCCCCAGAGTCCAGCGGGGACGCGACATACGCACAAAAGTAAGGATGACGCTCGAAGAAATCGCAAAGGGCGTCGAGAAGGAAATCACCATCGAGCGCAACCGCCCCTGTCCCGATTGCGGCGGAGTGGGCACAAAAGACCCGAAAGACGTGAAAACCTGTCCCGCCTGCAACGGCACCGGCCAGATCAGGCGCACCGTACAGAGTTTCTTCGGTCAGAGCATACAGCTTTCCGTATGCCAGCAGTGCGGAGGTGAAGGAAAAATCGTATCCAACCCCTGCCGCAAATGCAGTGGCAGCGGTGTGGTGCGAATCAAGGAATCCCTCAAGGTACGCATTCCCGCCGGTGTAGAAGACGGAATGCAGATTACAGTCAGGGGTGAAGGACATGCCGCCAAGAAAGGCGGAGTGAACGGAGATCTGCTGCTGCTCATCCAGGAAGAACCGAATTCCACCTTCCGCAGAGAAGGCATGAACCTGATGACCACCAAGACCATTTCCATCGCAGATGCAATCAAGGGCGGCGATATCACAGTAAACACTCTAAACGGCCCGGCCAGACTGAATATCGATGCAGGTACCCAGTCAGGAACCGTTGTCAAAATGCGCGGAAAAGGCCTTCCCGCAGTGAGCGGATACGGTTCCGGTACCGGAGACCTCTACGTCAAGCTGGAAGTCTTCATCCCGAAGAAGGTGTCCAGAGAAGACCGCGAACTGCTGGATAAACTGTCCACAGCAGAAAGTTTTCAGGTCAAATGAAAGGATAAAGGGGATGTCCGGAAAAGATTATACCGAAAAATTTTGGAATTAATCAAAAAACACCTATCTTTGCATTCCCAAACAATGGTGTCATAGCTCAGATGGTAGAGCAAAGGACTGAAAATCCTTGTGTCCCTGGTTCGATTCCCGGTGACACCACAGAAAAAGCCGACTCTTTCGAGCCGGCTTTTTCTGTGGTGTCGGTTTTCTACTTGATTTCGCACTCGAGCACTACGGGCCAATGGTCTGAGATGTACTTGACTCCGTAGCCCTCCAGTCCTTACCGTTCAATAGCGAAACTAATATTATTTGCATTCCAGGAATCACATTGGACTGAAGGTGCCATTGAAATGCCGATTCCGATATTCAGATAGTTGTCTTCACCGGCTTCAATCTTATCGCTCATATCCATCTTCGAGGCAATCCAGCCACGGAGAGAACATTCTTTGAATTCTGACGGGTCGGTTGAGGATGTGATTGCACCGACGAGAAGGCCGCGATAATTCGAGTCTCCGGTGCTTGAATCGGGAGCAATTACATTACCGAGGTTATGGCACTGGGTGAGCTTGTAGCAACGGATTAGACCAGCTACGCCGCCAACTGCGCTGGAAGGTTCCTGGGATGATATCGTTCCGTAGTTGGAGCAGCCGATAAGATTGCTCGGGTTGGTTGTTACAGAACTGCAGTATGCCATGATTCCGCCCGTGCGGACACCAGAAATCGTAGTAGAAGAAGCTTTGTTCGCAGAATAATTCACGTCAATGTTCCCGTAATTGTCGGAGTTGTTGATTTCCGAGAAGAAAGCATTGCCTATGATGCCTCCACACTTGTGAGCCTTGACAGTCATATTGGCGTTGTTGCAGCAGAAATTAATCCTGACCAGCTTGCTCTGCTGTGATACGGCACCTATGACCCCACCCATCTGAACGGTGCTGGTATTGGAATATTTGGTTCCGATATCGTTGGTGAACTCACCGTTTACCGTGCAGTAATCCAGGCC
>JAGHTF010000087.1 GCA_018065485.1 Candidatus Cryptobacteroides fimicaballi | reverse complement strand
GCGCCTTTTTGAAGAGTTTGCAGGAGAGTTGCTCAAGGACCGATTTGTCGTTCGAAGAGTAAAGTAAAGTATTTCTTCCGCATAAGCAATATTTTTCTTATTTTTGTTAAGATGAATCCGAAGTACATAATATGGCAGTTCATGTGATTTCGGTTCAGCAGATTTCGGCCATTTTAGATTGATTGATAAGGAATTGAAGGACTACACCTTTATCTTTACCCCGATATGTGTTCCTGCAACTGTGGAGCTTTACGACTTCCGTAACGTGTCTGTAGAGCCCGACCCGGCAATCAAGGTATGTAGTCTTGACGACACCCTCTATTCCTGGCGCAATGCAAGGCTGGCAGTAGTTGACGGGACCGTTGTCGGATGCCTCGTATCTTATGACGGAGCGATTTACCAGAAAACCAGCAAACGCACTTTCAGTCATTTCGCCGATGCGGGAAGGTCGATGGATTCCACCGAAACTGGACCCGAGCTACGGGACTATTATTCCTTCCTCGGATTCAGGCCTGGCCATGAGCTCAATGCGTTCAGAGACAAATATTTGAAAATGATAAACGAGATATAATATGAGACGAATCCTTTACCTTCTTTCAGTGCTTGCCGTATGTTCATGTGCTACTCAGACCACAAAGACATACGATGTTGCAGCCTTTATCTGGCCTGCATATCAGGATGAACCACGCTATCAGGAAATCGGCCTGTTTGGCGACCACAAGGGTGAATGGGAAGCAATCTACAATGCCGTTCCCAAATTCGAAGGGCACCGCCAGCCCAGGGTTCCTTCCTGGGGATATTTCGACGAAGCCGACCCGCAGATGCAGGAAAAGATCATAGATACCGCTGTGGAACACGGCATCAACACCTTCATCTTCGACTGGTACTGGTTCGACAACCGTCCCTTCCTTGAGAATGTTCTGAACAACGGCTTCCTGAAGGCCGGGAACAACGAGAAGATGAAATTCTACCTCATGTGGGCCAACCATACAGCCAATTCATACTGGGATCCGCACGAGCCCGACAAGAGCATCGAATATTGGCAAGGGGAAGTGTCAGCCGAAATCATGGACGGTTTCACCGACCATCTGATCAACGACTATTTCAAACGGCCGAACTATTACCGCATAGACGGAAAACCTGTATTCTGCATCTATGAAATAAGCAATTTCATCAACGGAATGGGCGGCATACCCGAGGCCAGGGCAGCATTGGACGCATTCCGGCAGAAGTGCGAGAAGGCCGGACTCGGCGGCCTCCATCTTCAGGCAATAGTCTGGGGAAGTCTCCCGGAAAGCCTTTCAGGCACTCCCGGAGACGATGAACCCACACAGGACAATACACTCAAGGCATTGGGTTTCGACAGTATCACCAACTACCAGTGGTGCCATCTTGTTTCAACAGGCAGAGAGTATACGGAGTGGGGAGAAATGGGATCCGCATACTGGGAGGAATACGACAGGGATTTCTCTGTTCCTTATTTCCCGCACGTATCGATCGACTGGGACCCCAATCCCCGTTACCCCATCGAGAGCGGTCCCAAGAACTGCATAAAGAATCCCAGCCCCGAGAAGTTCGAATTGTTCCTGCGCAAGGCAAAAGACTATGTCGACGCACATCCCGACCAGCCGCAGCTGATCACTATCAATGCCTGGAACGAATGGTCGGAAGGCAGTTATCTCGAGCCTGACGAGGAGAACGGCACGGGCTATCTGGAGGCAGTAAAGCGCGTATTT
>JAGHTF010000054.1 GCA_018065485.1 Candidatus Cryptobacteroides fimicaballi | reverse complement strand
ATGGATTTGAAATCCATTCCATAACTCACGTCCTTCGATACCCAGTTGTCTATATTTGCATTGGTATAGCCTATCAACAGCACCTTGAGCCCGGCTTTCTTGAATATCTTATACTCCTGGAAGTAGTTCTGCCCGTCTTCTCCGGGAGTATTTCCGGCAAGGGTGACTATTCCGAAACCGTCGAGTTCACTTGAAACCCTGTCGAAGACAGGATGTCCCGCCTCAATGTCGTGATTTCCCACAACCCAGGCATCATAGCCCATATAAGACATCATCCTTGAAGCCAGATGAGGACTCAGGGTATCGACAAAATTGTAGTAGTACGTTGCATTGTCTCCCTGCAGGAAATCTCCGGCATCTATGAGAAGAACATTGCCCTCGCCTTCGGCATTCCTAATGCTGTCTACATAATAGCTCACGTTCTGCAAGCTAGGCCTGAGGGCATCGCTGGTATATGTAGAATCGAAAAAACTGCCGTGAACGTCTCCCGTAACCAATATCCTCAAATAGTGATGAACCGTATCGAACGGTTTCTGGAAAACAAGTATCAGGACAAAAGTGATAATGACCGCCAGAAACACCTGCGCCCCGGCTCGAAAGAAAGTTTTTGTTTTTCGCTTCATAAGAATTGCACTAATTGCGTAAAGATACGTATTTTTGCCGTGATAATGGACAAAAAATCGAAAACTGTAATTCTGGGAAGCTGTTTCTCGGACGGAATCGGCTCTCGCCTGAAAGATGCAGGCTATGACGTTTGCATCAATCCCTTCGGCACTCTATTCAATCCTGCCAGCATCGCCACCAGTATGGAGCGTCTGGCCAACCCCGTTCCTTTCACATCCTGGGACTGCGTCCCGATGGGAGCGGGAGCAGGAAAAATCTGCTCATTCTACCATCACACATCGTTTGCGAGAGTGCAGGAAAGCGATTTCCTTGAGAATGCCAATTCCAGACTTATGGAAGCGGCGGCCTATTTCCGGGAAGCCGGCACCGTAATCGTAACGCTGGGAACCTCGTTCGTCTGGAAGCATCTGGACGAAGGCAGAATCGTTTCCAACTGCCTCAAGCGTCCCGGTTATGAGTTCAGCCACGAACGACTTTCGCTCGATGAGGTAAAGTCCTGCCTGAAGCGTATGCTCGCCGCCGCCCCCGGCAAAGAGTTCATCTTTACCGTTTCGCCCATCAGACACCTTTGGAAAGGCGCACACAGCAACCAGATAAGCAAAGCAACCCTGCTTCTGGCAGCCGAGAGTCTGCTGGAAGAAAACCCCGGCGTACAATATTTTCCTGCATACGAAATTGTCCTGGACGACCTGAGGGACTATTCCTGGTATGCCTCAGACCGTGTACACCCCTCCCCCGCCGCCATCGACATTGTGTGGGAGCGGTTCCGCACCGAAGTCCTGGATGAGTCTCAGCATTAATTCCGGCTTCCTGTCCATACCGAAGCCGAAGAAATCGGGATTGAATGCGGAGACGTATCTGTAACCGCCTTTTGGCTTTACTTCCGAGATTATGCACTGGCAGGCCTGCCAATCAAAATTGCGGCAGCAAATTGAAGTTGACGAGTCTGGCTGCAAAGTCTCGACGGGCTGGCTTCCAGCATGTTGCGCGGATGAGACTTTGCGCAAAACGCGAGTGACTCGCGTCTGCGCAAAGTCCCGTCCACA
>JAGHTF010000077.1 GCA_018065485.1 Candidatus Cryptobacteroides fimicaballi | reverse complement strand
ACGGTTTCGAGGGTTCCGTTTTCCATCCAGTCAAGGAGGTGGCCGTTGTTGCAAAGCTGTACAGTTTCTTTCATGATTGCAAAATTACAGCCAGCTTCGGCTAAAAAGTGGGAGAAATGAAATCCTTTTAAAGAATTCGACTCAATTTTTGATTATTAGGTTAGGATGGAAAATTCGGTCGAAATTGACCCCCGAATTCCGGTCGAAACTGACCCTGAATAGATCCAGTTTGGATTGTCGATTATGCTATGAGATGCGTACACTGACTTCTCTTCCGAGTCCTCGGAATATTTTCACCAGCGTTGACAACTGAATATCAGCCCGTCCTTTTTCAATACGGGAGATATAACTTTTCTTGGTGCCGATTTTCTCTGCCAATTTCTCTTGTGTCAAACCAGCCTTCTGGCGTTCGGCTTTCAATTGCTCGCCAATGATGAATGCGTCACATTCCATTTCGAATGCATCGCGTTCAGGTGTTCCAACTTTACCGAAGTCTTCTGCAATAAGAACATCAATAGGTGTTAGATTCAGTTTCTTGCTATCTTTCATTTTTCTGTAAAAACCTGGATAGTCCGTATGTACTCTCTTTTCATTGCTACAAAGTTAACTAATTAGTGAATATTCTCCAAAAGTTTTCACTTTTCTCTTTCAGCAAAAGTTGGATATTTCGACGCACCTTCCGATAAAGGTCCATATGCTCTTTAGCTGATTTCGCAGGGGGTCATTTTGCGTCGGAATCTCCACTACAAGAGGTACATTCAATCCGCAATAGTCATTTTGTCCTCTTCGTAGGGCGGAAAACAGGAAAATTGGTCCATCCGCAAAGTTCCATATCTGCATAGCGTAAAAAATTCAGCGCAGTATTTGGATATGTTTGCAAAGTGTTATACATTTGTACTGATTTATGAGTTTTGATATGAATACAGCAGTTGCACCAAAGAAGCAGACAGCCTTCCGCCTGGACGTTGATTTGCTTGAAAGGCTCAGGGTGATAGCCCGCCGTGAGAATATGAGTCTCAATAATTATGTTTAGAGGGTTGTTATGGCCGTAGCCTATGACGAGCCGAACGAGATTACCATTGCTGCCATGAAGGAAGCAATGGCAGGCGGAGGAGAAGAACTGGATCTTGCCAAGTGGGATGAATTCATAGCATCATTGTAGCAATGTGGAAACTTATTCCGACGGGACAGTTCAAGAAGGACCTCAAAAGATACAGGAACAAGCCAGAGAAGCTTGTTTCATTGAAGTCTGTGCTTGATTTGCTTCAAGAAAATGGCGAAGTTCCACACGAGTACGACCCCCATATGCTGAAAAACAATTACAAGGGATTTATGGAATGCCATGTGGAGAACGACTTTCTTCTTATATGGAGGGACATTGCCACACACGCTATTTCATTGGTACGTATTGGGACTCATTCAGAACTCTTCAAGAAGTAAAGAAAATTTCGAAGAATCCCGGGAAGGATTTCCCTACGCAAGCCTCGTCGTCAATAGCGACGGGGCTTTCTGTTCCAAGAGAGGCAACCTTGAGGGCCATAGCGATGCGATGGTCGTGACAGGAGCTGTAATTCCCTCCCTTAAGCAGACGGCCGTTAATTGTACGGGATGCCAGGCTCTCGCCGCTTACCGTAAGCACGTCGGCGTCCAGAGTGCATTCTACGCCCATAGAGCTAAGCATCCGTTCAATTGCCCTGCCCCGGTCCGATTCCTTGCCGTTGAGCCGCTTGACTCCGTAAATTATGCTGTCGCCCTGACAGAAAGCGGCCAGTACGCTCACCGCGGGGAAAAGGTCGGGAGCGTTGTTCAGATCGGCTTCGAAGGCCGTCAGGGGCCCTTTATGTACGCAGATGTCGCCGTTTTCCAGTTCAGAAACGCTGGCTCCGGCATCTACCAGAATATCTACGATTCCAAGGTCGGCCTGCAGGGAAGAAGTATCCAGCCCGTGAATCTGCACCCTGCCGAAGATTGCTCCCGCTACCATAAAGTTGGCCGCAGCGCTCCAGTCTCCCTCCAAATCGAAGTCGGCGGCCCTGTACTGCTGCCCTCCCTTTATCTTGAAGTTCACACTGCTGCACCTGTTCCAGTCCTCCGAGTCTATCATATCGGCATCGCCCTCCAGTTCGGAATTTATCTTCACACCGAAGCGTTTGAGCACGTCGCAGGTGATGAACATATACGGCAGGCTTTTGGGGTCGTTAACGTAAACCGTCGAATTCCCTTCGCACAGGGGAAGAGCCATCAGCAGGCCCGAAATGAGCTGCGAACCGTACTGCCCGGGCACATCGGCGGTTCCCGGAATAAGCTTTCCCTTGACTCTGAGCGGAATATACTGGGCCTTCGAAGCCGACTCGATATTCTGGAGCAACACCCCGAAAGCGGCCATAATGTCGGCGGCTCCGCTCAACGGCCGATTCATCAGGGTTCCTTTTCCCGTAAGTCTCACTTCGCCCTTTCCTATGCAGGCGAGCAGAGGAATCATAAGGCGGGCCAGAAGTCCCGATTCCCCAACATTCAGAGTATCCAATGTTTGAGGAATCCCCCACTTCCCTCCTATTCCTTTGATTATGAGCGTCCTGCCCGATTTCTCAACACTTGCGCCCAAGGCTCTGGCAACTGAAATTGCCGCCTCGGAATCGTCGCAGGGAGTATAATTTCCCAGATGCGACGTACCACTGGCGAGTGCCGCGGCAATTATCGAACGCTGGGCGAAACTCTTGGACGAAGGCATATCCAGAACTCCGGGGGCGTAAGCTTCCCTTTTCCCAAAAACAGCTTCCCGGATGCGGCTCAAGGGAAGTTGGGAAACTTCTACCGGTGTTGCGCCGTCCGGAGCGGCATAAGTGAAGGGCGCGCCCTGTGCCAGGCAATCTATCCGGCTCTGCCGGCCTTTTTCTCCCATACAGAATGCCACCAGGGCGCCCGGAGCCTTCTCATAAAGGGAGAACATTGCATCCACGTCTTCCAGGGAAGAAGCGGCACACACCAGTTTTGCAATACCAGCCCCGTAACGGAAGCAGCGTTCCATTATCTGCTGCAGATAGGCCCGGTCCGGGGTTGATTCGAAGTTGTGCCAGGAACGGATAAGGGTCGTACCGCTCTGTTCGCATAGTTCCTGGATTCTGCGGCTCTGCTGAAAGGGAGCTTCGAGTTCAAGGTCAGCATAATTTGCACCCGCGCAGATGGCGGCCGAAAGCCGTGAACCCGCCTTCTCCCACGCATCCTGCATCGGAATTCCGGAGGACTTGGCCAAACTCCCGGCCCTGCAGGTTGCAATCAGCGGAATGGCCGCGTTCTCAAAAAGTTCCGTTATCTGGGAATCTTCCATCGGACAGAGATCCAGACGGATTTCTGCCATCTCCACTTTGGGATTATCCAGAATCTCAAGAATCTGGTCGTATGTCCTGTAACCTATGCTGACGCAAATCATCTGTTAAAATCTAATTTCGTGTTTTTTCACCGTAACCTTCCCGATTCGTTTGATGAAAACGAAGTTAATCTTCTTTCCTGTAATTTTTTTGTCCTGCAGCAGAGCGGGTGCCAGTTCCTCTTCGGGGCAAGGGAATTCGGTGGGAAGTCCTACCGACTCAAAATCCCTTTTCAGCTGCTGCGGGAGCGATTCGTCACAATAGCCTTTATCGGCCGACAGGCTGGCTGCCTTCACTATGCCTATGGCAACCGCCTCGCCGTGAGACAGAAGTGCCGGGTTTTCCGTGGGATTTGTGTGCTGCCACCATTCTATCGCGTGCGCATAGGTATGCCCCAGGTTCAGGACTCTGCGCGGGCCCTTTTCGAACTCGTCCCTGCACACAATCTCCCTCTTGACCTTGGCCGCAGCCTCAATGAGGGGCTCCAGGGCCTTGAAATCGACCGGGGCCTTAAGGACAGAAAGGGCATCGGCATAATTGTTATGCCTGTTCTTGATAATGAAAGTCTTGAGCATTTCGGCTGCGCCGTTCCGCATTTCCCTTTGAGGCAGGGTTTCGAGAGCCTTGGGATAAATGAATGTGAATTCGGGCTGACACACGGTCCCGAGCATATTCTTGTAGGAATCCAGGTTCACCCCGGTTTTTCCCCCGATTGAGGCATCCACCATAGCTAGCAATGTGGTGGGAACGTTCGCATACCGGATACCGCGCTTGTAGATGCTTGCCGCAAAGCCGGCAATGTCGGTAGTGACTCCACCGCCCACCGCAAGCAACAGGGTCTCCTTATCGGCCTTTTGGGAGAGCAGCCACCGGCACACTGCCATAACGGTTTCCATTGTCTTGTACTGCTCCTCCGCAATTATAGGCAGACTCTGATTGTCCTGCCCAATCTGACCCGCCAGATTTTCAAGCTTGCGGTCATAAACCACAAGCACCTTTCTGTACTTGAAAAGGAGGAACCTGAGGGATGTAAGGCTTCCGCTTATCTTTATCTTTTGCATAACTAACGAAGATAAGTCAAAAATTTGATAAATCCCGTTTTTTAGATACCTTTGCAGTCCCAAAACGTCTTTTTACCACTTGCCCGAGTGGCGGAATTGGTAGACGCGATGGACTCAAAATCCATTGTCCGTTAAACGACGTGCCGGTTCGAGCCCGGCCCCGGGCACCAGCAGCCCAAGTGCGTTTTTGGGAGTACTTGGTAATCTGCAAGTTATAAAAATCCCTTCCGTGGTTTGACGGAAGGGATTTTTGTAAGTTATTGGCTATAAGCCATTTCTGGCTCACCGGAACGTTCAATGACTCCGGACACGACAAAACAACGGTCTTGAAGCCGCCAAAACCGCTGCAGTGTTTATGTAAGCTATTGATTGATGGGCACTTATACCCCCCCCCAGAAAAAAAAGATCAGGGCGGAAACAACGGAATTATATGTGCCCGGGATGCTCATTAACTTACAAATATTCATCATTTTCATTTGATTTTTAAAATTTTTACGGAAAAGTCCGCAAAGTATCTATCCGCATCTACGGCGAGGTAAGAAATGGTGGAGTTCTTAAATCTTCCTGCCTGCAGATGCGCAGCAATGCGGTCAGCAGTTGCCGCTGCGGAGCTCCGCGCATAAAAAAAGAGCTGCTGCCCTTCCATAGGAATTTTCACAAGAGTGATTTGGCCCGAATCTCTCTGATTTCTTGAAAAATCCAACGAAAAAAGAGTGAATCAGGGCTATTCGCGCTGGCGGAATAGGAAGTCATTATGGCTTGAATAGCAAACGCGCCGTCCTAGACTTTAGGCGGCGCGAGAATGCTTTTGAGTTTTTTCAAGAGGTCAACTTTCCTGAGGCCAAAGGCTTTGGGAAAGTTGGGTTTTTATTGATCTGAGACGGGACGCACCGAGGAGCCGTTGTAACGGTGGTTGTCGTTCTGAGGGCTGACATTGCCACTACCGAAGTTCAAGTCGTACGCGTTGTACGGACTAGACGAGTTAAGCGTACTTGACCAATAGCGGCCGTAGGAACCCGCATAGTAGAGGTCCGTACCAGTGCCGTGGCCCGCAGCGGGGAAGAACAACTTATTACCACTTGCTTCAACAAAATAAACACCGACTGTCTCGCCTGTTACATTGTAATAATGAATTCCCTGACTTAAAGACGCACCGCTAGAGTTGATTGTGCTCGTATAAAAAGTACTGCTTCCTGAATAGTCACTCTTGCATGCCTTTGCCAAGGCTGTGAAATCCGGTGTGCTGCTTCCAAGTTCATCTCCTTTTCCCCCTGTAGGCATACGCCAGGGACCACCCCAATTGACATATGCTGCGTCGTCAGCAAGGTCGAGTACGGTTTTGGTGTCACCGCTAAAACCTGATGCCAAATATGATGATTTCCCGGAAGGAACATACTTCTTGAATTTACTTGTACTTCCGTCTCCAAATGGACAGTTGGCCCAAGAGAATCCATAATCGCTCTTGAAAGCCGAAGAGATGATTCCAGTTTTGCCGAAATTTTCTGCTTTCAATTCGTGTCCTACTGTATCTGTCCACGCGAAATATGTACCGTAAGGGTTAGTGTCAGTTGCGCCGATGTTTTCCGTTGCCCATTTGAGGTTGCCGATTTTGACGTAGGGATGCCAGCCTTTTTCATC
>JAGHTF010000068.1 GCA_018065485.1 Candidatus Cryptobacteroides fimicaballi | reverse complement strand
TGCCAGTGCATACCGCTTACCGCATAAATGTTGTGCTCGGCCATACGTGTCCAGTCGCCAGGCATTACGTTGCGTACGTGTACGACCGTGTTGCGCATTTCATCCTTGCCGCCATCGACAAACGCATTGACACAGAGATTTACGGCCTTGTTGCCCATTGTGTGTATATGCAAAGACATATTACTGCTGTTGGCCTGGCTTGTGATGTTTTTCACTTCATCTTCCGTCCGGTTGACCAGACCCTGATGCTCCGGCTGGTCCTTGGTTGCAGGGTACAGGGGCTCCACATAACCTGTTCCTCCTTCGACAGTTCCATCGATAAACAGCTTGATCCATCTTGGAAGCACGTGCTCGGACGTATAAGCTTTCTTGGATGCGAGCGCCGTAGATATCGCGGTTGACAGGGTATCGGCAGCCCAGCTTTCAATCTCGTGGCTCAGGCCGGCGATGATGTGGAGATCTCCGTTGTCGTCCATCTGCTTGGCGGCCTTGTAGAAATTGTCATTGAAGAAGTAATTGCTCCAGCCGTCCATATACATTGTATAGCCGTTTTTCAGGAGACGCTCCTGAATCTTTATAATGTCGTTGGAAGCAACCTCAACGGTGTAAAGGTTGTCATTGTCCAAAGCCGAACGCACGTATGTACCTGCCTGTTCCTTAACGAAACCGTTGGGTATGCCGTCCGCGTCCACCATAATCTCGCCTCCCCTGATATCGGTTCCCTTTTTGAGAGCTTTGCCGTCTTCGCTCAAAATACCGGCCTTCACGAGGCAGATGGTATTTGCAAGGCCTTTGTGCCCCTCTTCATCGGCAAAATACATAGGGATATCTTTACATATTTTATCCAGATCCTGACGGGTAGGCATATTGTCCTTGAATGCGAAATAATTCCAACCGAAGCCGAAAATAGCGGAACTTCCGTTATCCTTGGCCTTTTTGGTAGCCTCCGGGACAATTTTCTTGAGGAAATCATCCACAGTGTCCGTATTCTTAATCATTGTGCCCACGGCCTGGAAGCCGTATCCTGTCATATAATGGGCGTGGCCGTCACCGCAGGAAGGCATCACGAGACCTTTTTCACTGTAATCTATAACCTGAGTCTTACCTTCTTCCACAAATGCGGCAGCGCTTTTCCTGTCACCTACATAGACGTACCTGCCGTCTTTTACGGCAAACGCCTCTGCGAGTTCATAGTTGTCGGACGTGAAGACTTTACCGTAAACTACAAGGTCAGCACTGATTTTCTCCGATGTCAGAGTCTTGGAAGTATTGCAGCTGATGCCCGAATTGTCGATGAATGTAACGGTAAGGACTGCATCGTTCTGATAGCCGGGAACCGTTTGCAGAATTTCTACATACGGATTCTTTGTAACCTTTCCGTCTTCGCCGAATTCGGGATTCTTCACCTCGATTTTCCAGGATGAAGCGTTTCCACCCTTCGTTGCAACGGAAGTCTCTGTTCCGAAATTGCTTGAAATCTCGGCCTTTATAGCGGCATACATATCCTTTGTAACATCCGGGGAGAGTATCAGTTCTATCTTATCCCCTGCCTCAACGACCTGCTTCTCATAGGACTCGAAGCGGATTGCGGCATCGAGACGAGGGAGAATTATACACGACCCGTCGGTCAGTAGAAACTCAACGCTCGATGCGTTGATTCTTACCTGGCCCAGATATGAGTCTTCGCCGGAAACTTTTACATTATAGATAGTTATCTCCTGATTGTCGTCGAGGACAATATTGTATCCGGTTCCACCATCCCCGGAAAAGGACTCGACATAGGCTATACCGTTCAATTTTTCGACGGCGCTCCTTAGGGAGGCGACTGCATCGACTGCGGCCTGAGAACTCTCACACCAAGCCTTAAGGGAAGCCACCTGTTCTTTTAAGTTCCTGATATCTTCTTTAATCTGTGTGTCATCGTACTTTTGGCATCCTGCGACACAGAGCAGGACTGTAATAAAAAGTAAAAGTTTTTTCATAATTATCTCTGATTTTACATCATAAGCAAAGTTACTTCTTATTCCGTAGAGTTCCAAAATTTGGGGAACCGATGTGGTGAAACAGGAAGAATCTCAAACGAGAAACGTGTCGGGGCCGCATAAATCCGGTTCTTCTCCTGAGGAGCCGGACCACAGCTCTGGCCGCCAAGGCCCAGAACCGCAGCATCGACGGTAAGATAAACTGTGTCTCCGTTCCGAGGCAACTGATGCGGATGGGCTGCCATAACAAGCTCCATGGCGCTATACGGGAGTACCGACATACTCATAACGGGAGCCCCCTTGACGGAATTGCCAAGCGCCCTAACCATAATGCCGCAGTTTTTGCCGTCAGAGAGCTTCACCCAGGAAACGTCTTCGTGGTTACCCATATCCTGGGGCTTGGTATAAGGGGTGACATTCGACGAGACTTCACCTCCGAAGCAGGCCATAAAGCTTGCCGTCTTCCTGTCACAATAGTTTTCCCAAGGTCCCAGACCATAATAGGAGAACTTGTCAAAGGCGGCCGGCAATTTGAAGAGGAAACCCATCCTGCCCGGAATAAGTTGCGGCTTGGAGGAAGAAATGTCGGCATCGAATACAATCCTTCCGTCGGGATACACCGTCCAAACCTGCTCGGTAGTGAATCGTACCACATCGGTGAGCTCAGGGCAGTCTTCTATGACGTGATAGCCCTGATTGCCGGCTGTAAGTATCCTGGACCCATTTGGAGCATAGGATTCAACCGTGTATTTCATAGAATACGATCCGTCTGCATTGTCGGTTCTGGATGAAGATACAGTGTGATGCTCCAGCCTGTCGAGTCCTTCTGCAAACCACTGCTTATAAATCCAACCGTCGTTGTTTACAAAGGCCCTGAAAGGATTGAGTACGGGGCCTTCTCCCGGTATTATGACATCGGTCCCGTCGTAGCTCAGGCGCGCAAGGGTTCCGGCAGCATCGTCAAACTCGACCTTGAAATCGGAAACCCGGCATTGCTCGGGAACATCATAAGGCCTTCCTTCCTGGATAAGCAGATGGTCGAATGAAATGGAGGATTCCGCTCCGTTTGTCCAGGGCAACCCCTTCTTTGAAACGTAATCGAGCAGAATATAAGACTGGACACCTTCGGGAAGCTCTCCGATTTCAAGTTCAAATATTTCCTTTGTCCGGGGTTCGAGCCGGATTTCCTTCTCTTTGAAAGGAGGTATGTCATCTTCATAGACGGTATAGTACTTCAGGACGGCATCGATGCTCTCGAAATAATTCCTGTTGAAGACCTCGATCCTTCCGTCTCCCAGATATCGGGTGTATATAGGCTGATACACTTTCTGCACCTCCCAGTACTGTGGCTTCGGGGTCTTGTCGCCGAAAACAAGGCCGTTCATCACAAACTGCCCGTCATTCGGGAAATCCCCGAAATCGCCTCCGTAAGCCAGATATTCCGTACCGTCTTTGCCGTAGTTGTATAAAGACTGATCGACCCAATCCCATACAGCACCTCCTATGAAATGATTGTTGGAGTCCATAATCTTCCAATAGTCGGCAAAGTCTCCGAGAGCATTTCCCATCGAATGCGCGAATTCATTGATATGGTACGGATATTTGACCTGAGCCTTCCCGCTGGCAACCCTGCGCACCCAATCCACCTCGGGGTACTGGCGGCAGCCGATATCCGAAACGTCATTGTTCCGTTCGTACTGTACGGGACGCATAGGGTCATATTCCTTGGCCCGGACATAGGTGAACGCGAAATCCACGCCCGGTCCGGCTTCATTGCCCATACTCCAGATTATTACCGAAGGATGATTGTAGTTGCTGTGCATCATCTCCATCATCCGGGCAACGTGAGCGCCCCTGAACTCCGGTACGTGGGACAGCGATTCCTTCCCGTAATGATAAGGATGGCTTTCGATATTCGCCTCATCCATAAGGTATATGCCGTATTTGTCGCAGAGATAATACCAGTAGGGATCGTCGGGATAATGGGAATTGCGCACGTGGTTGATATTGGCCCTCTTCATCATCATAAGATCCTTCTCCATAACGTCGCGTCCGATAGCGTGGCCGACCTCGGGAGCAGTCTCGTGCCGGTTCACTCCGCGGAGTTTTACCGGTTTTCCGTTAACGTAGAAATACCTGCCGGCAATGCCGAACTCATCTTCCGAGGCCGGGGTATCCTTTATCTCTACCTCTCTGAAGCCAACGACGGTTGAGAAAACATCCAGAACTTTGCCGCTGCGGGACTTGAGTTCGCCTACGAGCGTGTACCTGTGGGGTGCTTCGGCCGACCACTTCCCGATTGTCCCGCACGCCAGACTCGAATTTGCGTCCTTCCCTTTGAAAGAGGCCACATACTCGAGTTCGTCGCTGTACAGCCTGTTCTTATAGAGATGCCAGTCAATCGAGAGGCCACGGCCTCCCTTATCGCCTTCGCCGGCTATGTCAGTTTCGATATTCAACACGCCCTCTGTTTTCAGTGAGTCTGCAAAACCGGGAGTGACCTTGATGTCCCGCACGTGAATCTTTGGTTTCGCCTCAAGTGCTACGGTACGGAATATCCCCGACAATCGGAACATATCCTGAGCCTCAAAGAAGGACCCGTCGCTGTTACGGTACACCTCCACGGCCACCTGATTCTCTCCGGGAACCAGATACCTGCTTATATTGAAGCGGGCGGCATTCCTGGAGTTCTTCGAAAATCCTACATACTTTCCGTTTATCCACAGATAAAAGAAAGAATCCACTCCGTCGAAATCGATGAAAACTTCCATACCTTTCCATTCGTCCGGAACGGTAAAAGTCCGCTTGTAGGAGCCAACTTCGTTCCTGGCCTTGAACATAGTCCATTCTTCGGGAGGAGTTCGCATAACGCCGTTTTTCCAATCGTCCACCTCAACTTCGTACCAGAAGGGGTAACGCACGTTGACATATATGGGAGTACCGTATTTTTGGGTCCCGTCCCTCTGAATCCCTTCTATCTGCCAGTTGGATGGAACCTTGATGTTGTCCCATCCGTTTACATCATAATCGTTGCGGTAGAAATCACCGGGGCGTTCCTCCGGGACAGGCGCCCAATTGAATTTCCAGATACCGTCCAGACTCTTCCAGTAAGTGCTGTTTTCGGGCAGTACCTTCATAGCGGACTGTCTGTCGGCAAAAGAAAAGAACCAGTTGTGAGGCAATTCCTTGTTCAGGGAATACCTCTGAGGGTCTTTCCACTCGTTTCCGTCAGGGGCTTCGGCCCTTCCGAAGGCCAACAGATTACCGGTCAATGCAAGAAGCAGAAGAAGTTTTGTCATAATGCGTCGATTGTTTATTCCGCTAAGTTAATTATATTTAAACAGCTTCTGAACCGAACCGGGAGTTTTTTTATCTTTGTACAAAACCTATTGCCAATGAACAGACATTTTCTTATTACGGTATTGGCGGCCCTGCTACTTTCGTTGCCCGTTTGCGCTCAAGTTCAGGATTCCTCCAGGTTTGAAGCCAGGGAAGAATTCTCCAAGTCACGCTTGGGAATATTCCTCCATTGGGGAATCTATTCTATGATGGGAGACGGAGAGTGGGTAATGAACATACGCAATATCCCTCACGACGAATACTCCCGCCTCGCAAGCGGATTCTATCCCTCGAAGTTCGATGCACAGCAGTGGGTCCGGCTTTTCAAGAGCGCCGGAGCAAAATACGTTACAATAACCACGCGCCATCACGACGGATTCTCAATGTTCAGGACCAAAGCCAGCCCGTACAATATTATGGATGCCACTCCCTTCAAAAGGGACGTCATTGGAGAGCTCGCCGACGCCTGCCGCAAAGAAGGCTTGAAGATTCATTTCTACTATTCCCAAGTCGACTGGGGCCGAGAAGACTATCTTCCCCTCGGAAGTTCAGGACAGGTCGGAGGCCGTATGAAGGGCGGAGACTGGAACAGCTACCTCAAGTTTATGGATGCGCAACTTACCGAATTGCTTACGCAGTACGGCCCGGTTGGGGCAATCTGGTTCGACGGGATGTGGGACAAGAAGCCGGAGGACCGGGAGGAATGGCGCAAGCTGTGGAATATCGACAACCAATACGCCCTCATCCACAAGCTTCAGCCATCGTGCCTTATAGGCAGCAACCATCATACGGCACCCTTCCCGGGCGAAGATATCCAGATTTTCGAGAAAGACCTTCCCGGTGAGAACCTCGCGGGCTACTCCGAAGGCCAGACCGTATCGCTTTCGCTCCCGCTGGAGACCTGCCAGACAATGAATTACAGCTGGGGGTACAGAATTACCGACAATGCCTATATGACGTCCGACGACCTCATAAGATATCTCGTAAAGACGGCGGGAAAAGGCGCTAACCTGCTTATAAACATAGGGCCCAGGCCCGACGGCACCCTTCCCGACGGGGCAGTGGAAAGACTCGAAGCCTTAGGCCGCTGGATGGACGTTTACGGCGCTACCATATACGATACGGATGCCGGTCCTGTCAAGGAGAAGGAATGGGGCGTAACCACCGGAAGGGGCAATACCCTGTTTGTCCACGTTCTCAAGCATCAGCCCACCATCGAGATCCCCGCTGAGGAACGGAAGCTCGTGAAGGCAGTCGAATTTGCCTCGGGCAAGAAGATTCAGGCAAAGCAGAAAGGCGATTCCGTCGTAATCACGGTTCCCCAATGCGATTCCACCGTTGCCGACAATGTACTTGAACTGACTTTCCGCAAATAATTACTCAGGGCGCTAACTTGTGCCAAGGCGGCAGGTGGGCTGCCGCCTTTCCAATCGGAATTTTCATAAGAGCGTTTTTGCCCGAATCTCTCTGATTTCTTGAAAAACTCAACGGAAAAAGAGAGAATCAAGGCTTTTCTCTCTGAAAAAACATTACCTTTGAATCGTAAACTGATTCCATCGGCGAGTGACAAACGATTTCACATCGTTGATGTATCTAAACGGAGATTATGGAGGCGAGAGAATTTTACAGATTGGAAGAAGAGTGTGAACTCAGATTCTGCAGATTAGGACAGTGCTTTCATCTGTGCACTGGCGAAAACAGTCCGATTTTGATTCATAACGAAAATGAATTCAAAGCCGCAATGAACATTGTGGCATTTCTGTCGTTGCTGTTTCCCGATATCACGGTCATTACTTTCGAAATAATGAGCAACCATCTTCATTTCACAGTTACAGGAGAAAAAGAGAACATTATGAAGTGGTTCAATGCGATTGCAAGGAAGTTGAAGACACACCCGGGACTGTCAGAATCAAGACATTTATTGAACTCGCTCGAAGTCAAGCTGATAAGCGTCAATGAACTTGAGAATATGAGAAACGTTATTGCGTATATCAACAGAAACGGATTTGTCGCCAATTTAAATGAAACACCGTTCACTTATCCTTGGGGAGCCAACAGATATTTTTTCAACGAAGAAGCGAAACGGAGGTATCGGTCTTGCCGAACGAAAGTCTCTTTTTCGAATCGGAGAGAAATGTTCCACAGTAACAAAGCTGATTATCTGAAAGATATCTATTCTCTTGACGACTACATATGTCCAGCTTGTTTTTGTAATGTGCAGGCTGGGGAAAGTCTGTTTAGAAATGCCAGACACTATTTCTCGAAGATTTCAAAGGGAATTGAAAATTATTCGGAAATTGCCAAAAGCATAGGCGAGACTCTATTCTACAACGATGACGAGTTATATTCTCTTGTAGTATCCGTATGTCAAAAGAACTATGGAATCAAATCTCCAAGAATGATAAGCGCAGAAGCAAAAATCGAATTGGCAAAGAAACTCCATTACGACTACAACTCCAGCAACAAGCAGATCAGCAGAATGCTCGGAATGAATATCAATGCGGTGGATTCACTCTTCCCGAAAGAATAAGCCGCAGTCTCTCTGGTTTTCTTAAAAATCCAACGAAAAAAGAGTGAATCAGGGCTAATCATCCGCAAATAATTACTCAGGGCGCTAACTTTCCGGGGCCACGTTAAGGTACTCGTGGATGGCTTTGGCTGCTTTACGGCCGGCGCCCATTGCAAGGATTACCGTGGCGGCTCCGGTAACGGCATCTCCGCCGGCAAATACTCCGGGGCGCGAAGTAATCCCTTGTTCATCTGCAACAATGCAGCCGCGCCGGGATACTTCCAGCCCGGCGGTAGTACGGCTGATGAGGGGATTCGGAGATGTCCCCAGCGCCATAATCACAGTATCGGCGGGCATCTCGAATTCCGAACCCTCGACGGGAACGGGAGACCTGCGGCCGGAGGCATCGGGCTCGCCCAGCTCCATCCGGATGCAGCGCAGGGACTTTACCCATCCGCGCTCGTCGCCTATTATTTCTACGGGATTTGTGAGCATATCGAACACTATCCCCTCTTCGATGGCGTGGCTCACTTCCTCCTTTCTGGCAGGAAGCTCCTTTTCGGTGCGACGGTAAACGATATGTACCTCGGCCCCGAGCCTGAGGGCGGTGCGGGCGGCATCCATAGCTACGTTTCCTCCACCGACGACGCAGACTCTGGCACCGGTGTGAATAGGGGTGAGATAATCGTCCCTCCAGGCCTTCATAAGGTTATTGCGGGTAAGGAATTCATTGGCCGAGAACACTCCGCAGAGGTTTACGCCGGGAATACCCATAAACTTGGGAAGGCCGGCGCCCGTTCCAATGAAAACGGCCTCAAAACCTTCCTTATCCATCAGCGAATCGATGGTAACTGTCCTGCCAACAATAACGTTGGTCTCTATCTTCACGCCCAGGGCCTTTACCGATTCTATTGCCGGCCCCAGCACCTTTTCCTTGGGCAGACGGAACTCAGGGATACCGTATTCAAGCACGCCGCCCGCCTTGTGCAAGGCCTCGAAAACAGTAACGTCATATCCCAGACGGGCGAGGTCGCTTGCACAGGCAAGCCCTGCAGGGCCGCTGCCTATCACGGCAACTTTATGTCCGTTAGGTTCCGCCTTCTGCGACGCATCGGCCGGGGAATTGTCGGCGACAAAACGTTCCAGCGCCCCAATGGCAACCGGCTCGCCCTTGATTCCAAGGATACAGCTGCCTTCGCACTGGTTCTCCTGAGGGCACACACGGCCGCATATTGCCGGAAGTGAAGAATCCCTTGCAATAACGGCGGCGGCCCCTGCGATATCCCCCTTTGCAACGCAGGCTACAAAATCGGGAATCTGAATATTCACCGGACAGGCCCCAACACAACGGGGATTTTTGCAATGCAGGCAACGGCTCGCCTCAAGCATAGCCTCCTGTATGTCATAACCCAGTGAAACCTCTTCGAAACACTTTGCCCGAACTTTCGGGTCCTGCGCACGCACAGGCACTCTTGGAATCCTTTCTGCCATTACTTGTCCCTCCCTATTCTGCATTTGTGGCGTTCTTTCTCAAACGCCTCCTCGCTGCGGTACTGCCCCTGACGGCGCATAGCCTCGTCAAAATCTACCAACGCACCGTCGAATTCCGGGCCCTCAACGCAGGCAAAGCGGGTTTTCCCGCCTACCGTAACCCTGCAGGCCCCGCACATACCGGTGCCGTCGACCATAAGGGTATTCAGGCTCACTATTATAGGAATGCCCAGCTTGCAGCAGCACAGCGTAGCGAACTTCATCATTATCATAGGGCCGATGGCTACGGCCTGCGTGTACCGCTTTCCCTCTGACACCAATTTCTCCAGCATCGCAGTGCCTACCCCGTGGAAGCCCTCGGAACCGTCGTCGGTACATATATAAAGATTGTCGGCAACCTTCGACAGCTCATCGGTATAAATCAGCAGTTCCCTGGTACGGGCGCCTACGATTACATCTACCTTTACCCCTCTGTCGTGCAGCCATTTCACCTGCGGGTAAACCGGGGCCGTACCTACTCCACCGGCTATGAACACATAGGAAGAGCCGGCCAGGACTTCGTCCGATGCTTTTACGAAGTCGGACGGAAGGCCCAACGGGCCGGCCACATCGGCAAAACGCTCCCCCACCTCGAAGGATACTATATCGGAAGAAGATGCACCGATAGCCTGAGTCACTATTGTCACCCACCCTTGGGTAGCATCGAAATCACTGATTGTCAGGGGGATACGCTCCCCTTTTTCATCTGCCCTCACAATCAGGAACTGACCCGGACGGGCCGACGCCGCAATCCTGGGGACATTCACCTTCATCCGGCAGATGGAAGGAGTGAGCATCTCCTTTGAAAGAATCTCGAACATAAGCGTTCAGTATTATTTAACCATTCCCGAGAATCCGAGGAAAGCCATAGCCATAATGCTCACGGTAATGAGCGCAATGGGCAGGCCTTTGAACGACTTGGGAACATTGCTCTGTGCCAGATGCTCGCGGATTCCGGAAAACAGAATCATAGCCAGGGCGTAACCCAGCGACGTCGCAAAGGCATAAACGGTAGCTTCGCCCAGGTTAAAGAAATGAGGCTCTCCCCCGCTGAACGTGAACTGCTTGGTAACCACCGTAATAGCAACGCCAAGCACTGCGCAGTTCGTGGTAATCAGAGGGAGGAAGATTCCCAAAGCCTGATACAGCGACGGGCTTATTTTCTTGAGAACAATCTCCACCAGCTGCACCAGTGCCGCAATCACCAGAATGAAAGCGATGGTCTGCAGGAATTCCAGATTGAAGGGAACCAGCAGATACCGGTTGACGAGATAAGTTACAACCGTAGCCAAAGTGATTACGAAGCAAACCGCACCGGACATTCCGGTGGCAGTGCTAAGCTTGTTGGAAACTCCAAGGAAAGGACAGATTCCAAGGAACTGGGCCAGTACGATATTATTGACGAATATCGCCGATATTATAATTAGGAAAAACTCAGACATACTCTACTTCTTTGCAAATTTGTTGAAAAGAACCATAAGGTAACCCAGTACAAGGAAAGCTCCGGGAGCCATAACAAAGGCCAGGATTCCGTCTCCGGCAATAAACTTTGCCCCGAAGACGCTGCCGCTTCCGAGAATCTCACGGACAATTCCAATTACCGTGAGCGACAAAGTGAATCCGATACCTATTCCTATGCCGTCGAGCGCCGAATCAAGAACGGTATTCTTGTTGGCAAAAGCCTCGGCACGGCCAAGCACGATACAGTTGACCACAATAAGCGGAATGAAAAGTCCCAGAGTCTTGTACACGTCCGGCACAAAGGCCTGCATAAGAAGCTGGAGAACAGTAACAAAGGTGGCGATGATTACAATGTACACCGGAATGTGAACCTTGTCGGGCACGACAGGGGCCACAAGCGAAATGACTATGTTGCTGAGTATGAGCACAAACATTGTAGCAAGGCCCATCTCCAGACCGTTGACCGCCGACGTTGTGGTGGCAAGCGTCGGACACATACCCAATACAAGCACAAACGTAGGGTTCTCCTTGATAAACCCTTTGGTAATAAGACCAAGTTTACTCATAGCTGTCCTCCTTCATAAGTTTAACTGCATTTTCAACTGCCAGAGCATAAGCGCGGGAAGTGATGGTAGAAGCCGTGATTGCATCTATGTCACCTCCGTCCTTTGTTACTTTCAGGCTTTTCTGTGCCGGGTCGAATCCGCAGAACTGCTGCACAAAGTGCGATGCTGCGTCACTGCATTTTGCCCCGAGTCCCGGAGTCTCGCTATGAGACAGCACCTTGGCGGCATATACCTTTCCTTCGCCCGTAACCCCTACAAGCACTGTAAGCTGCCCTCCGAATCCGTTCACCGAAGATTTCACCGCTGTTGCAAACTCGCTCTCAGACGCCCCCTGTGCGCGATAGCACTCGTAGCGTGTGCCGTCCATCTCCCGGTAAACCGGCTCTACGGAAATTTCGTATCCGTCCGGAACCACCTGTGACAGAGCGGCCTGCAGGTTTGCTTTCTCGGCACGCTCGATAGGTTCCTGTGTAAGCACGTAAACGCCTCCGAGAATGGCAGAGCATACAAGGCATACGCCCGTGAGGCATAATACCATATTTTTAAGTGAAGATGAAGCTGCCATAACTATTTCCTCCCGTATTTCTTCTGATGGAACCATTTGTTAAGGAACGGAACCGTCATATTCATAATAAGTATAGCGAAGGACACTCCCTCGGGATAAGCGCCGAAATAGCGGATCATCATAACAATGAAGCCGATGCCTATACCGTATATGACCCCACCCCAGTTGCTCATAGGAGAAGTAACGTAGTCGGTGGCCATAAAGCAGGCGCCCAGGACAAGACCTCCCGTAAGAAGGTTGAACAGAGGGCCGGTATAGGTCGCAGGGTCTATCATATTGAAGATGAACGAAATGACAGCGACGGTAGCAAAAATGCTGAGTGTAATCCAAGGTTTTACTATCCTGCGGCAAAGCAGATATACAAAGCCGGCGAGCAGCGCAAGCGCCGATATCTCACCTGCCGAACCCCCGATGTTGAAGAAGAGGGTCTGAAGGTAATCCACGCCCTGGACTGCGGCCATTCCACCCTCGGCATACTGTCCCAGAAGGGTTGCCCCGGATACGGCGTCGGTGGCGTGAATGAAACCGGGAGTCACGGTCCAGTCGGTCATATATGCAGGGAACGACACCAGAAGGAATATTCGAGCGGCTATCGCCGGATTGAAAACATTCTGTCCGAGCCCTCCGAACGACATCTTCACAACTCCTATTGCAAAGAGAGAACCTATAAGGACTACCCACCAGGGGGTTGTAACCGGAAGGTTCATTGCAAGCAGCAAGCCTGTCACAAGTGCAGATGCGCCACAGAAACGGCCTTTCTCCTTAAACAGGAATTTTGTAATCGCCCATTCGAATGCCACGCAGGAAACGGCGGCAAGTGCAAGCACCAGCAGCTCCGACCAGCCATAGAAGAGGACCGAAACCACAATTGCCGGCATCAGCGCAATGCAAACCTCTCCCATTATGCGGGAAGTGGAAGCCTTTGCGTGCACGTGGGGGCTTGGTGAAACTAACATTCTATTCATATCGTTTACTTTTTATTTCTGTTTCTTATCACTCCCATAACCTGGCCCTTAGCCATACGGATATTGTCCAGCAAAGGAATGTATGAGGGACAGCTGTACAGACAGCATCCGCACTCGATGCAATCCTGTGCGGCATTCTGCTCCAGAGCCTCAACGTCTCCGGCCTTGTACAGACGGTTGAGCAGGAAAGGCTCGAGTCCCATAGGACAGGCATCGGCGCAGCGGCCGCAACGGATACAGTTCTGCTCGGCCTTACGCCTGGTAGCCTCCTCGCTCAGGTAAAGAATCGAAGACGAACCCTTTACCGTACAGGCGTCGAGATTTGCTATGGCCTTACCCATCATCGGGCCTCCGCTAATAAGCTTGGCAGCCTTCTCGGGCACTCCACCGGCATATTCTGCAATGTACGACAGCGGCATTCCTATCCTGAACAGATAGTTGTGCATAGCGCTCTGCGGGAGGCAGTCTCCGGTAATGGTAAGAGTATTTATAACCAGAGGTTTGTTTTTTTGAACGGCATCGTAAACCGCCAGAGCCGTAGCAACGTTCTGAACTACTGCCCCAACGCTGATGGGCAATGCGCCGGAACCCACTTCGCGGCCCATAACGGCTGCTATCAGCTGCTTCTCTCCTCCCTGCGGGTATTTCTTCTTCATAACCTTGATTCCGATTCCCTCGAATCCCAATTCGGCGAGAGCCGCCTTCATAGTCCTGACAGCCTCGGGCTTGTTGTCCTCGATACCTATCACGCAGGGACATCCGCCAAGAACCTTACGCATTATTGCAGCGCCGATTATTATCTGCTTGGGATGTTCCAGCATAATGCGATAGTCGCTGGTTAGGTAAGGCTCACACTCGGCACCGTTGATGATAAGGCATTCGGCCTTGGAACCGGGAGCGGGGTTGAGTTTTACGTGGGTAGGGAAGGTTGCTCCACCCAGGCCCACCACTCCGTTCTTCTGGATTCTCTCCAGAATCAGGGCCCTGTCTTCCGGGATTTCGGTAACCAGAGTGTCGGAAAGGTCGATTCCCTCGGCCCATTCGTCTCCCTCGACAGTAATCTCGATATGAGTCATATTGTTACCGGCGAGATCCTTGCGGGGGCCGATGGATTTCACTGTTCCGCTCACCGGAGAATGTACGAAAGCCGATATGAACCCGCCGGGCTCGGCTATCACCTGTCCGGCCTTGACCTGCGCGCCTACCTCTACGATAGGTTTTGCAGGGGCGCCCAGATGCTGTGCCATTGAAACGTACACAACCTCAGGCAAGGGCAGTACCTCGATAGGGCAATTTGCAGCAAACTTGCTGTCGGCGGGATGCACACCGCCTATAGGGAAAGTTATCTTACTCATTATTTACCTCCTTTTTGGGAAGAACCGGGAAATTGACGGCGTGAATTGCGCCTGTGGGACATTCGGCAACGCACTTCTTGCAAAGTTTGCACTTTGTGAAATCTATGTAAGCCAGATTGTTCTCAACCGTTATGGCTTCGTGGGCACAAACCTTTGCGCATTTGCCACAGCCTATGCAGGCGGCCGAACAGGCCTTGCGTGCAATGCCTCCCTTGTCTTTATTCACACAGGAAACGAATACCCTCATTCCGCGGGGTCCCTTGTTGCGAAGTTCGATTATACCCTTGGGGCAAGCCTTGGTACAGGCACCACAGGCGGTACATTTCGTTTCATCCACTACGGGAAGTCCTGTTACCGGATCCATTGGAAGAGCCCCGAAGGCGCAGGCCTGCACACAGTCACCGCAGCCCAGACAACCGAACGGGCAGGCTGTGTCGCCGCTGTACAGTGCAGCTTTTACCTTACAGGAAGCGATTCCATCGTATTCGTTGGTACGGGGTCTGTTCTCACAAGTTCCATTGCATCTTACAACGGCAACCTGAGGGGCCTTTTCCTTGATTTCGTAACCAAGGATGGCGGCCACCTTCTTCATTACCTCGTTCCCCCCTACCGGACAATAGTGATTGTCCAGATTCGGCGCCTTTACGGCAGTGTCGGCAAAAGCCCTGCATCCGGCATAACCGCATCCGCCACAGTTTGCACCGGGCATAACTTTTTCGATTTCGTCTATGCGGGGGTCTTCCTCAACCTTAAACTTCTTTGCCACAAAGAACAGCAGCAGAGAGAGCAACAGGCCAAGACCGGCCAGCACGACCACAGTCCAGATAACAATACTTGTCATTTCTCTTCTATATAAAACTTTATTTCATTCTTCAGTTTGTCCCGGAAGAACCACAGTACAACATAGTACAGCGCTATGCTTCCCAACGAAAGCAAGCCGGACAGAAGTTCTCCCACACCCAGGGCAAGGCACAGCATAAGGGCCAGGAGCAAAACAAACAGCGGCACAGCATAAGAAACTGCAACCG
Source organism: Candidatus Cryptobacteroides fimicaballi (assembly GCA_018065485.1). GTDB lineage: Bacteria > Bacteroidota > Bacteroidia > Bacteroidales > UBA932 > Cryptobacteroides > Cryptobacteroides fimicaballi. The sequence continues at coordinate 4,924 of JAGHTF010000068.1, read as the reverse complement.
CCTTAAGTCCCATTGTCCTGCACAGGAGCACATTGACATTCTGCCCCACTGCCCAGTTTCCTGCCGTAGTGGGAACTTCGACTATTTTTCTTTTGGATTCCCCCAGAGAGCACAGCCCCTTAGCGTGGCAGGCAGAACAGGCCGACTCCGAAATTATCTCCACCGTAGTCAGCTGCGGGTCAATCGCAATGATTCTGCCCTCGTGCGCTATCTTGTCAGAACTCATTCGCCGGGCCTATTGAGTTAAAAGGATCGTCCTCGCTGTCATTGCCGGCAAAAGGCACCACATCGTTCATCGCGTGAGCGGCAAGCGTATCTTCAAGTTCCACAAACTTGACTTTCTCGCCCTTGAAGAGCATTTCTATTTCACCGGTTTCACCGTTACGGTGCTTTGCAATGATGATTTGGGTTTTTTCCTTATCGGCAGGGTCCTCGCTCAAGCCTATATAGTCGGGCCTGTGGATGAACAGAACCATATCGGCATCCTGCTCGATGGAGCCCGATTCGCGGAGGTCGCTCAACTGAGGCTTGCCGGATCCTCCGGTGCGCTGCACTGCCTGACGGGACAGCTGCGAGAGCGCGATGATAGGAACATTGAGTTCCTTTGCAGTGGCCTTCAGATTCCTGGAAATTGCGGCAACTTCCTGTTCACGCATCCCGTTTTTAAGGTCCGACGGACTCTGCATCAGCTGAAGATAATCCACTATTACCAGTCTCACGCCCTTGTTCTTAACCAAAGCCTTCACCTTGGTGCGGAATTCCGTAACAGGGAGGCTGGGAGTGTCGTCTATGTACAGCGGGGCCTTGGAAAGACCCTTGAGCTTATACTCCATCTGCTGCCACTCGAACGGTTCCAGCTTTACTCCACCTTTGATCTTGTCGGCACTCAGGCCTGTCTCGGTGGTCATCAGACGCTTTGCGAGCTGGATATTGGACATCTCCAGAGAGAAAAACGCTACAGGCATATTGTGGTCCACTGCAGCGTTGCGGGCAAGATTGAGTGCAAACGCGGTCTTTCCCACGGAAGGACGAGCCGCCAGGATTATAAGATCCGACTTCTGCCAGCCCATAGTGATTCTGTCCAGCCTGGCAAAGCCCGAAGGCACACCGTTGACTCCGGTAGAGGTCTGCATCTCCTGAATGGAAGCCATCGCCTCGTTGATTATGGAGCCTATCTCCTGTACATCCTTCTTGACGTTGTTGTCGATTGCCCTGTAAATCTTGCTCTGGGCCGAATCCACAAGCTTGTCCACATCGATGGATTCGTCGTACGAATCGTGGATAATCTCGTGAGAGGCCGTGATTAGGTCCCTCTGGATGGCCTTCTGCTTGAGAATCTTGACATAAAACTCGACGTGCGCGGCGGAACCTACGTTCTCGGACAGGTCGGTAAGTACAACAGGACCGCCTACCTCCTCAAGCCTGCCGAGGGCAACGAGCCGCTCGCTTACGGTTATTATGTCTATAGGATTGTGCGCGGCGACAAGTTCCAGCATTGCCTCGTAGATTGTACGATGCCTCGGGTCATAGAAGCACTCGGGACTGAGTTCCTCTATAACCATATCTATGCAGGAAGGCTCCAGGAGCATCGCTCCGAGGACTGCCTTCTCTACATCGAGAGCCTGAGGCGGTTTATTTCCCATCTCAAGCCCAAGGGCCTCGAGGTTAACCTGCGGAGCCTTCTTTGCGTTGCGGGTCTTTGTCTCCGGCATAACGGTTTACTTCCTGGAAGCGGGGTGAACTAGTATTCTGCCGCAATGCTCACAAATGACGAGCTTCTTCCCGGAAGCAATGTCGAGGAGCCTCTGAGGGGTAATGGCATTGAAGCATCCACCGCAGCTGTCGTTATAGACAGTAACCACTGCAAGGCGGTTGTGTACGCTTTCGCGGATTCTTTCGTAAGCTATGAGAGTACGCTCATCGATTTTGATGGCACAGGCTGCTCTCTTTGCGGCCAGGACTTTCTCCTCCTCGGCAGTGGACTCCACTATAGTGGAAAGTTCCTCTTTCTTAACCTCGAGGTCAAGTTTCTTCTGCTCAATCTTTGCGCTTATGTTTTCCATATCCGACTTACGGTCAGCGGTGGCAGCCTTGGATTCGCGGATATTCTTTTCTGCAATCAGGCGAAGCAGATTCAAGTTCTCGAGCTCCTTGTTTATAGAGTCGTATTCGCGGCTGTTGGCAATGCCGGCAAGCTGCTTCTGATATTTGTCTATTTCTACGTCGTAATCCCGGATATCCCCGTTTGCACTCTCGATTGTCTGCTCATAACCGCTGCATATCTCCTGCAGGCGGTTCAGCTTAGACTCCAGAGTTGCGATTTCATCCTCGATTGAAGCCACTTCGGCAGGAAGTTCTCCACGGAGCTGATAAATCTTTTCGATAGCATTGTCGGCCTCCTGAAGTTCATAGAGGGTCTGAAGTTTTTCCTCTACGCTCAACCCTGTTTCTCCGAAATTCTTCTGAAGAGACACGAGGGTTTCCTTCTGGTCGATAGGAATCTCGACTTTTTTGATTTTCTTGGTTGTTGCCATATTCTTTCTGTGTAAATTATTTTCTTTTTCTCGCACTTTTGCGCGAACTACAAAGATAACAATATTTTACAAACTTTTCTTTATTTCCACCAGCTGCTCGCGAATTTGCTTCAGCGATTCCAGGGCCTTAACGGAATTGTCAACCTTTGCCGTATCCTTTGCAAGCACTTTGGCCGCTCCTTCAATGGTCAGCGATTCCACTTTGAGCAGATGCTTGATTCTTTTGAAGACCTCGATGTCGGCGGCCGTGAACTGCCGGTTTCCCTTTGCATTGCGGTGCGGCTTCACGAAATCGGCAAAAGTATTAGACCAGAAACGGATTGCCGACACGTTCTCTTCCAGAAGCCCGGCCACCTCGCCGATAGAATAGTACAGTTTTTCCATATTTGTTAATCCATTGATTGCAGTGTATTCGACGCCATATACAGGACGTTGGGGTAGTCGTACGGCGTAAACGAAGCGAACATATAGTTTGCAGGGTTCATAATTTCCCCAGCCTTGCGCACTTCATAATGCAGATGGGGAGCGAACGAGACTCCGGTCATTCCCACCGAGCCGATGACACTCCCGGCCGACACCCTCTGCCGCATACCCACGTACACCGATGCCAGATGCGAATAACGGGTCACGTACTGGCCGTTGTGCAGAATCTCAACCTCGTTTCCCGACCCTTTCGAAGAGCGCCTTATGGTTATCACAACCCCCGGGGCGGTTGCCAGGACCGGAGTACCCTGCGCCGCCATAATGTCGATTCCATTATGTTGTACGCTCGTTTTATAGGAGGGATTTGTCTTCATCCCCACCGACGCTCCTATCTGCGCATACCTCACCCCCTCGAGAGGGCTTCGCATAGGAGGCACAGCCGCTTTGCGGGAAGCCAGAGCATAAAAAATATCCGCGAAGTTTTCTTCGACCTTTCCCGCCCTTTGCGACAGCATCACGGCCTTCGAATACACGTCCGACGCTATGCGCTGCTCGGGAACCGTATCGTTCCACTGGCTCAGGTCCAGATTAGCGGTCGGATCCAGAACCGGTGCGGGACTGTGAAAAATATCGTTGTAGATACCCTCGTCTCTATATTGGAGGTCTTTCACGACATCCCGGATCAAGGCCTCGCGCTCTTCCAGACGGGGATAAAGCCGGGCATACATCCGGTTCTGAGCTATGAATTCCCTCTCCACACCGGTGTTTACAACCAGGGAGACAACTCCGTAAACCATAGCGGACAGCCCCGTTATGGCAATAGAATAAACGGCAATTATTCCCAGTATCCTTCTCATTTTTCTGTTCTGTGAGCCGAAAGAATTTCCCGGTAATCCTCTATGCTCATAGAGAAATCCATAAAATTCATCGGATTAACCTGACGTCCCTTCTGGGACACCTCATAGTGAAGGTGCGGCCCCGTAGCCTTGCCGGTACGGCCCACCCGCCCCACAAGGTCGCCCCTGCGCACGTGCTGTCCACGTTCTACAGCAATATCTTTCAAATGAGCGTACCTCGTCTTATAACCGTAGCCGTGATCTATCATTACCATATTCCCGTAACCGGAACGCTGACGTTCGGCAATCGTAACCGTCCCTTCTCCCGTAGCATAGACCGGAGTGCCTGATTTGGCGGAAATGTCGATGCCCCTGTGGAAACTGCGGCCCCCGTAAACCGGGTCTTCTCTCGACCCGAAGAAACTTGAAATATGATAACTTCCTTTTCTTGGCAGCACCGGAGGGATAGAAGGGATAGACGTTGCCAGAGCCTCAACCCTTCTTGCAAACAGGGCCGACTGGTCCAGAGCCTTGCTCTGACTCACCACCCTTGCAGAAAGGTTGTCGATACGCACAAGTGTCTCAAGCAAATCCGGGTCCAGGTTTTCTCCATATCTGGCGATGTACTTGATTTCTGTAACAGGAACCGGGTCATTCACCGCTCCAAGCCCGAACATCTCCCGGTAAACCCAGTTGTTTCTGTCCTCCACGGCCTGCAGCATTTCCTCACACTGGTCGAGCTTGTAGCCGAGCATCTCCATTCTGGTTTTCCACCTGGAATTCTCGGCGCGCAGAGCCGCAGTCTTGGGCATCTCGAACTTAGGGTTTAACACAGAGTACAGGACAAAGGCAACAGCGACCAGCACCGACACCGCCAGCACAATCCCGCTCCTCAACAGAATCGCCTCCCGGGAGAGTTCATTCAGCTCCGCCTTTATGAATTCCCGGATACGCCCGATTATTTTCCCTTTGCCCATATCCCTACAAATATACTCAAATTACGAGAAAAAATCTTATTTTTGTATTCTTGTACATTACTGTCCACTAAAAGTTGTGGACGATTATTATAAAGTTTAACAATTAAAACAAAGTTGGTTCACTGTAACCATCAAGTTCATTGACAATATTGTA
>JAGHTF010000082.1 GCA_018065485.1 Candidatus Cryptobacteroides fimicaballi | reverse complement strand
AGTTCTCTCAAAGCCCGCAGGGCCGCAGCCGAACTTGGCGGAGGTCAGAAAAGAATCGACGCCCAGCACGAGAAAGGCAAGTTCACCGCTCGTGAAAGGCTTGCGATGCTGCTCGACGAAGGCAGTTTCGAAGAGTTCGATACCTTCGTTCAGCACCGTTGCACCAACTTCGGTATGGAAAAATCCCACACCGACGGAGATGGTGTCGTAACGGGTAGAGGTACGATCGACGGTCGTATCGTTTATGTTTTCGCTCAGGATTTCACCGTAAGCGGCGGCTCCCTGAGTAAGACTATGTCCGAGAAAATCTGCAAGGCTATGGATATGGCTCTGCAGTGCGGCGCACCTTTTATCGGCATCAACGACTCCGGCGGAGCACGTATCCAGGAAGGAATCGACGCTCTTGCAGGATATGCCGACATTTTCGAGAGGAATATCCTCTGCTCCGGTGTAATCCCTCAGATCAGCGGTATCTTCGGACCTTGCGCCGGCGGTGCCTGCTATTCTCCCGCACTTACCGACTTCACCCTGATGGTAAAGGATACTTCCTATATGTTCCTTACCGGACCCGCCGTTGTCAAGAGCGTTACCGGAGAGGTTGTAAGCCAGGAAGACCTCGGCGGCGCCAGAGTTCACGCTTCCAAGAGCGGTGTAGCTCATTTCGCAGCCGAGAATGAAACCGAGGCCATCGCTTCCATCAAGAAGCTTTTCTCCTTCATTCCCCAGAACAATATGGAGGAAGCTCCCGTTCTTCCCACGGAAGACCCTGTGGGCAGGATTGACGAATCCCTCAACAGCATCGTTCCCGACAACCTCAACCAGGCTTACGATATGTATGCAGTCATCAACAGCATAGTCGATGACGGAGATTTCTTCGAGGTACACGCTTCGTATGCAAAGAACATCATCGTAGGTTTCGCGCATATGAACGGCAGGAGCGTAGGTGTCGTTGCAAACCAGCCCAAGGCTATGGCGGGCGTACTCGACATCAACGCATCTAGAAAGGCGTCCAGATTCGTACGTTTCTGCGACGCATTCAACATTCCTCTCGTAACTCTCGTAGATGTTCCCGGTTTCCTTTGCGGTACGCAGATGGAGTACGGCGCCATCATCGCCCACGGAGCTAAACTGCTCTACGCTTACGGCGAAGCTACCGTACCCAAGGTTACCGTTACCCTGCGAAAGTCTTACGGCGGCGCTCATATCGTAATGAGCTGCAAACAGCTCAGAGGTGACATCAACTACGCCTGGCCTACCGCCAACATAGCTGTAATGGGTGCCGACGGCGCTGTAAGCGTTCTTTACGGAAAAGAGCTGAAAGACGAGACGGATCCCGAAAAGAGGGCCGAAATCAAGGCTGCCCGTACGGCTGAGTATAATGACCTCTTCGCAAATCCCTATCAGGCAGCCCAGAAGGGTTACATCGAAGACGTAATCGAGCCTGCAACCACACGTTTCCGTATCATCAGGGCACTTGAATCTCTGGCAAACAAGCGTCAGAGCCTGCCGGCCAAGAAACACGATAATATTCCTTTGTAATGAGTGCAATAACAGAAAAAGAAGCGGCCGTTGCCGCACTTGCCCTGGCGCTGGAACTGTCAGCTCCGACAGACAACGAGTACACAGCCATAGGTATGGCGCTCTCACAGTATATGGTGGACTTCCCCGGCAAAATCAGGATAAAGAAACGCAGAAGTGCAGGTGAACTCACCTTTACCGCCACGCCTTCACCCTGGTCGTCAAAGATTTTCTCTATGAGGAATCCCGGAAAGAAATAAAGCTGTAAACAATAAAACAAAATCAATATGTCAGAGTACAAATTCAAAGTGAACGGAGACCCGTATGAGGTCAAAATCGATGGAATCGAAAACGGGATTGCCAGCGTTAGCGTCAACGGCAAAGCCCTCAAGATTGACATAGAGAGCTGCGGCTTCAGCCAGATCAATGCAGCATTCCCTATCCAAGTATCCGGCCAGGCTCAGAGCAAAGTTGCCGCACCCGCAGCGAAACCTGCAGCAGCACCCGCTCCAGCACCCGCCGCAGCACCCGCTCCCGTTGCCCAGAGTGCAACTGACGTGCAGGGCACAAAAGTAGAGTCACCTCTTCCCGGTGTCATTAAGTCGGTATCCGTAAAACCCGGAGACAAGGTTCAGGAGAACCAGGTTATAATGACCCTCGAAGCAATGAAGATGGAGAACGAGATATGCGCTGAATGTTCAGGCACCATACTCGCAGTCAACGTTGCAGTGGGCCAGAGTGTAATGGAAGGACAGGTACTGGTTGTAATAGGATAACAGAACGATAAAAAAAACAACATTTCATTATGAAAATCTCACACATCGAACACATCGGCATAGCCGTAAACAGCATAGAAGAGGCTCTCCCCTTCTACGAGAACGTCCTTGGCTTCGAATGCTACAAGACTGAAGAAGTTGCAGACCAGAAAGTAAAGACAGCTTTCCTCAAGGTAGGAGACACCAAACTCGAGCTTCTCGAGCCCACAAGCCCCGACAGCACAGTAGCCAAGTTCCTTGAGACAAGAGGACCCGGATTCCATCATATGGCTTACGCCGTAGAGGATGGCGTTGCAAATGCACTTGCCGAGTGCGGCGAAAAAGCTATCCGCACAATCGATGCGGCTCCCAGAGCCGGTGCCGACGGAATGAACATAGCTTTCCTTCATCCCAAGGCTACTCAGAGCATCCTCACAGAACTTTGTGAAAAGAAGAAGTAATGTCACTTTATACCCGGAAAGGAGATAGCGGGGACACATCCCTGCCGAACGGAAAACAAGTGTCCAAAGATGACGCCCGAGTGGAAGCGTACGGAGATGTGGACGAACTTACCTCGCAAATTTCCTTTCTGAATGCGTTATGCTCTGCGGACGGCAGTATTCCTGCCAGCCGCAGAGCTTCGTATTACAAGCCACTGCTGGAAAGGATTATACGGGAGCTGTTTGCGGTCGGGGGCGCTATCGCAATCCCCGGAGCAGACAAGCCGTTTGCCGAAGAAATCAAAGCTCTCGAAAAGGAGATCGATGCTCTCGAGCACAGTCTGCCGCAACTGAAGTGCTTCATTCTTCCTACAGGAAGTCCCGCATCCTGCCAATGTCAGGTCTGCCGGACCGTATGCCGGAGAGTGGAGCGCCGCGTGGTAACATTCCTTCGGGAAGAACCTGCCGGGACGGAGGGCAACGGTGCGCTTCAGTACCTCAACCGTCTTTCCGACCTGCTGTTCGCCCTTTCGCGCAGAATCAATGCCGATTCGGGCATAGAGGATACAAAACTTTAACAACTCCGGGAAATGGAACATCCAGAGAACGACATTGCTTACGAGGGACTTGAGGTCAAAGCAGGAATAGCCCAGCCGCCGACAGTCAATCCCTACCTCGGAAGAAACCGTTTCCGCCGCAACGAAATGTCTGTGGCAGAAATGGTCGAGGGCATAGCGAAAGGCGACATAACGGTCCTTTCCCAGGCAGTCACGCTTGTGGAAAGCACAAACCCGGACCATTACGCAAAGGCACAGGAAGTCATAGAGAAATGTCTCCCGCTCAGCGGAAAATCGGTGCGCATAGGCATAAGCGGCGTGCCGGGAGCCGGTAAGAGCACCTCGATAGACAAGTTCGGAGTTCATCTCCTGGACAATTACGGAGGCAAACTGGCCGTGCTTGCCATCGACCCTTCATCGGAGTTCGGCAAAGGCAGCATCCTCGGAGACAAGACCCGGATGGAGACTCTTGTACAGCGCAGGGACGCATTCATCCGCCCGAGCCCTTCGGCAGGAAGCCTCGGCGGAGTAGCCCGCAAGACAAGGGAAACGGTCCTGCTCTGCGAAGCTGCAGGTTACGATAAAATCTTCATCGAAACAGTGGGTGTGGGCCAGAGCGAGACTGCCTGTCAGTCGATGGTGGACTTCTTCCTTGTGATACAGCTTTCCGGTGCCGGAGACGAGCTCCAGGGCATCAAACGCGGCATTATGAAAATGGCCGACGGAATCGTCATCAACAAATGCGACGGAGACAACGTCGAAGCCTGCAATCTTTCTGCAATCCAGTTGCGGGGCGCACTTCATTTCTTCCCTGCCCCCGAAAGCGGCTGGACCCGCAAAGTCCTTACCTATTCGGGGCTGAACGGGACCGGGATAAAGGAGATATTCGAAATGATTTTCTCCTACATAGACTTTGTAAAGGCCAACGGGCACTTCGACATACGCCGCAGGCGGCAGAACAATTACTGGATGAAGGAGACTATCGACTCGGCGATTCTCGGGGATTTCTACCGAAGGATGGAAATCCGTCTGAATCAGGCCGAGGAATCCGTGTGGAACGGGCAGATGACTCCATTCACCGCAGCACATTCGCTGCTGGACGAATATTACAAACTGATCAAATAGAATATTTCTGAATTTTAATAACTATAACCAAAATGTCAGACAAAAAACTATTTTCTGAATTCACTTCTCCAACCCGCCAGGATTGGCTTGACAAGATTCAAGTCGATCTGAAAGGCGCCGATTTCCAGAAAAAGCTGGTATGGAAGACCGATGAGGGATTCTCTGTTCAGCCTTTCTATATGAAAGAGGACTTGGAGAAATTGAGCACCATCGGCTCAGAGCCGGGTGAATTCCCCTACGTAAGGGGCAACAAGGCGGGAGACAACAACTGGTTCGTCCGTCAGGAGATATGCGGCGCTTCCGCTGCAGAGGCGAACAAGAAAGCGCTCGACGTTCTTGGAAAGGGCATCGATTCGCTCGGTTTCTACGTTCCCGCAGAGCAGCTCAGCGCAGAATACGTGCAGAACCTGCTTGACGGCATCCATTGCGACTGCGTGGAGCTCGACTTCAAGGTGTGTCCCAAACACGCTATAGAGCTCGCGAAGATTCTTGTCGCTTACTTCGCAGGAAAGGGTTATGACCCCGCCCGCATCAACGCATCCATCGACTTCGATCCTATCAAGGGTATGATAATGAAGGGTATGGATTGCGAGAGCCTTATCTCAGAGGGCAAGGCCCTTGTCGAGTGCGTAAAGGCTTATCCCAATTTCAAGGTTATCGCCGTTAACGGCGCAGCTCTCAGCGACAGCGGAGCTTACATCGTTCAGGAACTCGGATATTCCCTTGCCTGGGGAGCCGAATATCTGAAGAGACTTTCCGAAGAGGGAGTCAAGGGAAGCGAAGCCGCACGCCGCATCAAATTCAATATGGGCATCAGCACCAACTATTTTATGGAAATAGCAAAATTCCGCGCTGCCCGTATGCTGTGGTCAAAGATTGTAGAGGAATTTGCAGCCGACGACAAAGATGCCTGCAAGGCTTGCATCCACGCAAAGACCTCGTTCTACAATATGACTCTGTTCGATTCTTATGTAAACCTGCTCCGTTCCCAGACAGAGACTATGTCTGCCGCAATCGCAGGTGTGAACTCCATAACCGTAACCCCCTTCGATGCAGCATATGAGAAACCCAACGAGTTCTCTGAGCGCATCGCCCGCAACCAGCAGCTTCTCCTCAAGGAAGAGTCCCACTTCGACAAGGTTGTAGACCCCGCCGGCGGTTCATACTACATCGAAGTGCTCACGGATTCCCTTGCAGCCGAGGCCTGGAAGATTTTCCTCAAGGTTCAGGAAGATGGCGGCATTGTTGAATCTGCAAAGAAAGGCCTTGTTCAGGACGCTATCGCAGCTTCCGACACAAAGCGCCACACCCTGGCCGCACAGTCACGCGAGTTCATTCTCGGAACCAACCAGTTCCCCAACTTCACAGAGGTTTCAAACGGAAAAGCTCCTCTCGAGTGCAGCTGCAAATGTGCAAAGGCCGCAGAGGAAGCTCCCTACAAGGGTATCAACAGCTCCAGACTCTCTTCTGAATTCGAAGCTCTCCGTCTTACCACCGAGAAAGCCGCAAAGCAGCCCGTTGCATTTATGCTCACCATCGGTAACCTTGTATGGCGTCAGGCCCGTGCACAGTTCTCCTGCAATTTCCTTGCATCTGCAGGATACAAAGTTGTGGACAATCTTGGTTTCGCCACCGTCGAGGAAGGTGTTGACGCTGCACTGAAGGCAGGAGCCGACAT
>JAGHTF010000014.1 GCA_018065485.1 Candidatus Cryptobacteroides fimicaballi | reverse complement strand
TCAAGGTCTTTCCGATGACGAGGGTCGAAGCCGTCTTGCATCAGTGTGGAAATGCTATACCCGTCTCCATAGACGTAATCAAGCTGCCTGCCATCTTTACGGGCACTTTCCACAAACTCACGCACCTGTCGGATGACATCATCATAAGACTGCTCACTATTGAAGAGGATTGTTTGGTCCTTCATCAGTTCGTTGATGAATTTCATCATATAATGGGCGTGGCCGTCAGTGATGCCGGGGATGATGATGCCTTTGCCGGTGCGGTCGATTACCAGACTCTTGTCGGTCTTGAACTTGTCGGCTTCCGTTCTGGTTCCCACATACGCAAACTTACCGTCCTTGACCACCATAGCGTCAGCCATAATGTATCGGCCGGTGTCAGTTTTGCCTTTGGAGGCATCCACCTTGGCGGTATAGATATTGCCGTAAACTATAAGGTTGTCATAATCAGCGGGGGTTGGATCATCATTTTTCGCACACCCTGCAATCGCAAAGGCGGCAACCGCCGCAAGTACCATTTTTCTAATCATAACAATCCGTTTGTTAATATCGTTTCCAGGGCGCGAATATCCTCGGGAGTGGTTTCCCAGGAGGTCACGAAACGCACCTTGGACTCCTTCTCCCCTCTTAACCCCCAATACTCGAAAGAGATTCCGGAACTGATGCGGTCTATCACCTCGTTCGGCAGAACGAAGAACTGCTGGTTTGTAGGCGAATCTATGAACGGGCGGAATCCCTTGGCCTCGAGAATGCGGCGGAGTTCCATTGCCAGTTCAACTCCGTGCCGCCCGATTTCCATATACAGATTATCAGTGAAGAGCTGCGCGAACTGAACTCCGAGAAGCCGGCCTTTTGCCAGAACGGCACCGTGCGCTTTCATAAGATTCTCGAACCCCTTCAGACAAGCGGGATTGACGCAAACGACAGCTTCGCCGAAAAGGGCTCCCATCTTTGTACCGCCTATATAGAAAACGTCGCAGTTTTGGGCAAGAAGCGGGAGGGTAACGTCCGGACTGGCGGCAAGGCCGTATCCCAGCCGCGCCCCGTCGACAAACAGCGGAATATTGTACTCCCCGGCAATTTCGTGGAGGTCCTTGAGTTCCTGAAGGGAGTAGATTGTCCCGTTCTCGGTGGGAAAGGAAATGTAAACGGCCCCCGGTACCGTCATAAACGGCCAGGTTTCGTCGGCATAGAAGTCATACAGATAATCCCGGAGTTCCCCTGCGCACATCTTGCCCTGATGGGAGGGCAGCGTTATCACCTTGTGTCCGCAGAACTCCACCGCTCCCGCCTCGTGAACGTTGATGTGTCCGGATTCGACTGCTATCACTCCCCCGATCCGGGGAAGCAGTCCGTCCAGCACCGTTGCATTGGTCTGGGTGCCTCCGACCATAAAGAAAACGCCGGCATCCGGCGTCCCGCAGCTTTCTCTGATAAGTTTCCTGGCTTCGTCACAGAAAGAGTCGTGAGCGTACCCGGGGGTCTGAACGTTATTTATTCTTACAATCGCATCCAGCACCTTGGGGTGCGCGCCTGCCATATAGTCACAGTCAAATCGTACCATCGTTTATACTAATGTTTTTCCGGTCTTAATTTAGCATATTTCAAAAGGAGAAGTTTTTCTCCGTATCTGTCGAATAAAATCCTGGCCTTGAGTTCGGGAGCCACCCCGTCGATGGAAATTATCCTTCCGGCCCCGAACCGGTTGTGCTCCACCCTCTCGCCTTCGAAAAGCTGCGACATATCAACCGGAACAAAATTCGGGTCGATAATATCTGGTTTTGCGGTTGTCTGCCGGTTTTCGGCAGAAGTCGAAAGGGGCCTTTCCCCATATCGTACGGCAGGCCTCCGCATAGGGAAGAATGAGCCTTCGTCACGGGAAGAATCCTTTCTGCCGAGAGGATTCTCGACATAGCGCTCGTCTATCTCGCGGATAAACCGGGATGGCGGATTGCTTTCGTGCTTTCCGTTGCGCATACGGGTCGAAGCCAAGGAAAGGTACACCGCCTTCATAGCCCTGGTTATGGCAACGTAGAAGAGCCGGCGTTCCTCTTCCAATTCCCGCGCACCGTTAAGATTGCCCACATTGGGAAACAGGTTTTCTTCCATTCCGGCCACAAAAACGTAGGGATATTCCAGTCCCTTGGCTGAATGCACGGTCATAAGGGAAACCTTGTTGGAAGAGTCCTCGTCTTCGTTCAGGTCCACGTTGCTGAGCAGGGACACGTTCTCCAGAAAGTCCTCCAACCTGTCCTGTACTTCATCCTCGCGGGATTGCTGCTCCTCCACGAAAACGGAAACGGAATTGAGCAGTTCGTCCAGATTGGCCACCCTGGCCAGACCTTCAATGGAATTGTCGGACTTATAGAATGCGTACAGTTCGCTTTCCCCGTAAATCTTCTGCGCCAGAGCATAGGCGTCGAGCGTGCCGCGCAACTGTGCCAGGGCATCTATCTTCTGACAGAACGCCTGCACCTTTGGAACCTGGAATCCGGCCTTGAACAGGCTTGTACCGGCAGAGTTTGCCAGCTGCAGCACAGCGTCCTTCGTAGTATCCCCGATTCCGCGGGCAGGTTTGTTTACAGCTCTCTTGAAAGCCTCGTCGTCATTGGGATTGACCACCAGTTTGAGGTAGGCCATCATATCCTTTATTTCGGCCCTCTCGAAGAAGCTGTTGCCGGAATAGATGACATAGGGGATGTTCCGCCGGCGCAGCGCCTCCTCCAACGCCCGCGACTGGGAATTGGTACGGTAGAGTATTGCAAAATCCTGATACATTGCGCCGGCCGTCCTTATCCGCGAGGAAATTTCGGAAACTATCATTGCGGCCTCCTCGGCCTCGGTAAAGGATTGCAGGATGCGGATCCGGTCTCCCCTTTCGGCGTCGGACCAGCACTCCTTGGGAATACGGCCTTCATTCTTGGAGATGAGCGAGTTTGCGGCTTCGACGATATTCTTTGTGCTGCGGTAATTCTGCTCCAGACGGAAGAGCCTGCACTCCGGATAATCCTTCTTGAAATTGAGGATATTCTCGATTTTCGCCCCGCGGAAGGCATAGATGCTCTGGGAGTCATCGCCCACGACGCATATGTTCCGGTGGATCTGCGAAAGCTTCTTTATAATAACGTACTGCGCACGGTTGGTGTCCTGGTACTCATCTACGAGAATATGCGAGAACCGGTTCTGCAGAGCATCGAGCGCCTGAGGCACGTCGCGCAGCAGGATATTCATATTCACCAGGATATCGTCGAAGTCCATAACCCCGGCAGCCTTGAGCTTCCGCTGATAGAGTTCGTAAACGTCGATAAGGCGCGGGCGCTTGCAACGCGAATCCGCCACCAGCAGTTCCTGACTGGCCCGGTAGGCGCTCACGGTGACCAGATTGTTCTTGGCCATCGATATTCTCGAAAGCACCTCCTTGGGCTTGTAGACCTTGTCATCCAGCCCGAGTTCTTTGATGCAGGCCTTGACGGCGCTCTGCTGGTCGGAAGTGTCGTAGATGGTAAAGTTCGACGGATACCCGAGGGCGTCGCTGTATTCCCGGAGGAAACGGACGAACACCGAATGGAAGGTACCCATCACCAGCCTTCGGGCCGCCTGTTCCCCGATGAGCCGGGCAATCCTCTCCTTCATCTCGGTTGCCGCCTTTTTAGTAAAGGTAAGAGCCATAACCTTCGAGGATTCCACCCCGGAGGCCAGGATATAAGCTATACGATTGGTGAGAACCCTTGTCTTTCCAGACCCTGCTCCCGCCACAATCAACACAGGTCCCGATATGCATTCCACGGCTTTCCGCTGCTCACTGTTGAGACCTTCTAGAATAGAGTTCTTTTTTGATTCCATATCTGGGCAAAATTAGGGAAAATTTTAGTATATTCGCGTCGTATTTCGACAATTCTAACAAAACAAATAAAAATGTCATCAAACATCGATTTGAAAAGAGGTCTGGACATTCCCATCAGCGGATGCGCAGAACCCCGTATCAGCAAAACGATTGTGCCTGGCATTGTAGCCGTCAAACCCACCGATTTCAAGGGATTTATCCCCCGCCTTCTCGTTAGCGAAGGCGACAGTGTGCTTTGCGGTTCCCCTGTCCTGGCAGACAAACTGCACCCCGAGATCCTGCTCACATCTCCCGTCAGCGGAAAGGTAAGCGCCATCGTAAGGGGTGAAAAGCGAAAACTGCTCGCTGTTCTCATCGAATCCGACGGTAATGCGGAGTGCGCATCCTTCGAAACCGGAGATGCCGCCGCCCTCGACGCCGACGGAGTAAAGAAAGCGCTGCTGGAAAGCGGACTGTGGCCCTTCATTGTACAAAGGCCCTACGGCGTCATTGCCGACCCTGCCGCCTCTCCCAAGGCAATTTTCGTATCAGCCTTCAACACCGCCCCTCTTGCCGCCGACCCCGAATTCGCGTTCAAGGACGAGCTGGCTTACATTCAGGCGGGTATCGACGCCCTTGCGAAACTTTCCGCAGGCGGTGTACACCTTAGTCTCGACGGTTCCCTTCCCGACAGTATCTTCGACAAGCTCGGGAACGTTCGGAAGCACAGCTTCACCGGAAAGCATCCGGCCGGCAACGTGGGAGTACAGATCAGCCACATCTGCCCCATCCGCAAGGAAGAGACGGTATGGACCGTTTCCCTGTGCGGACTGGCCGCTATGGGAAGGCTCTTCAAGACCGGCAAGGTAAATCTTTACCGCAAGGTGGCCGTTACCGGCCCGATGGCCATTGAAACCGCTTACATCTGCACAGTTCCCGGAATGCCGATGAAGGAGCTCGCGCCCTTCTACGGAAACACCCCGGAGCAGACCCGCATTCTCAGCGGCGATCCCCTGAGCGGGGCCAACGTCGGAACCGAAGGCTACCTGGGTTTCTTCGACACTCAGATTACAATGCTGCGCGAAGGCAACGAGCGGGAATGGTTCGGCTGGATCCGTCCCATCCGCTACAAGCAGTTCAGCACCGACCACTGCTACTTCTCCTGGCTCACTCCCTGGAGAAAGTACGAGATGGACACCAATATCCACGGTGGTCCCAGGGCATTCGTAATGAGCGACCCCTACTATGCAAAGGTACTCCCTATGGACATTTTCCCCATCTATCTTACCAAGGCCTGCCTCGCCGGCGACATTGACAAGATGGAGAAGTACGGAATATACGAAGTTCTTCCCGAGGATCTCGCAGTATGCGAATTCATCGATCCCTGCAAGAACGAGATTCAGGATATAATTGCAAAGGGCATCGACCTGATGCGCAAAGAAATGGCCTAAAGTATGAACAAGATTTTTGAAAAAGGAGGAAAGCTCTACTGGCTGCACTCCACCGCCGATGCTTTTGACACATTTCTGAAAGTTCCCGACACCGTTTCGGCAAAGGGTTCAAGTGTGCGCGATGCAATCGACCTCAAGCGTATTATGATTATGGTAGTGATAGCGCTGGTTCCCGCAGCCCTGTTCGGAATGTGGAACGTAGGCTATCAGCACAACCTCTCGCTGGGAGACGGAAGGATTCAGGTTTTCGCCAATTTCTGGTACGGATTCCTGCACGTCCTGCCTCTCTACCTGGTTTCCTACATTGTGGGACTGGCCATCGAATTCGGTTCATCCCAAATCAGGAAAGAGGAAGTGAACGAAGGTTACCTGGTTTCGGGTTTCCTCATTCCCCTCATCCTGCCCGTTACCACTCCACTCTGGATGGTGGCTCTGGCAACCGCTTTCTCCGTAATCTTCTGCAAGGAAGTGTTCGGAGGTACCGGTATGAACATCTGGAACCCGGCTCTTGTAGCCCGTGCATTCCTGTTCTTCGCCTACCCTAACCAGATGTCCGGCTCGCAGG
>JAGHTF010000078.1 GCA_018065485.1 Candidatus Cryptobacteroides fimicaballi | reverse complement strand
CATATCAACAACCTTGAGACGTTCGAAAACCGACTTTTCGGACGGTCTGGGGGGGGTGGGGAAATGCAAAAGTTGCGCAAAACGCGAGTGACTCGCGTATTGCGCAACTTCGGGGAGAGAGAGGCCTGCGGGGCAAGGGGCAGGCGGTATGTGGGGTTTGCGCGGACGCGAGTGACTCGCGTGTGTGCAAGTTAGTCGGTGAGGATGCTGATGGCGACGCGGTTCTTGGCGGGAACGTCGGATACCTGCTGGGTGTCACCGTAGTATTCGGTACTGATGCGGCCGGCGTCGATGCCTTTCTTTTCGAGAGCGGCCTTAACTGCGTTGACGCGCTTCTCGGAGAGCTTGAGGTTGAGGGCAGGATAACCGGTTGCTTTGTCGGCATAACCCTTAACTACAACGTTACAGTCGAGGTTGCGGATAGCGTCGGCAATCTTGTCGATCTTAGCGGACTCGCTCTTGCGGATAACTGACTTGCCAATGAGGAAGTAGATGCTGCGGGTGTCGTCGTCGAGGGCAGATGCGAGGGCATCGAGGCGAGCCTGACGCTCTGCAGCTTCGCGAGCGGCCTTCTCGGCGGCAGCCTTCTCGGCAGCTTCGCGGGCAGCTTTTTCAGCGGCAGCCTTCTCAGCAGCTTCGCGGGCGGCTTTTTCGGCGGCGGCCTTCTCGGCAGCAGCCTTTGCGGCAGCAGCGGCAGCAGCCTCAGCGGCAGCAAGTTCAGCGGCCTTGGCAGCCTTGGCGGCACCGAAGGTGAACTTTACGCCAGCAAGAAGAGAGAGGTTCTGGTCGCACTCAAGAGTGCCAAGAGCATTACCAACCTTGGAATTGAATTTGTCGGAAACAACATTGTCCTGGAATTCGAGGGCAAGAACAACTGAAGGAGATACGCGGAAGTCGATACCACCACCGAAACGTCCCATAAATGAAAGGGCGGGAGAAGTCCAGTAATAGTTCTCGGCGGGCAGCATAGCTGCGGGGCACTCCTTATTGTTGAAGCAGAGGTTTCCGCCTATACCAAGGAACAGGTAAGGATTTACAACACGGGCAGCCTTGAACTTGAAGATGTTGCAGATATCGAGGACTGCATCGACAGCGAGCTGTGCGTAGTTGAATTTATAGGTCTTTTCGGCTGCGCCGGAGATGGCTGTACCCTTGGCCTGGAAGCCTGAGAGTTCGCCACGGAGGCTGAAGCAAGGAGCAAACTGGTAGCCTGCGTTGATGCCGATGGTAGGACCGGTTACGAGGTCGGACCATTTGCTGGCTTCACCGGAGGTGTAGGAAGCACCTGCCTTGATGCCCCAATACCAAGCGGAATAGAAAGTATCCTGTGCCTTGGCGGTTGAAGCAAGAAGGAGCAGAGATGCTACTGCAAAAATAATCTTTTTCATTTTTACAAATTTTTGATATTAGTATAACTGCAAATTCAGTTCGGTCTGGTTCGAGTTTGATTCAGGTCGGTCTGATTCAGGTCTGGAACGGTCGAATTCGATTCAGGTCGGTTCGGTCCTGTTTGGTCTGATTCGAATTCCGTTTGGTCCGCTTTGGCTCGGTCGGATTCAGGTTTGAACGGTCTAATTCGGTTGAGTCCGGAACGGGACGGAAGCCGGATGAACGGTAGTTAGTTTAAAATGGGGCGCTTGTGGGCGCCCCGTTTTATAGAGTATTGAGTTCTAAGAATTAGTTAATTGTAAGAATTACATTGAACGTCTTCTCACCAAACTTATATGTGAACTTATAAGGGATAGTGATAACAACCTGACCAACTGCATCGTGCTTCTTATAAGTCAATTCGTTCTTTTCGTCATCGAAAGTGAAGAGCTCTGCGCCCTCATACGGTTGACCGTTAACAGTGCAGGTCCAATCGGACTTATCTTCCTTATTGAGTTTAACACCGTCGTCTTCGCCACAATAAGGAGTTAAGCCGTCTGAATAGATGTTCTTGGTCTTGTCAAGGATGCTGTAAATCTTGAGGCTATCGAGAAGTTGGAATGTAGAGTCCTGTCCGTGGAGGGTAGCTTTGATGTTTACATCATCGATAGTAAGGATAGGATCTGCAGTCTGAACTGTTACGGTAACAGGGTCACCAACCGGAGAGCCTTCGAGGAGAGCCTGAGCTTTGAGCACGAAGCTTGTAGCCTTAAGATCACCCCAACCAATCTTAGCCGCTGTGGGAAGTTTACCCTCATCAGTTGCGACATAGATTGAATCGACAGCATTTACTATACTGTAAATTAATCCTGTAGTATCATCACTGAACTTAACCTTAATGTCAGCATCATCAGCGCTCTTCTTTTCAAGACCAGTTACCTTAAAGTAGTTTGCAAGGTTGATATCGTCGATTACATAGTCGTCTTCTGCTTCGTTAAGTTTGCCTTCAACAGTAATTACATTGTCAACAACGAAGCCGGGGATTGCTACAACCTTTACACCAACCTTTTCAGGAGTGAAGGAAACCTTGTAAGTGAACTTATTTACGAGATCGATGCTATCTTTCTTTTCGATTGTAACAGAAGTTCCCTCTTTGAATTTGTTCTTGTCAGTTACCTTAAAATCAACAACAGTAAGAGTATCATTAATGATTCTAAGCTTTGCTTCACCAACCTTTGCTGTTCCCTGCTTAGCATCTACACTGGTGCCATCAACCTTAAACCAATCCTTCACAATTGTAGAATCAGCATTTTCAAGCTTACCGTCTTTAATGAGCCATTCGTGATAGTCACCCAAGATGTCGTTAACGCTCTTGTTGAGTTTGAAGGTTTTCGCAGCATTGGCCTTCTTGCTAATATATACTTTGTCCTTAGAAGTTGCCTCTACTATAACGGGAGCATGATAAGGATCTACTGTGAGGTCGATGTAGTCGCCGTGTTCGAGAACTATAACTCCCTTACCGTTCTTCTGTGCATCATCCTCAAGAACGATTGTCAGCTTCTGTTCATTTTCTGCGTAAGGAACGTTAACTTGAACATCAACAAACTTGGTGTTGTTAGAATTCGGTGTGATTGTTGCAGTCCCTACTTGCTCCTTCTTGTCATTGATAATCTTTGCATCCGTACTTTTACCAACCTGAGTTGTTGACTTCCAAGCAACCGGAGCGAATGTGGTGTCAATCTTTGCTGCCTGCAAGCTTCCACCAACTTTTGTAATACCAAACTCAGCAGTCAGACCGTCGGCAGCTTCTTCTTTTTCTACGTGCTTGCCGATTCTCTGAACGAACTTAACTCCAAGAGAGCAAGGAGTAGCAACTTTACCAAAAGCAATCTTAGTTGCAGCAAATACAGTTGCCTTACCTACAGCCTCAACCTGGTCGGCTTCTTTATCAGGCAGTACAATTGAGAAGCCGTAAGCGTTGATAGTGCTGTCGGTCTTAACAGTTGCCTTGAAGAGGGCGCTATCGGTGTCGGCCGGTTTATTGATGTCTGTTATAGTACTACCCCACTCGAAGGGTTCGGTGAATGTCTGCTTGAGGTCAACGAAACGAGGTGCAGTAATCTTAAGAGAGTCGGGAAGGTCGAATGCGGTCTTGAATTCGTCAACTGAATAAGCGGTTGAACCAATGACGAACTTAGGTTCGTAACCGGCGATGATATTTTCAACCTTGTACTCTTCGGACTTCCAATCCCAGTCTGCCTTAACGATGGTAAGAACATTTCCAAATACTGCTACTGAATCCTTAGCACCGAAGGCGGTTGATTTAAGAACAAAGTCAGCAGAAGCTTTTTCTACTTCCTTGTCACCCTTATACCAAGCATATGTAACATCTTTACCCGTGTTGTTGATGATAGGCTTAACAGGGTCGCTTACGCGCTGCCAAGGACCAACCTCGTCTTCACCGGATACTGCGAGAGTTGCGTAATAATCGTAGGTCAGACCATCATGTTTACTAAGTTCCGGTGCCTCAAGATTAGCAAGGGTGGTGTCAACAATAGCAGAAATGGTGATAATACCATCCTCCGCAGCTTCAACCTTGTTAGGTATAATCACGTAGTCGCAAGAATCAACCCTAGCTTTTGAAATATTTAAAATTCTATCCACGCCGGAATTGATAAAGAGTGTAACATCAACCTTTCCGTTCTTGAAGCCTTCGGCAACAGCTTCTGCAGCCTCGGTGGGAGCAACGATGAAGTTCATATTCACGGTTGTCTTCTTGATGTTTGCCCACTCAAAGGTCTGGATCTCTACATCCTTTGCAGGAGCTGCAACGATGTTGGTAAGACGGGCGCTCAAGCTCTTGATCTGCTCCTTAATCTTTGCAAGGTCGGCCTGTGCCGTTTCGATAGCGGTCTTGTTAGCAGCGATTGCGGTCTTGTTAGCCTCGATATCGGCGATTCCTTCCTCAAGAAGATCGAGAGTAGAAGCGATGCCTTTGAGAGTCTCATCAATCTTTGCGATTGCGGCAGCATTTGCAGTTGCCTTGCCATCTACAGTTTCAATTCCTTCTTCAAGCTCTTTGGCCTGTGCCTGCAGAGCTGCAATAAGAAGAGCCTGATCTTCAATTTCTTCAGAAAGATCTACACCAAGCTGTGCAAAGACCTCACTCAATGCTTCGATAGTCTCAACATCAGCCATGAGGGCAGAGATATCTCCCTTCTGTGCATTGATATCGCTGACAATCTTTGCGATGTCTGCAGCCTGCTTGTCGCTTGTGCTGTTAAGCTGGCTGACTGTAGCGTTTGTGCTGTTGAGGGCATTCTGCAGAGATGCAACGAGGGCCTGAAGGTCCTGGTTCTGTTTTTGAACGTCTGCAATCTCCTTAGAATAATCCTTTGTACAGCTGAGTGCAGCACCGCTGAGCAGCGCGAGCACCATCAAAATTTTAAAGAATTTCTTCATAATGAAAATGAATAGTTAAACAGTTATTAAATGGTTTTGATTCTGTCTACACAAAATTTAACGGACAAATATAGAAAATTTTTCTTATGCAAACAAAATTATCGTTTTTTTTCACGCTAAAGGCCGAAAAAATTTTTAGTGGAAAATTTTGGAATAAAGTGGAAAACTTTGGAATAAATTCCTTATATTTGCCACGAATTGCGTATAAGAAAATTTTTAAACCGCCGTGACTGCATTCATAGGAACATATCCGTCGAAGGTTGACGACAAAGGAAGGCTGGTCTTTCCCGCGCCGTTCAAGCGGCTTGTGCCCGAGGGTGAAGACAAGCGGTTTGTAATCAAGAAAAGCCTGTACGACAACTGTCTGGAAATGTGGCCCTACCCCGAGTGGGAAAGGGAAACCGACAGGATTCGGGAGAGGGTGGATTTCTTCAACCCCGCCCACCTGCAGTTCTGGAGACAGTATATGCTGGGCTGCATTATTGTGGAACCGGATTCCAAATTCGGCCGCATATCGATTCCAAAATATCTTCTTGACGCAATAGGAGTGGACCGGGAAGCTGTCTTCTTCGGCGTCAATTTCCGTCTGGAAATATGGGCAGAACAGAATTTCGCAAATGCCCGGGTGAACACAGAAGATTTTGTCGCCATTGCAAGAAGCCTCTCCAAAAAGTAGGAGAAGCTTTAGATGAGTGAATATCACAACCCTGTATTATTAAAGGAAAGCGTGGACGCCCTGATAGGCAGAGCGGACGGCGCGTATGCCGACGCTACCTTCGGGGGAGGCGGCCACAGCAGAGAGATTCTCTCAAGGCTGGGGCCGCAAGGGACTCTGATGGCTTTCGACAGGGACGCCGACGCCGCCGCAAACGCACCGCACGACAATCGCTTTACACTTATCCGCAATAATTTCCGGTTCATACACAATTACGTTCTAAGGGACTGTCCTCAAGGGCTGGACGGGATTCTGGCCGACCTCGGAGTTTCTTCGCATCAGCTGGATACGGCCCAGAGGGGATTCTCGTTCCGCTTCTTCGCTCCCTTGGATATGAGAATGAACTCGAAGGGAGAGAAAACCGCCGCCGACATTATAAACGCGTACCCGCGCGAAGAACTGGAGAGGGTGCTTTGGACCTACGGTGAGGTGAGCAATGCCCGGCAAATGGCCGCGCTCATAGAAAAAGCCCGGGAGAAGGCGTCCATTCTCACTACAGGGCAGCTGGACGAGGCCCTTGCCGCCGCCCTGCCGCGCAATGGGGAGCACAAGGTACTGGCCAAGGTTTACCAGGCCCTGCGGATAGAAGTGAACGACGAAATGCGCTCTCTGGAGAAATTCCTGGAAGGGGCGGCAGCATCGCTGAAACAGGGAGGGGTGCTGGCAGTGATTACCTATCACTCGCTGGAAGACAGGACGGTAAAGAACTTTATAAGGCAGAGCACAGTACTGGAAGCGGTAAACCGCAAGCCCATAGTGCCCGGCGAGGAAGAAATAAGAAAGAACACGCGCGCACGCAGCGCGAAGCTGCGCGCAGCCATAAAAATATAAAGGATGGATTTCAAGAATATACTGGTTACCATAGGCAACAGTGCGGCGGCAGTGCTCAAGGGGGAGTTCCTGCTGAGGCTCGGCATAACCCGCTACTTCGGGAAGATCCTGTACGTATTCTTTCTGATATGTCTTATTATATGGATAAGCCTTATGATAGACAACACGCTCGGGAAAGTGGAAAAGAACAAGAATATCATAAGGGAACTCCAGACTACGGAAGTGATGAAGACTTTCGAGCTGGAAAGGTACCGCAGCCGGGCATTTACGGGAAGAATGCTGCAGGAGCGCAGCTCGGAACTGCAGGAAAGCGAAAGCCCTGCGATTAAAATCAGCGAATGATGGCCACGGAAGAAAAAACGAAAGCTAAAAAAACCGATGCGGTAGGTATAATCCTCTATGCGATCTACCTGCTTATGCTGGTGGCCTCGATAGGCCTGATAGGGCGTATCATATATATACAGGCGTTCTTCAAACCCGACCCGGAGATAGAACGGGTGCTTACCCCCTCGTCTCGGGAAGTGAAGATAGAGGCAAAACGAGGCAATATACTGGCGAGGGACGGCAGGCTGCTTGCAACGTCTTACCCCGAGTACACAGTATTTCTGGACTGCACGGTGCAGAAAGACAGCGTGTGGGAAAACAATCTGACCGACCTGAGCAACGGACTGAGCAGGATAATCGGTGGAAAAAGTGCCTCCCAGTACCGGAGTCTCCTGGCAAACGGGCGGAAGAAAGCGTCGCGCTACCTGAAACTGGGCGAGGGCCTGGATATGTACGCCCTGAAGGAACTGAGGGAACTGCCTATCCTGCGCAGCGGCAAGAACCGGGGCGGACTCATTGTGGAAACCAATAATAAACGGCACTACCCCTACGGCACTATGGGACGGCGTACCATCGGTTTCGTAAGGGAAAAGGACAGCGGAGTGCAGAACAGCCACATAGGGCTGGAAGGCAAGTTCGATACAATCCTGAGCGGTGAGGACGGGCGTTTCTGGACAACCAGGACCGACTTCGGGCAGGTCCAGAGATTCGACAGCGCGTATGTGAAGGCCAACGACGGAGGCGACATCCGCACCACTCTGGACGTGAACTACCAGATTATAGCGCACAATGCGCTGAAGTCGAACATTGAGAATGAAAAAGACCTGGAGGGCGGATGCGTAGTGCTTATGGACGTGAAGACAGGCGCCATTCGGGCTATGGTGAATCTGCTGCGCGACAGCAAGACGGGACAGCTGGAGGAAATCTCGAACCTGGCGATAGGCCGCAAGGGAGAGCCGGGATCGGTATTCAAGAGCAGCTGTCTGATGATGATGCTGGAGAACGGGCATCTTCACAGCCTGGACGAAACGATACCTACCAACCGGGGTGTGCTGGCCGGATACGGATATGCCCCGGACGTGCACATAACCGACTTTGAGAGACAAACCGGGAGAAAGCAGATCCCCATAATCGACGGATTCAAGGTGTCGTCGAACTATATGTTCCGATACCTTGCCGTGAAGCATTACGGGAAGCGTCCGCAGGAATACTTCGACAATCTGTATTCCTATAAGCTGGGAACGCCCTTCGAATTCGACATCGAGGGTCTGGCCTCCCCCACCCTTCCCAATCCGAAGTCGAAGCATTGGAGCAAGACCGATCTTACCGGCGCTGCAACCGGATACGCTGTAGATGAGACTCCGCTCCAGATTCTATGTTTTTACAACGCCATTGCCGGCGGGGGAAGGATGATGCGGCCGTATCTGGTAGAGGACATCGAATCCGACGGAGTGGTTACCGAAGAACGGGGCCCGGTTGTACTGGATGGGAAAATCTGCTCGAAAGCTACCGCCGATACCCTTACCCGCGCGCTGAAGGCGGTTACCGAAGAGGGTACGGCCAAAAGGCTGAAAGGCGCCAAATGTACCGTGGCCGGCAAGACCGGCACCGCCAGGGTTGCGCTGGGAAGCGGGGGCTACACCAAGGACGGAAAGAAGAAGCAGCAGGGAACCTTCGTGGGATTCTTCCCGGCGGAGGACCCGCAGTACAGTATAATCTGCACCGTTTACTCGTACCTCTCGAACAAGGATTTCTACGGGGGTACGATACCCGCCGCAACCGTGAGAAGCATTGTGGACAATATCTGCGACATTGACCCGTACTGGCAACCGCAGATTGAGAAGAAGGCGGAACTTGTGCCTATGGAAAGCAGGCTTGTGGAACTTTCGGGAACCGATGCGGGCAAACTGAAGATGCCGAACCTCAAGGGTCTGAGCCTGTCGGATGCAGTGCACACGATTGAGAATATGGGGCTGAACTGCACATACGAGGGTATGGGGCACGTGTCGGAACAGATTCCGGAAAAGGGAACCGCAGTGGACAAAGGCAGCAACGTTAATATAATTCTGAAATGAAACTTGGAGAACTGATAAAAGGTACAGGAGCAGTAATCCTGCACGGTGGCGAAAACACCGAGGTGCTTTCGATCAGCTGCGATTCGAGGCAGGCGAGCGAAGGCTGCGCGTTCTTTGCAGTCAAGGGAGCATCGGCCGACGGGCACGACTTTATTCCATCGGCCTTAGAAAATGGCGCTGCAGCAGTAGTGGATGCCGACCGCAAGGCTCTGGCGCTGTGCGCCGACAGGTTCTACGGGCATCCCAGCGGGAAACTCAAGCTGGTGGGGATTACCGGAACCAACGGTAAGACCACTACGGTTACTCTGCTGTACAACCTGCTGCGTTCCCTGGGATACGAATGCGGGTTACTCTCGACCATTGCCAATTTCGTGGGCGGCCGAAGGCTGGAAACCCTGAACACCACAGCCGACCCCATCACCATAAACTCACTTTTGGCCCAGATGGTGGAGCAGGGGTGCGAGTACTGCTTTATGGAGGTCAGTTCCATAGGAGTAGAGCAGGACAGGGTGCTGGGGCTGGAATTTGCCGAAGGAATCTTCTCGAACCTTACCCACGACCATCTCGACTACCACGGCACGTTCGCAGAGTACCTGCGGTGCAAGAAACTTTTCTTCGATAATCTGGGCAAGGGCGCCGTTGCAATTACCAACATCGACGACAAGAACGGGACGGTGATGGTACAGAACACGGCGGCAAGGATTGTAAGCTATTCGTGCCGGAGCATTGCCGACCATTGCTGCCGGATAATGGAGCAGAGCTTTGACGGGATGATGCTGAAGATCGACGGCACGGAGGTGTGGACCCGTCTGATAGGCAGGCACAATGCCTACAATCTGCTGGCGATATACTGCGCCGCAGTGGAGCTGGGATGCGACAAGACCGAGGTCCTTACCGCCCTGAGCCGGCTGGAGAGCGCGAAAGGAAGGCTGGAGAATATCCAGGGACCGGACGGGATTAACGTGATAATAGACTATGCCCACACTCCCGATGCACTGGAGAACGTGCTGGGAACGCTGCGGGACGTGGCTCCGGAAAGGAAGCTGATATGCCTGTTCGGCTGCGGCGGGGACAGGGACAGGACAAAGAGGCCGGAGATGGCGGCGATTGCCGAGAAATTGAGCGACACCGTGATTGTAACGTCGGACAATTCGCGCACCGAGCGCACCGAGGACATAATAGAGGATATCAAAAAGGGCTTTTCGAAGGAGGGGCTGCGCAAATGCATCTGCATTGCGGACAGGAAGGAGGCAATACGCGCCGCAATCGGGCTGTGCGGAGGCAACGCCACCATTCTGCTGGCCGGCAAGGGGCACGAGACTTATCAGATTATAGGAAAAGAGAAACTCCACTTCGACGAAAGGGAGATTGTAGAAGAAATATTCGGAACCGCTAAAAACTAAGCTATGCTGTATCATCTGTTCGAATACATCAAGGAATGCGGGGGCGACTTCCCCGGCATCAATCTTATGAACTTCATTTCGTTCCGCGCAATGCTGGCGGCTGTGATAAGCCTGTGCGTGTCGCTTATTGCCGGACGCAGGATAATCGGGCGCCTGAAAGCCGCCCAGATTGGGGAGACCATACGGGACCTGGGGCTGCAGGGCCAGATGGAGAAGAAGGGAACCCCTACGATGGGAGGCATCATAATTATCCTGTCAGTGGTGTCGAGCGCCCTGCTGGTATGCAAGCTGAACAACATATATACGATCCTGCTGCTGGTGACCACGCTGTGGTGCGGGGCGCTGGGCTTTGCCGACGATTACATTAAGGTGTTCAAGCACAACAAGGAGGGGCTTTCGGAGAAGAAAAAACTCATAGGGCAGTTCGGCCTCGGGCTGGCGGTAGCACTTACGATGTGCCTGAGCGAGACCATCCATACCGAAAAAATCGTAACCACAATTCCTTTTGTGAAGGCACACGAGTTCGACTATTCCTGGCTTTCGCCTCTGAGCGGGCAGATGGGCGTTTATTGCACCTGGGGAATCTATATGGCCATTATAATACTGGTGATTCTGGCCTGCTCCAACGGAGCGAACCTCACCGACGGAATGGACGGGCTGAGCGCGGGTACGTCGGCGGTTGTGGGCGTGGTGCTGGGTGTGCTGGCCTATTTGGGAGGCAACGTGAACGATGCGCAGTACCTGAACATAATGTACCTGAGGGATTCGGGCGAGGTTGCAGTTTATATGGCCGCCTTTGCGGGAGCGCTGCTGGGCTTCCTGTGGTATAACAGCTTCCCGGCCGAGGTGTTTATGGGCGATACGGGCAGCCTTACGATAGGCGGGATAATAGGCGTGAGCGCAGTGCTCATCCGCAAGGAACTGCTGCTGCCCCTGCTGTGCGGAATTTTCCTCGCCGAGAGCGCCAGCGTGCTCATTCAGAGATACTGGTTCAAGTACACCAAAAAGAAGTACGGCGAAGGGCGCAGGGTGTTCCTTATGGCGCCGCTGCATCATCATTATCAGAAAAAGAACATTCCCGAACCGAGAATTGTAAGCCGGTTCTGGGTAGTAGGTATAATTTTGGGCGTGGCAACCCTCGCCCTGTTAAAGATTCGCTAGAACTATGGGAAGAATAGTTGTTTTGGGTGGAGCAGAGAGCGGAGTAGGAGCCGCCGTGCTCGCAAAGGTCAAGGGATTCGACGTTTTTCTTTCGGACAACGGTAAGATTAAGGATGAATACGTTGCGACCCTGAAAAAATGGGAGATTCCGTTCGAGGAAGGAGGCCATACCCCCGAACTTGTTCTGAATGCCGACGAGGTGGTAAAAAGCCCCGGAATCCCTTCCAGCGCACCTATGATAAAGAGTCTGCGCGCGCAGGGAACCAGAATTCTGTCGGAAATCGAATTCGCTTCGCGCTACGACAGCGCCAAGAAGATATGCATTACGGGGTCGAACGGGAAGACCACTACGACTTCGCTGATATACTATCTGCTTAAGAATGCCGGACTTAACGTTGGCCTGGGAGGGAACATAGGCAAGAGCTACGCGTTGCAGGTAGCGACCGAGAAGTTCGACTACTATGTGCTGGAAATCAGCAGCTTCCAGCTGGACGACACCTACGACTTCCGCCCCGACATTGCTATCATAACCAATATTACGCCGGATCACCTGGACCGCTACGACCACGAAATGGAGAACTACGTTAAGGCAAAGTTCAGGATTACGCGCAACCTGCGGCCCGAGGACTGCTTTATCTTTGATTCCGACGATAAGATTACCGTGGGGCATCTGAGCAAGATAATAGTGAAGGCACAGATGCTGCCGTTCAGCCAGGAGAAGCCGTTGAAGCAGGGTGCATACGTAGATGGAGACAGGATTGTGATGCGCGTAGGCCAGAACGAGAGCGAAATCTATCTGAGAGAGCTGTCACTGGGCGGAAAGCACAACATCTACAATTCTATGGCCGCGGCTCTTGCAGCCAAGGCAAGCGGAATAGACGACGAGACAATAAGGCAGTCGCTGCGCTCGTTCAGCCCCATAGAGCACAGGCTCGAACCGGTGCTCACGGTGGGAGGAGTAACTTATATCAACGACAGCAAGGCTACCAACATAGACTCGGCCTGGTACGCGCTGGAATGCCAGACAAGACCTGTGGTGTGGATTGTCGGGGGCAAGGACAAGGGCAACGACTACGGTATTCTGGAGAAGCTCGTGCGGGAGAAAGTGAAGGCTATCGTGTGCCTGGGCGTGGACAATGAGAAGATTCACAAGGCCTACGAGCATATAGTGGGAAGTTCCCGGATAGTGGACACGCTGGGAGCGGAGCAGGCTGTAAGGGCCGCCGCCGCGTTTGCGAAAGACGGCGACGTGGTGCTGCTGAGCCCCTGCTGTGCAAGTTTCGACCTGTTCCAGAGCTATGAAGACCGTGGAAGACAATTCAAAGAAGCCGTAAGAAAACTGTAATGACGCAAAGCAAAGAAGGTAGAGCCGGTCTTATGAGCCGGCTGGAAGGCGACAAGGTGGTATGGATAATTGTGCTGATGCTTATCCTTACCTCCATTGTGTGCATATTCTCGTCGACATCGCGCCTGCTGGAGCCGGGGGAAACCAGGCTGGATATGGTGCTGGACCAGTTCAAGACGGTGGGGATGGGCCTGGTTGTGATTTTCCTGTGCTACATCTGCCGTTCGACCGAGGTTTACCGGTTTATTGCCAGATGGAGCTTTATATTGAGTATGCTGCTGTTGCTGTTCCTGCACTTCGGACCCACCTCGGGGCCCATACGGAGCATTTCGCTGAACGGAGCGCGGAGGGCGATAAGTGTATTTGGCCTGCAATTCTTTGTGTTCGAAGCAGTTAAGGTGCTAATGATACTTTATCTGTCGTGGGCTACCGACGCTCTCAAGCGGGGGGAACTTACGGTTTTCGACAGGTTTGCCCGCAAGCACAACTTCAAACTGCTCAAGACCGAGGCCGCCAGGAAGGCGTACTATATCTTTATCCCATTCCTGCTGGTGTGCGTGCTGATTCTGCCCGGAAGCAATACCGCTGCCCTATTCATAGGGTTCATTATGATGCTCACAATTCTGCTGGGCGGAGGCGGAGTGAAGGACGTGACGCTGCTTATCCTGCTGGGAGCGGTGGTGCTGGCCGGATGCTATTCGATTTACAGCCTGTCGGACGGAGAGGCTTTCCAGAGGCTGGGAACGGCGCTTTCGGGCAGCCGTACAAAAAACCTGAAAGAGATGGAGCAGGAGTACCATATGGCCGCCAACCGTACCGAGAAGCAGGAAGCGCTGGACAAACTGAGGCAGCCATACAGCGCGCGCATTGCCATAAAGGAAGGCGGAGTGCTGGGAAAGGGCCCGGGACAGAGTACACAGAGGTATATGGTGCCGGACGTGTCGGAAGACTATATGTTCAGTTTCATAATTGAGGAATACGGGCTTTGGGGCGCGTTCATAATAATCTTCCTGTATGTGTCGCTGCTGGCGAGAGGCTCTATTATAGCCAGGAACTGCGGCAAGGACGAATTTGCCAGGACCACCGTGGCGGGAATGGTACTGCTCATTTCGATGCAGGCTTTTCTGCATATGATCGTGAACGTGGGCATAGGACCTACCACGGGGCAGACTCTGCCTTTGGTGAGCCACGGAAACTCGGCGTTCCTGTGCTTTTGCGCGGCATTCGGAATCATACTGAGTATGAGCCGTCTGGCACAGCGCAGGATAGAGAAGGAGGAGAAGGAGGCGAAGGCTCTGGTTGAAAACACGCAGGGTGAAGAAGCATATATCGTAGATGAAGAAACCGAGAACTGAGATATTATGGAAAAGTACAGAGCAATAAGGGCTATGATAAGCGGAGGCGGTACCGGAGGGCACATCTTCCCTGCCGTTTCGATAGCTAACAAGCTTAAGGAAGTGAATCCCGACACCGAAATCCTGTTCGTGGGTGCCGAGGGAAAAATGGAGATGGATAAGGTTCCTGCAGCGGGATACCGGATTGTGGGGCTGCCTATTGCGGGATTGCAGCGCAGGCTTACCCTGCACAATATAATAAACGACCTGGGGGTTCCGTTCAAGCTGCTGTACAGCCTGTGCAAGGCCGGAAAGGTCATAGACGAGTTCCAGCCCGACATTGTGGTGGGTGTGGGCGGATATGCCAGCGCTCCCCTGCTGTGGAGGGCTACCGGAAAGAAAATCCCTACCCTTATTCAGGAGCAGAACGGATTTGCCGGGCCTACCAACAAACTGCTTGGAAGCAAAGTAGGCTCGATTTGCGTAGCGTACGACGGGATGGAGAAATTCTTCCCGGCCGGGAAGATTGTGAAGAGCGGAAATCCGATCCGCGCCGATATTGTTCCCGCTACCGCGCCGATGATTTCGGAAGGAATGAAATTCTACGGGCTGGACCCCACGCGCAGGCAGATTCTGATAGTCGGCGGCAGCCTCGGAAGCGGTACGCTGAACCGGAGCATGATGCGCTGGATTGAGCGGGGATGCCCCGGCGGAGAAGACGTGGAGATTACCTGGCAGTGCGGGAAGTACTATAAGAAGGGTGTGGACGAGTTTATGAGCGAGGGTCCCGGGAAAGAATTCGGGAAGTACATTCACCACACCGACTTCATTGCCCGGATGGATTTGGCTTATGCCGTAGCCGACGTGGTAGTGTCGCGCTCGGGCGCGTCGTCGATTTCGGAGCTCTGCGCAGCGCAGAAGGCCTGCATATTCGTACCTTCGCCGAACGTTGCCGAAGACCATCAGACCCATAACGCTATGGCCCTTGTGAGCAGGGACGCTGCGCTGCTGGTGAAGGATGCCGACGCCCCGGAGCAACTGCTGGACGTTGCAGTGGGCCTTTCGGCAGACAGGCCAAAGATTGAGGCTCTTGAGAAGAACATTGCAAAACTGGCGCTGCGGGATGCGGCCCAAACCATTGTTGACGAAATTTACAAACTGATATGAGAATAGAATATAAGAACGTCTATTTCATAGGGATAGGCGGAATTGGGATGAGCGCCATCGCGCGTTTCTACAAGTTCCAGGGCTGCGAGGTAAGCGGCTACGACCGTACCGAATCGGAACTGACCCGTAAGCTGGTGGAGGAAGGGATTGCAGTGCATTATACCGACAGTCCCGAACTCATTCCCGGGGATATTGCCGGTACGCTGGTAATTTATACCCCCGCCATTCCGGAAACCCTTGGAGAACTGCAGGTTGCGAAGCAGAAGGGGTACAAGGTTATAAAAAGGTCGCGGGCTCTGGGCGAGATTGCCAGCGGACAGAGCTGTCTGGCAGTTGCCGGCACCCACGGAAAGACCACTACATCTACACTGGTGGCCCATATTCTTCAGGGGACCGAAAAAGGGTGCTCGGCATTCCTGGGAGGCATTTCGAAGAATTACGGGACAAACCTGCTGATGAGCAGGAGCAACGTGATAGTGGCCGAGGCCGACGAGTTCGACCGTTCGTTCCTGCAGCTGAGGCCGAGCATTGCCGCGATTACGTCGATGGACGCCGACCATCTGGACATCTACGGAACGCTGGAGAACCTGCAGGAAGCCTTTGTGGAGTTCGCATCGCAGGTGAGCGAGACTCTTATCGTAAAGGAGGGGCTGCCCATCCGGCAGAGCGACGTGAGCGCCCGCATATATACCTACGCCTTCGAGGACGAAAGGGCCGACTTCCACGCCGAGAACCTGAGGCTGGACAGGGACGGTCACTATACCTTCGACCTCGTGCGCCCCGGTAGAGTACTGCAGGATATCCGGGTGGGAACGCTGGGCTGGGTCAACGTGGAGAACAGTATTGCCGCCGCAGCCATCTGCCTTTGCTACGGAGTTGACGGGCAGGTAATCAGGATGGCTATAGGGAGTTTTCAGGGAGCCTGCCGCCGTCTGGACGAAAGGTTCAACAGGGGCGGACGCACGTACATCGACGATTACGCCCATCATCCGGCAGAACTGGAGACCGCGATATCGTCGCTGCGGGGGATTTTCCCGGGACGCAGGATTACCGCCGTGTTCCAGCCGCACCTGTATACCCGTACGAGGGATTTTGCGCCGGAGTTCGCAAAGGCCCTGAGCGGAGTGGACAAACTGATTCTGCTGGACATCTACCCGGCCAGGGAGGAGCCTATAGAAGGAGTCAGTTCCGAGCTGATTTTCAAGGACGTTACAGCCCCCGAGAAGGTTATGATTTGCAAGGAAAAGCTGATGGAGACATTGGAGAAGGAGGATATTGACGTGCTGGTGACTTTCGGGGCCGGAAATATTGACAGATTCATTGAGCCTATCACTAAAATGCTGGAGAGCAGATAGTTATGAAAGCGTCCGAAATTCTTATGGCTTTGCTTTGCGCAGTTATTGCCGCCCTGATGGTGGCCGGTGCCGTTATAGCCGGACGCTATTACAATGAGCAGGGCTGCAACGGTATGACGGTGGAAGTGAGCGGAGAGTACGCTTTTGTGGATACGAACGAGGCTGTCGATTTCATACTGTCGCGCTACGCTGACCCGGTTGGGATGAAGGCGGGAGAGATTGACCTGTGGCAGATGGAGCAGCTGTTGGATTCGCACAGCGCAGTGTTCAAGAGCCAGGTATGGCTCGAAAGCGACAATTGCGTGCACATAGACGTTATGCAGCGCTGCCCGGTGATGAGAATCCAGACCGGGAACTCAGGCTTTTATATAGACAGCACCGGGTGCATCTTCCCGTTGCAGAAGGGCTACAGCGCTCAGGTTCCGGTGATAGACGGAAACGTACCCGTTAAGATTGCGGGCGGCTACAAGGGCTTGGCACCGACTCCCGAGGAGCAGGAATGGGTAGAGCGGATGCTTGAGCTGATGACGGTTATGAGGAACGGAGTGTGGGCCACGAACATAAGCCAGATAAGGGTCGGTCGCGACGGAGGTTTGGTTATGGTTCCCAGGACGGGAAACGAGAAAATCCTTTTCGGAAGCACGGATGACATTGAACGGAAATTTGCCAAGATAGAAAAATACTACACCCACATATTGCCCCTGAAAGGCGAAGGATATTACAGGAGTGTGGACGTTACCAACAAGGGAAAGATAATCTGCAGAAAATAACAGACGTATATGGAAGAGAGATACATTGCAACCGCAGACCTGGGCACCTACAAGATTGCCCTTACAGTAGCCCGAATCAACGGGGAGAACACCGAGGTAATCTACTATAACGAAAGTCCCTCGGAAGGTATCCGTTACGGCAGCATCTTCAACCCGCTCAAGGCAGCGACGAGGCTTCGCGAGAGCGTGAAGCTGGCCGAGGAGAGCCTTGGAATAAAGATTGTGCAGCTGGTTACCGCTATGCCGCGAGGCTCGGTAAGGCAGGAAAACGCACCCGCCAGCTTCCCCAGGTCGGAGCCCTACAGCTGCATAATGCAGGAGGAGGTGGACTCTCTCAAGAACATAACCCTGGACAATTATCCCCTTGGAGACAGCGGCCGCGAAGAGATTTACGGGGCAATAGCCCAGTCGTTCAGCACCGATGACATTATGAATGCCAGCGAGGAGGACATAGTGGGTGTGCCCAGCGAGAAACTCGAGGGCAACTTCAAGATTTTCGTGGGTGCAAAGAGAGCTGTGGACAACATCTACAATATGACCAATATGCTGGAGATAGGCGTGGCCCGCAAGTATTTCCTTCCCGAGATATGCGGACGCGCGGTGCTCACCGAAGGCGAGATGGAGAACGGTGTGGGTCTGGTAGAGATTGGAGCGGGGGTAACGTCGGTGAGCGTATTCCGGAACGGCATTCTGCGCTATTACTCTTCGATTCCTTTCGGAGGCAATGCAATCACCTCGGACATAAAGATGGAGTGCAACATAAAGGGAAGCCTGGCCGAGAACATCAAACGGTCGTTCGGGGCCTGTATGCCCGAGAAACTGCCGTCGCTCTCGGAGAAGACGCTGATGCTCGTGAATGAAGAGATGGGAACCACGTACAAGCTCCCTGTGAAGTATCTTTCCGAGATTGTGTCGTGCAGGATGCACGAGATTCTGCAGGCGGTGCTGTTCCTGATTCAGGAGAGCGGATATGCCGACAAGTTGCGCGCCGGGCTGGTGATTACCGGTGGCGGCGCCAATATCATAAACTGCGCGAATTTCGTAAAGGAGGAGAGCGGATACTCGGTAAGGGTGGGATACCCTCATATCAAGGGCTTCTCGGTTACCGACTGCGAGAATTTCGGTGGCACCGCGTCGCTTAGTTCGGTGGCTATGCTGATGGTGGCGCGTGAGGATACGCATCTGAACTGCGTGGAGACCATAAGCGAGGCCCGCAAAGAACCGGTGAAGAAGGCGGCAGTAGAAGACTGGGAGGGCGTGGAGCCGGAGGAGGTTCCGGGCGTGGTTACAGATGTGGTTACAGGTGTAGTCCCGGGCGTGATTTCGGGCTTGGAGAGGCCTGCAGACGGGGTTAAGCCGGTGGAGGTTCCTGCGGCAGAGAAGCGGCCAGTTGTTATGGAGAAGGCGCCCGTGCGCCCGGACGAGGAGAAGGAACGGAGCCTGAGGGAAGGACAGAACGAGGTTAAGCCGACCTGGGGGTCGAAGATTGTGGATAAGGTAGAGAGCCTGATGGGAAAAACGTTCATCGGCAAGTATTATGAAGAAATGAAATAAAGATATGGAAGAAGTATTAGAGACCAACGTAACACCCGCAGATTGGGTGACTTCCGACTCCATAATCAAAGTCATAGGAGTGGGCGGTGGCGGCTGCAATGCCGTGAGCAATATGTTCCGTCAGAAGATCGAAGGCTGCAGCTTTATCGTGTGCAACACCGATTCGCAGGCCCTGGGGAAAAGCCCCGTGCCGGTGAAGATTCAGCTGGGACTTGGGCTGGGTGCGGGTACCGACCCTTCGAAGGGACGCAATGCCGCAATCGAGGCTCAGGACGAGATTGCGCGTGTGGCTCTGGACAACGGGACCAAGATGCTGTTCATTACCGCGGGAATGGGCGGCGGCACAGGTACGGGTGCGGCTCCGGTTATTGCCAAGATGGCGAAGGAGCGCGGGATTCTTACCGTGGCGGTGGTTACTCTCCCCTTCAAGACCGACGGGGACAAGGCTCTGGAGAGGGCCATCGACGGGATACGCGAGCTGGAGCTGAACGTGGACAGCCTGCTTATCATCAACAATCAGAAACTGTATGCAGTGTATGGCGACCTGCTCGTACACGAGGCGCTTCCCAGGGCCGACGAGGTTATTACCACCGCCGTGAGGAGCATTATCGAGATTATCAAGAAGGAAGGCTACATTAACGTGGACTTCGAGGACGTGAAGACTATGATGCGCAACAGCGGAATGGCGCTTATGGGAATCGGAGAAGGGCGCGGGAAGAAGAGAATCGAGGATGCGGTGAAGAGCGCGTTCGAGTCTCCCCTGCTGAACGACTTTGACCTTAAGACTGCCAAGAACGTGCTCATAAACATTACGGTGGCGAGCAGCGACAAAGGACTTAAGATGGATGAAATGGACCATCTGAACGACCTTATAGACGAGTACACCGGAGGGGCGAACAACTTCAAGAGGGGGCTTATCTACAACAGCGACCCCGATGCCGACGATACGATTCGCATTACGGCGATAGCTACCGGATTCAAGTTCACAAAGCTGCTGGGGCCGGACATCAAGAAGGGTAACCTGATTGTGGTGGGGAAGGATTTCAGGTTCGAGGATTCCAATCTGGTGGCATTCGGAGAGCTTGAAGACATTCAGGAGGAGAGGCAGATAGGCTTTAACATTAAGGAGAACAGCCGGACCTTCCGCTTTGACCCGGACGCTGCTCCTGCCCTGCTGGTAAGGGAGGGTCAGGATTTGTCGGACCTGGAGAACACTCCGGCTATAAGAAGAATATTAAGATAAGAATCTTTATACAATGAAACGGACCAGAGTTAGATTTGCGCCGTCCCCTACGGGGCCCCTTCATATGGGCGGAGTGCGCACAGCATTGTACAACTACCTGTATGCCAAGCAGAACGGCGGGGACTTTGTACTCAGAATCGAGGATACCGACTCGCACAGGTTTGTGCCGGGTGCCGAAAAATACATTATCGAAGCGCTCCGCTGGTGCGGGATTTACCCCGACGAAGGTGTCGATGAGCAGGGAAATATGGTGAGCGTAAAGAGCGAAAGGCATCCGCACGCGCCCTACCGCCAGAGCGAGAGGCGGGCGATTTACCGCCAGTATGCCGAGCAGCTGGTGGAGGCCGGTTGGGCTTACTATGCCTTCGATTCGGCTGAGTCGCTGGAGAAGGCCAGGGCCGACGCCGAGGCGCGGGGCGAGACCTTCATTTATAACTGGAGCACTCGGGAGCGCCTTTGCAATTCATTGACTATGAGCGCAGAAGAGTGTGCCGCCCGCCTGAAGGAGAGTTCCGGATGGACCGTGCGGTTCAAGATGCCCAAGGACCGGATTGTGAAGATGGACGATCTCATCCGCGGACATATAGAAGTTAACTCTTCGACTTTGGACGACAAGGTGCTTTGGAAGAGAGCCGACGAGCTGCCGACCTATCATCTGGCCAACATCGTGGACGATCATCTGATGGAAATCACCGAGGTAATCCGGGGAGAAGAATGGCTGCCGTCGCTGCCGCTGCACTACCTGCTTTACGAGGCTTTCGGTTGGGAGAGGCCGCGGTTTGCGCACCTTTCGCTGCTGCTGAAGCCGGTAGGGAACGGCAAACTTTCGAAACGCGACGGGGACAAGCTGGGTTTCCCTGTATTCCCTATGAAATGGACAAGCCCCGAGGGGGAGGTGTCGCACGGTTATCGCGAGGACGGCTATTTCCCCGAGGCCTTCATAAATATGCTGGCTCTGCTGGGATGGAACCCGGGGACGGAGCAGGAGATTTTTTCGCTGGAGGAGCTGGTGAAGGCTTTCTCGGTTGAGAAGGTGATTAAGTCGGGGGCGAAGTTCAATCCCGAGAAGGCGAAGTGGTTCAATAAGGAGTACCTTAGGAGCAAGAGCGATGAGGAGCTTGCGGCGCTGTGGATGAGCGAGTTGGAGGAGAGAGGGGTTTTGGCCGGGTCTAGGGTTTTGGCCGGGTCTGGGGTTTTGGCCGGGTCTGGGGTTTTGGCCGGGTCTGGGGAGCCGTCGTTGGCGACGCCGGAGAAGGTTCGGGAGATTGTGGCTCTGATTAAGGAGCGCGCCACTTTTGTGAGCGATTTCTGGAATATTTCCTGGTATCTGTTCGAGGCGCCTAAGGAGTATGCCCCTAAGGACGTTGCAAAGTTCTGGAAGAGCGAGAACGTTGAGCCCGCGCTGCAGGCCTGCAAAGAATGCGCTACCGGTGAGGAACTGGAGGAGTGGATTCGCAGCCGCGAGCTGCCGATGGGCAAGATTATGAACTGCATCCGTCTGGTGCTGAGCGGCAGCGGAAGCGGTCTGGGAATCGGCGACATTATCAGGTTCATCGGGCACGATGAGGTGCTGAGGCGATGGGAAACAGCGGTAGAGGTGTTGGGGAGATAAGGTTGGCCGGTTGGATTGGGGTTTGATTGGATTAGCCGGGTGGGTTGGCCGGTTGGATTTGGAGACAGATGAGATTTTCCGATAAGATAGAAGATTATCCCGAGGGGATAGTACTGCCGATTGACAAACCGTACAGGTGGACATCTGCCGATGTGGTGCGGAAGGTCAAGTATGCGGCTAAGCGTCACTTTGGGAAGAAGAACCTGAAGGTGGGGCACGCCGGTACGCTGGACCCTCTGGCTACGGGGATTCTGCTGGTATGTATTGGTCCTGCCACCAAGAAGGCGGAGGAACTGCAGGCCAGCCCTAAGGCGTATGTTGCCGGAGTGAGCTTCGGGGCCACTACGCCGTCGTTTGACAGAGAGAAATCTATCGATAAGGTTTGTCCGCTGGACGGAGTGTCGCGGGAGGCCCTGGAGAGGGTGCTTCCGGCTTTCGTGGGGGAGCAGGAGCAGGTGGCGCCGCTTTTCAGCGCCAAGTCGGTGGACGGGGTCAGGGCTTATGAGACGGCGCGGCGGCTGCTCAGGCAGGCGGCGCGCGAGGGGGTGGAGTTCGACCACAGTGCGGCGGAGCTTCTGCAGACCAATCGGATAAACATTTACAGCCTGAAGGTGCTGGAGTGGCTGTCCGCGCCGCAGGAGGCTGGCACAGCCGGACCTTCGCTGTCGCTCATCCCTCCCACTTCGTGGGCCCCTCCCGCTATCAAGCGCGGGTGCTTAGGGTCCTCTGCGCCAGCCTCCGGCGGGGAGGACGGGGCGAGCGGAAGAATAAACGTAGCGGATGTAAGCGGGTACAATCTGCCTACGGCGATGGTGGAAGTCAACTGCAGCAAAGGCACTTACATACGGGCACTCGCAAGAGATCTGGGCGAAGCGCTCGGCAGCGGAGCATTTCTGAGCTCCCTGCGACGGACCCTCAACGGAGGGTTCACAATTGAACAAGCAATAACTCTCGACGAAGCCTTACGGCTTCTGGATTAGATTATTGATACGCAATTCCAAAACGCCCCGGCACGATTCACTTACGGCCGGGGCAATCTTTAAAAGTTGCGCGGACGCGAGTGACTCGCGTGTGTGCAATTAGATTTTCTGGATGCGGCGCTGGTGGCGGCCGGCGGCGAAGGCGGCGGCGAGCCAGGAGCGGATGCAGGCGAGGGCCATCCGGTAAGAGATGAAACGTGCGGGAAGCACAAGGACGTTGGCGTTGTTGTGCTCTTTGGCAAGAGAAGCAAGGGCTACGCCCCAAGCCAGAGCGGCGCGTACCCCTGCGTGTTTGTTCAGTGTCATTGCCATTCCGTTGCCGGTGCCGCACAGGGCTATTCCGCAATCCACGTCGCCATTGTCGATGGCAGAGCCAAGTGCGTGGGCAAAGTCGGGATAGTCGCAACTTTCGGTGCTGTCGGTGCCGTAATTCACGACATCGTAGCCTTTTCCAAGCAGATAGCTTATGATGCGGTCTTTGTATTCAAAGCCGGCGTGGTCGGAACAGACTCCTATTCTCATACTAGAAGATTTCGTCTACGGGTTCCTTGAAATCGTCGGCTACGGGAGCGGGGGCATCTTCGTGACGGGGACGGCGCTCGAAGCGGCGCTCGGAGCGCTCACCGCGGTCGTGTCCGCCGCTGCGACGGTCGTTGCGGCGCTCGGAGCGCTCGTTGCGGTCGTGTCCGCTGCCTCGACGGTCTCCCCTGTCGCCACGGGGCTTGCGCTCGGGCTCAACGTATCCTTCGGGTTTCTCGGTGAGAGCTCTCATAGAAAGACGCATCTTACCGGTCTTGGCATCGATTTCGAGAAGCTTGACATCGACCTCGTCGCCAACCTTGAGAACATCCTCAACCTTATCGGTCTTGGTCCAGGCTATCTCGCTGACGTGCAGCAGGCCTTCCTTTCCGGGAAGAATCTCAATGAATGCGCCGAATTCGAGGATGCTGACAACTTTTCCGTGATAGGTCTGGCCTACCTCGGGAACAGCGGTGATGCCGTTAATCCAGTCGATAGCCTTCTGCATAGCTTCGGCATCGTTGGAAGCGATGTCAACAACACCCACCGTACCTTCTCCGTTGGGATTGGGCTGCTCGTCGATGTTGATGGTAGCGCCAGTTTCCTTCTGAATCCTCTGGATTGTCTCTCCGCCCTTGCCGATGATTGCGCCGATGAACTCGGAAGCAACGATGAGCTGCTGGATGCGGGGAACGAAGGGCTTGTAATCTTCGCGCGGTGCGCTGATGGTCTTGAGCATCTCGCCCATAATGTGCATTCTGCCCTGACGAGCCTGCTCAAGAGCCTTCTCGAGCACTTCGTAGCTGAGGCCATCAACCTTAATGTCCATCTGCGTAGCGGTAATACCGTCGGCAGTACCGGTAACCTTGAAGTCCATATCGCCGAGGTGATCCTCATCGCCGAGGATATCGGTAAGGATGGCATAACGGTCGTTGGGATGCTCAGCGTCGGTGATGAGGCCCATCGCAACGCCGGCAACCGGCTTGGAAATCTGAACGCCCGCATCCATCAGCGCGAGGCATCCGCCGCAAACCGAAGCCATTGAAGATGAACCGTTTGACTCGAGGATATCACTTACAATGCGAACAGCGTAGGGGTTCTCGGGAGCTACGGGAATTACGGGCTTAAGGGCGCGCAGGGCGAGGTTTCCGTGACCGATTTCGCGACGGCCCACTCCCCTCTGGCTCTTGGCCTCGCCGGTAGCGAACGGAGGGAAATTGTAGTGGAGCACAACTTGCTGGTCGTCCTGGATGAGAACCTCGTCGGTCTCTTTCATATCCATCTTGGTACCGAGGGTGACGCTGGCAAGAGACTGGGTTTCACCGCGGGTGAAGATTGCACTGCCGTGTGCGCAGGGCAGATAGCCCACTTCGCACCAGATAGGGCGTACCTGAGTGGTGGTACGGCCGTCGAGGCGACAGCCTTCGTCCAGAATCATATTGCGCATTGCCTCCTTCTCCACAGCGCCGTAGTAGCGGCCTGCGAGGGCAACCTTGGTGTTATATTCGGCAACCTGAGCGAGGGAATCGCCGGGCTGGGGAATCGTTGCAATGAATTCGTCCCTGATGGCCTTGAAGCCGTTTTCGCGCTCGTGCTTGGGCTTGGCGCTCTTTGCAAGAGCATAGCACTTGCCGTAGCAGAAATCGTAAACTTCCTTGCGGAGCTGCTCATCCTCGACGTCGTGCGGATAGTCGCGCTTGTTGACGTCGGTGCCGAGTTCCTGCATAAGTTCCTTCTGGACGCGGCAGTGCTTCTTGATTTCCTCGTGGGCGAACTTGATGGACTCCAGCATATCGTGCTCGCTGACTTCCTTCATCTCTCCCTCGACCATCATAATGTTCTCCTCGGTGGCGGCGACCATAAGTTCGAGGTCGGCACGCTTCATATCTTCAAATCCGGGGTTGATGACGAACTGTCCGTCGATACGGCAAACGCGAACCTCAGAGATGGGTCCGAGGAACGGAAGGTCGGAAGTTGCAAGTGCGCAGGAAGCTGCAAGACCGGCCAGGGCGTCGGGCTGAGTGTCCTTGTCGGCCGAAATAAGGGTTACGTTCACGAATACTTCGAGATGGAAGTCGTCCGGCCAGAGAGGACGGATGGGGCGGTCGATGAGGCGGGAGATGAGAATCTCGTAGTCTGAAGATTTTCCTTCACGCTTGAGGAATCCGCCGGGGAACCGGCCTGCCGAATAGTACTTCTCCTTGTAATCTACGGTGAGGGGCATAAAATCCGTGCCCTCCTTTACTTCTGTTGCTGCTGTTACTGTGGCAAGAAGCATAGTGCCACCCATTTTTACTACTGCTGAACCGGCTGCCTGCTTGGCGAGTTTTCCGGTTTCGATTTCAATCACGCGGCCGTCGGCCAGATTGATTGTTTTCTTAATTACGTTCATTGTCTTTTTCTTTACGTCGTTACGTCTTTTATTTGAGCTGCTGCGCTATATTTTTTCTGCGGTGGGGTTCTGCGGGCGGCCGGGGCTTTTTAAAAAAAAGGCGGTGCCGCAACCGGGCACCACCCCTAATCTTTCCTATCGTGATTATCGACGGAGACCCAACTCCTTGACGATCTTTCTGTATCTCTCGATGTCGATCTTCTGGTGATAATCCAGAACCTGACGTCTCTTACCTACGAGGCGAAGGAGTGAACGGCGTGTTACAACGTCCTTCTTGTTTGCCTTAACGTGCTGGGTAAGGTGAGCGATACGGTAGGAAAATAAAGCAACTTGACTCTCAGGTGAGCCGGTGTCCTTATTAGACTTCCCGTACTTCGCGAAAATCTCCTGCTTTTTCTCTGGCATTAAGTATTCAGCCATAGCAGTTTAATTTTTGTTTTCGAGTTTGCCTGCGGACCTTTTCACTGCCCGTCCGGCATCCTCCGGTTAAACGTTTCTGGCCACCGCGGTCAAAAATCGGACAAAGATAGCAAATCCCTTTTTATTTAGCAAGTTTTGCAAAAAGTGATTATCTTTGACAAAATATCCGGACGTATGAAAAAAATCAAAATCGCTCTGATTTGGAAAGTTCTGGCTGCCTGTGTACTGGGAGCTCTTTTGGGACATTGGCTTCCGGCCCCGGTAATCAGGGTCTTCACAACCTTCAATTATATCTTCTCACAGTACATCGGATTTATGATTCCCCTCATTATCGTGGGGCTTGTTACTCCTGCCATCTGCAAGATGGGAAGCGGGGCCGGAAAACTGCTGCTTTTCACCATCGCCCTGGCATATTTCTCGAGCGTAGCTGCAGGAGTTTTTTCGTATGGTGTGAGCGTCAGCCTGTTCCCCAGCCTTCTGGACGGTATGCAGATGAGCGTAGCTAAAACCGGGGACGACACCCTGGCTCCGTATTTTATTCTGGACATCCCCCCGTTTATGAACGTTACTTCGGCACTGGTGTTCTCCTTTTTGGCCGGAACCCTGCTGACAACCACAGGGAAGGGGTATTTCAAGAACGTCGCCCTGGACTTCGAGGAGATTGTCACAAAAGCCATCTCCAAGACCCTCATCCCGCTGCTTCCCATCTACATATTCGGCATTTTCCTCAAGATGTCTTACTCCGGGGAGATGGCTCCGATCATGAAAGTTTTCGCTACAGTGATAGTGGCAATCTTTGCGATGAGTATGGTGTGGCTGGTTATTCTTTTCTGTGTTTCCGGGATTGTCTCCCGAAAGAATCCTATCAAGAGCCTTGTCTCTATGCTGCCGGCATACCTCACGGGCTTGGGAACGTCGAGCAGTGCGGCCACGATACCGGTTACGCTTGCCTGCGCCCAGAAATGCGGTGCAAGCGAGCCTGTCAGCAAATTCACGGTGCCCCTTTGCGCCAATATCCATATGCCGGGGTCTATGATTAAGCTTACGGCCTGCGTGATCACGATTATGCTGCTGCAGGGGATGCCCTTTACCTTCGGGTTCATCCTGCGCTTCATTTTGATGCTTGCGATTATTGCAGTTGCGGCGCCGGGGGTGCCGGGCGGAGTGGTTATGGCTTCGCTGGGCATATTGTCGTCGGTGCTCGGATTCGACACGGACAGCCAGGCTCTGATTGTTGCGCTTTACATTGTAATGGACAGTTTCGGCACAGCATGCAATGTCACCGCCGACGGGGCCATTGCCCTCATTGTCGATAAATTTTCCAAAAAGCTGCACGGGGTTGACGCGTAGTTGCTGGAGCCGTTTTTGGAAATAGTTGATACTTAGTGGTTTCTGAAAACGGGCAAAAAAAGTGTTGGTGTTGAGCGGTCAGAACAGGTTAGTGCAGTAAGTTGCGCGGACGCGAGTGACTCGCGTCCGTGCAACTTTACTGCTGGCGGGCAAGGGCGAGGAGGTCGGCGAAGTGAGCGATGTCGCGGCAGATGAGCGAGGGTTGCTTTGGGGCGGCCTGCGCAACTTCAAGCGTGGTTTCGCCACTCAATACCAGTACTCCGAAAGCTCCGGCGCGGTGAGCCATCTCTATGTCGGTGTAGATGCGGTCGCCGACCATCGCTATCTGCCAGGCCTCCAGGC
Source organism: Candidatus Cryptobacteroides fimicaballi (assembly GCA_018065485.1). Lineage (GTDB taxonomy): Bacteria > Bacteroidota > Bacteroidia > Bacteroidales > UBA932 > Cryptobacteroides > Cryptobacteroides fimicaballi. The sequence goes on along the minus strand of JAGHTF010000078.1, from coordinate 8,363 downwards.
CAAGACGCCTTTGAATTCCGGCGAGCATATTGGGATCGGGCTTGCCCAGAGTAACGTCCGGTTGCCTGCCGGTGGCGTGCTCGATACATTTGCAGATGCTGCCGCAATCTACGAGGACGGTGGGCTGGTCGGTAGGGCATACGCGGTCGGGGTTGGTGGCCAGATAGGGCAGGCCCTGCGAAACCCACCAGGCTGCCCGGCACAGTCGGGAGTAAGTGAGGGTCATATCGAACGAACCTATGACAATATCCGGCCGGTCATCTGCGCTGTCCGAAGTGAGTTCAAATCCTGCCTCCTGCATCATCGCGCTCATCGACGGAGTACCCAGTACGAAAAGTTTTCGGGCCGATGGGTAATGCACGTGGATGTAGTCTATCATTGCGATGCTGGTGGTGTACATCTGTTCCGGCGAAGCATCTATCCCCATCCGCTTCAGTTTGGAAAGATAGTCGCTCAGCGATTTGGTAGGGTTGTTGGTAAGGAACGAATAACCGATTCCCATCGCGCGAAGGCGGGAAAGGAATTCGAGGGTAAAGGGGAAGATGGTGTCGGACAGGTAGACGGTTCCGTCCATATCCAGCGCTACGTGCTTGATAGAAAGCAGCTTATTCTTCAATTCTTCTGTCATTGTTCTTTATGCTAGAATGACGGGGTGCCGATTACCTCGGTAATGCAATTGAGCAGAAAGCCGCTCTTGCCGAGAATGAACGCCCGCTCCATCGGCTGGCCGAAAGAGGAGATTTCTACAAGGAAGGTCCCCTCGAAACTGTAACTTCTGTCGGAGTCCTCTCCCTTTGAGAGTTTGTTCAGACTTATCTCGAAGGCGGCCTCGTTGCGGGCAAGGTCGCAGGTGAGGTATCGGGCCTCAATTCCCGTGGCGTTCGCATCGGTATCCTTCCCGCTAACGCCCGCGAGCCAGATTCTTTCCCGGGAGTCGTCGCTGTGCAGGACTACGTTTCCGACAATGGATGCGTCATTGCTTACCTTCCATTGCCCCGGCCCCGTGCAACTCACGAGGAGGCTGGCTTCGGAAATGCTGTACGGCAGATCCACCTTGAGAAGATTATAAAGCGCTTCGGCCTCGAAATAGAGTCCCCACTGCGTACCAGGGGTGCTGAGGTCCTTTCCGTTTGTATCAATAACCAGGGCTGTGAGTCCGCTCTGGAGCAGAACCGCATATTTGTTGTAGTCGTATTGAGCCACCATATTGGCAAAGCGGTGGGTCTTGCGTTCTTCGTCGGAAAGGTTCAGAAAAGCCTGCAGGTCATAGGCAAGGTCCATAGCAAGGGCGGGAGCAGCCACTTTGTCGTAGAACAGATTGCAGGCGTAGTTCTTGAGGTTTTCCTGGCTGGACGGGGTGTACCGGACATATTTCTGACAAGAACAGAAAATCTGCAGCAGAATTGCGAAAACAAGGATGTTTCTTTTCATAACGCTCTCTTTAAAATCTGTATCCGGCACCTATGGTGAAGCCTATGTTTTTCATGCTGAGGTTAGATTCGGCAAATCCATAGACCCGCTTGCCTACGGTGACGCCCAGAAGCGTGGTGTGGAACAACGCGTTGAATTCGACCTTGCCCGCACTTGAACCGATGGCGAGACCAAGTCCGATATCTGAATAGAGGCTTACCAGATTGGCCCGCAGATAGGAGAATCTGACCTTTGGCAGAACGTGGAACATAAATCCTTTGTCGGAAGGGAGTTTGACTCCAAAGGCGTTGGTCTTATAGTTCCAAAGCGGTGTGAAACCGAAATCGGCGCAGACCGAAATCCAATTTTTGAAAAAGTGAGAGTATTCTACGCTGAACACCCCCGCAGAATGGGCCTCACTTACAATGTCACGATAGGCATCGCCAAGGGTATAGCCTATGCCGAAGTAATGCGGACCGTAGAATTCGCTCAGAAAATAAGCCGGAGAGATGCTCCAGCCCACGCGGACCTCATCCCTGTCGCCACGTGTATTGTACCCCTGTGCCGTTTCGCCATTTTGTGCGCGCAAAGACACGGAGAATGCCAGGACAGTAAGGATTAAAATCAATCGTTTCATAAGTTTGCCCTGCAAATTTAATAAAAAGTTGCGCAAAACGCGAGTGACTCGCGTGCGTGCAAACTAGAGGGAGAAGGTTTGGTAGATGGTGCGGCGGAGGTCGCCGGAGGGGGTGTCACCCTCGTAGCACCAGAACATCGCACCCATAAAGCCTTGCTGTATGGCATATTCCGACTTGAGGCGGATGGATGTGGTGTCTTCGTAGGCCATTACCAGAACGCCCGTAGAATCGAGAATGCAGGGATTGCCGCCGGCTACGGTGTCACGGTAGAAACTGTAGCCCTGAGGAAGGCTGTCGAGGGGCATATTGGGATTCCAGCGACGGCGGAATTCCCTTGCGCCGCGGGCTCCGAACGACATCCCCATCACAATCTTGGAGGCGGGGACCCCGGCATCGATATGCATCTGAAGGCCCTCGTCGGCACCGATGCCGAGGGTGTAGTCGGAGCGGTGCAGCGGAGAGTTGTGGGTGTGCTCGTCGCCCATATCGTAAGTCATTACGTTGGTGTAGTCGACGTAAGGCTCCACAGCGGCGAAGTCTATGTAGCGGGCCGAAGCCACGGTGGCCTGGCTAAGAATCTTGTCAGGGCCGATTGCGGCTCGGATATCCCGCATCATAAGCGTGTAGTTGCGGGTGTCGTCGGGCGAAGATGAGATTTTGGCCACGGAGGTTCCCGGATACTCCCAGTCGATGTCGATGCCATCCAACTTGTAGCGGCGCACCACCCTCTTGCAATCCCGGGCGAACTTGGAGCGCAGGACCGAGTCGGCGGCCATCTCGCTGAAACGCCCGCTGCCCCATCCGCCTATACTGAGCACAACCTTGAGCTGGGGGTTCTGCTTTTTGAGACGCACGATGCGGCGCAGCTTGCGGGGATTGTCGACGGTTACTCCGTTGAAGCGCTTGTTCACGTGTCCGAACGAGTAGTTGATACAGGTGAGGTTCGTAGCCTCGGGCATACTGTCGTTCCAGGAGGTAACGTAGGCGATTACCACCGATGCAAGAAGGGCAAAAAGATATTTCATAAAGTCAACTTAAAGGATTCACTTACGTCCGGCGGCGGCTATCATTCCGGAAATCAGGGAGTTGAGCTCGTCCTGCCCTGACAGTTCCTCCAGGTTGAAGTGAACGCGGTAGCGCCAGTGGTGGTTTGGATCGGCCGGCTCGTTGATTCGCTCTGCGGCAAAGTTCTTAAGCCTGAGCTTAGAGTCCAGCGCAAGGTAGTCCTGCAGCGGGAAAACGGCGAGCATACAGTCGGAGTTGAGATGCCACTCGAGGCTGCGGCGAACTTCGTCCACGGGCATATCGGCGCCGCCGTGAGAGCCGGCATACTGCATCCGCAAGGTTTCGCTGTCGTGAGAGGAGGTGGCACATACCGAAAGGGCAGGCCAGGGGCGACCCTTATCCATCATTGCCATCTCGAGCGAGAGGATGCCGAGGTCGCGCATTACTCCGGGAACGCAGTCGGGAACCATCCCCAGGTCCTCACCGCAGGCGAGCATTCCAGTGGCGGAAAGCAGTTCGGGGAGTTTGCGGAGGGCACTCCTGCGCCAGAATTCGTCGTTGCGACGATAGAAGAAGTCGGTGTAGAGAGCGTCGAAGCGTTCCTTCTGCCACCACTCGAGCTTGGAAGTGTCGGGCTTTATGCGGGGCTGCCAATAGCCTTCGCGGCGGGGGTCGGGAAGGAAGAGCCCCTCGAAAGGAAGGTACATCGAGCTTATCTCGGCACCGGAATAGGAGATTGCGGGATTGAAGTGTCCGTCCAGGCCCTTCCCGCTCTCTACCGGTATTTCCCAGATTCGGAAAAATCCCAGGATGTGGTCGATGCGGTAGGCGTCGAAATAGCGGGACATATGTTGCAGGCGGGCTTTCCACCAGGCATAGTCGTCGAGCGACATTTCGTCCCAGTTATAGGTGGGGAAACCCCAGCACTGCCCCTCGTCGCTGAACATATCGGGCGGGGCGCCGGCGCTGGAGTCGAGGTTGAAGAGCTGCGGGTGCCAGTAGGCGTCGGCGCTGTCGGCGCTTACGCCAATGGGAAGGTCGCCCTTGAAGTAAACTCCCCTGCTCCGGGCATACTTCACGACTTGCAGGAACTGGGTGTCGAGGTGCCATTGAATCCACTGCCAAAACTCGGGAGCATCACCGTCTCTATCGGCGCAGAACTGCGAATATTCAGAAAGCCAGAGGTCTCCGTTCTCCTTGCGGAAGCGCTTGAAGGAGGGAGTGGACATATCGGCCTGCCCGCACTTTGCGAAAGCCTTGCGAAGCAGGGACATCTTCGCCTTGAACACTGCGGGGAAGTCGAGTTCCTTTTTAGCATTGAGTTTCTTCTGCGCGGCGAGGAAAGCTTCATCGGCCTCAACTCCAACGGCCTGCAAGTTTATGTAAAGCGGGTGAAGCGCGAAACTGGAGACGGGACTGTAGGGATAGGAATCCTTCCAGGTTCCCTTGCGGATGGTATCGGTTACCGGAAGGAGCTGGATTATGGTGAGTCCGGCCCTTGCGGCCCAATCGACCACGGGCTTAAGGTCGAGGAACTCCCCTATTCCGAAGTCGGAGGCGGTACGGAGCGAGAAAACCGGAACAGCGACTCCGGCGGCCCGGAAACCGGGTCGGTCGAAATCGGGGACCTGATGCTCGCGCGGGAAGGGGCATCCGGGGATGGGGCAGTCGATCCAGCTGTCCCGAATCTCGGCAATCTTTGTACCGGGCTTTACCGATGCGCTGTGGGAGCGCCATTCCTGGCGGGCAACCAGCCCGTCGCGCATAAGCACGTATCCATAACATTTAAGTTCGGCGGCAGGCACGTCGAGATTGGCCCACCAGAGGTTTCCTTCGCTCCATTCCATAGGGTACTTGCGGCCGGCTATGGCAATGGAGATTCCTTCGCCCCAAACGGTATTGTATTGAATCGAGAATTTTACTTTCATATCCGCAAAGTTACAGCATTTCTTTGAGAAAGACACAATAATGTAGTACCTTAGCGGAGTTATACAATTATAAGGGATATGGAAATCAAACGCAGGATATGGGGCAGGGCCGCAGACGGCAAGGCCATCTACAGGTACACTATTACGAACGGAAGCGGAGCGTCGGTGACGCTGTGCAACATTGGCGCAGGAGTCGTTTCCATCTGCGTTCCGGACAGGAACGGCAAACTCGGAGACGTTGTGATAGGCTACGGTAAGCCGGAACATTATTTTTACGACGGTCCCTGCGCGGGAAAGTGCCCGGGAAGGTTCGCCAACCGCATAGCGGGAGGACGGTTCAGCCTGGACGGAGTGGAGTATCATCTGCCCGTAAACAACGGCCCCAACCACAATCACGGCGGGCCCGAAGGCTGTCAGAACAAGGTTTGGGAGTCGCGCAAGCACAAAGGCGGAGTGGAGTTCCTGTATTTCTTCGAGGACGGGGAGATGGGCTACCCCGGCAACGTCAAACTGATTGTCCGCTACGAGTGGAGTGAAAGCAACGAACTGCGAATTACCTTCACCGCCCGCAGCGACCGTAAGACGGTGGTGAACTTCACCAATCATTCCTACTTCAACCTCAACGGCGGAGGCAGCGTACTGAGACACCGGCTGGTCCTGAATGCAAGCGAGTATCTGCCTACCGACAGCACCCTCATACCTACGGGCATTCCCGAACTGGTTACCGGTACGCCGATGGATTTCCGCAAGCCCAAGACTATCGGCAGGGATATCAGGAAGGACTTTCCGGCGCTCAGGTACGGGAAGGGCTACGACGCCTGCTGGTGCATCGACAATTATACCGCAGGACAGTTGCAGCAGGCGGCTCAGTTGAGCTCCGAGCGCAGCGGACGGGTGCTTAAGGTCTATACTACCCAGCCGGGAATTATGGTTTACACCGGCAACTGGCTCGAGGGCTGTCCCAAGGGAAAGAGAGGCGCAATTTATCACGACTACTGCGCAGTGGCCCTGGAGTGCCAGCATTTCCCCGACTCCCCCAACAAGCCGGCATTCCCTTCTACCGTGCTTAAGCCGGGTAAGGTTTACAAGGAAGCGATAATTTTTGCATTCGATACAATATGAAAACATTAAGAACTGTTTTTGCCGCGCTTGCCCTGACGGCCGGCGCAGGCTTCGGCGCATTTGCGCAGATTCCGCTCAAGGTGCTCGAAGGAGGAGAGGGAACGAGCGGGCGTAAGACCATTGACGTGATTTGCCAGACCGACCCAGGAGCTACCGCTACCATAAACGGAAAGGCGGCGCACGTTTACAAGACAGGGGCGTTCGGTTTGCCGGTACAGCTTTGTGAAGGGGAAAACAAGGTGAAGATTGAAGTGAAGCTGGATGGCAAGTCGCTGGCCAAGACTCTGACGGTCAATTATGTTCCCGGCGGGCAGAGGCGTCCGGAGGCTCGTCCCGCACCCGTGGAGAAAGCGCTCGATCTGTACGGTATGACCTGCGACGACGCGGCTCTCGCCTACGGCAACGGGAGCGACCGGCTGGGCGGTTCCAAGATGACTTATCTGGTAGACGGCATTCCTGTGAAGGTTGTGGCCGAGTACGGAAGCCAGTACAAGCTGCAGCTCTCGGCGAACAGATTCGCATACGTTGCAAAAGGCTGCGTGAAGGGATGCGCCGAGGCGGTTCGCGGCCCTATGAACAGCGAGAACATAAGAATCGTGAACAAGGGGGATTTCGACGTGGTTACGCTGCCCCTGCCGCAGAGGACTACATATTATTCGTGGATGGAACTGGATCCGACCGTGCTGTACGTAGATGTTTTCAACGTGATGAACAACAGCAACTGGATTACCCATATGAGGGATCTGGAGATGATAGATTACGTTGACTGCCAGCAGGTCGAGAGCGACGTGCTGCGGCTGGCCATCAGGCTCAAGAACACTCACTCCTGGGGATACCATATCTACTACGACAGGAACGTGCTCACCATTATGGTTAAGCACGCGCCCAAGCCTGCGCTGGCCGGAATGGTGATAGGACTTGACGCGGGACACGGCGGGCCCGAGAGCAACGGGGCGATAAGCGTTACCGGGGCAAAGGAGAAGGACCTGAACCTGGATATCGTGTACAGGCTCAAGGCTCTGCTGGAGGAGCGCGGGGCCTGCGTCGTGCTTACCAGGACCAAGGATGAGGGCATATCTATGGCCGACAGGCGGAAGATTCTGTGGGATAAAAGAGTGGATTTGCTTGTATCCATACACAACAACGCCAGCGGCAGCGCCTACAAGCCTATGGGAACCAGCTGCTATTACAAGTATATTCAGAACCGGGAGCTGGCAGCCTGCATTCTGGACAGGATTCTGGAGTTCGACGACGTGCCCAATATGGGGCTTGTGGGGAACTTCAATTTTGCGCTCGGAACCCCTACCGAGTACCCCGCAATGCTTGTCGAGGGGCTTTTCGTGAGCAGTATGCCCGACGAGGAGAAGCTTCTGGACCCGGATTTCCGCCAGCAGCTCGCAGTGAAAGTCCTCACCGGCCTCGAAGACTACCTGGGTAAGGTGCAGGCCAAGCCGTAGCCGCTGCAGGCAAGGGCCTTCGGACCGGTACGCACCTGTCATTCACGAGCCACGGGCGGCTACGCCGTCCGAAGGCCCTTGCCTGCAGGCTCCTCCCGTTCTCAGAGATTTCGAATCTCCGACTCTGTAAGTCCGGTCAGTTCGACAATGATCTGAATGTCGATTCCTTTAATCAGCATTCCCTTGGCGAGCTCTGACTTGGCTTCCGCTCTGCCTTCCTGACGGGCGAACTCCTTCTGATTGATGATGTCACGTTCTGTGGTCATATCCTTGATGTATTGTTCCCGCTCCTTCCCGGGAAGTGCCTCCACCTCCGCCACGTCGAACAGTCGCCTGAACACCTCTGCCTGCAACTCTGCCGGACGCTCGAGGAACTTCCCCATGTTAAGCAGACAAAAGTACCACTTTTCCTTGTCATTTTCAAGCTCTTGGATAGTCTTGCGGAAACGACCCAGCTCTATGAAGATAAAGTTCAGGGCATCGGTCATCGGCTCCCCCGTGAGTTCCTCCCTGATGGAATAGTACGACTCAACCCGGCCGTCCTCCCACCGCTCGTGCTCCAGGCTGAAGTTCAGGATGGATACCACATACACCGGCACAAGGCTGTAGGTCCCGCCGGCCTCCAGTTGCCTTAGAATCGGCCGCGAGGCGGTGTACAGCACCCGCTCCCTGAAATACGGCTGGTTCGACCGCTGCACCTCCACTATGATTGTGGAACCGTCATCCACCGTGCACTGCACGTCGAAATAGGATTTCTTGCTCTCCGGAGAGAGTCCGTCGTTCTCGACATTGATGAATTCCAG
>JAGHTF010000003.1 GCA_018065485.1 Candidatus Cryptobacteroides fimicaballi | reverse complement strand
TTCTTCCCAGAAAGGTAAAGCTGTGAAATTTCGACTGCATTTCCTGCGAATGCGGATGGAACTGAGACGGCCGGGACGACCGGACGTTACCATCGGGCCGGGAAGTAAGCGAGGCCCTGAACACCGCGCTGGCGGAATGCAGGGTAAAGGGGACGCCGATAGATTCGATTACTTTTTCGGGAGATGGCGAACCGACGCTGCACCCGGAGTTCCCGTTCATTGTGGATGAGGTTATCCGGTTGAGAGACAGGTACTTCCCCGAATCGAAGGTGACGGTGCTCTCGAACGCAACGCAGGTACACAGGCCCGAAATTCTGCAGGCCCTTCGCAGGGTGGACAACCCCATAATGAAGATAGATGCCGCCGGCACTGCCGGAGCGAAACTGATAAATCGTCCGGCTCCCGGGTACAGCGTAGAATCGGTGGTTGAGGCGCTGAAAGGCTTTGAGGGCAATTTCATCCTTCAGACAATGTTTCTTAAGGCTCCGTTCTTCGACTCTTCGGATAGGGAGAATCTCGAGGGATGGATGAATATAGTAAGGGCCCTTCGGCCTCGCGGGATAATGGTCTATACTCTCGACCGTCCTGCCCCTATGGACGGATTGCAGAAATTTACGGCAGAGCAGATGAAGGCTTTCGTGCAGCCGTTGCTCGATGAAGGTTTTGACATTCAGATAAAAGGATAATATGACAGACTGGTTTGGAAAATACGGCTATGCTCCCGTTGAGGAGGAAATTCCCGGAAAGTTGGATTCTATCGTTTCAAAGGCGTCCGAGGCGGGTTGCGTTGAGATTCTGAAACGCTGTTTTTCGCTGATGGACCTTACGACCTTGAAGAACAACGATACCGTTGCTTCTGTGACTGAACTGGTTAACAAGGTCAATGCCCTGGAAAGCGAGTATCCCGATTATCCGCTGCCGGCATCGGTATGCGTCTATCCCAATTTTGCCTCTACGGTGAGGGCAGAGCGCAACAATCCTGAGCTTCACGTCACTACCGTGGCCGGCTGTTTCCCAACATCGCAGAGTTTTATCGAGGTGAAGTGCCGGGAGTGCGAACTGGCGGTTGAGAACGGCGCCGACGAGATTGACATTGTGCTGGCCCTGAACTCGTTCCTTGCAGGGGACGAACAAAGTGCTTTCGACGAGATATGCGCAATACGCAGGACTGTTGATGCGGCTGGCAATGCTCTCGGGAGAAGGGTTATCCTGAAGGTGATTCTTGAGACGGGGTTGCTGGGAACGGCGGAACGCATTGCCAGAGCTTCGTATCTTGCAATGGAAGCAGGAGCCGATTTTATCAAGACTTCTACCGGCAAGGTCGATGTAAATGCCACTCCGCAGGCAGCCTTTGTAATGTGCTCCTGCATCAAGGCCTTTTATGAGAAGACAGGCCGCAAAGTGGGATTCAAGGCTGCAGGCGGCATAAGCACAGCCAAGGATGCCCTTTGCTACTATCTTATTGTACGTGAACTTCTTGGAGAGGAATGGCTGAACAGGAACCTGTTCCGTTTCGGAGTCAGCCGTCTTGGAAACAGTCTAATAAGTGCCGTTGAAAATACGGAAGTGCACTTCTTTTGATGCGTTTTTCTTTTTCCGGGCCATTGAAAAGCTGGCCTGGAATGCAGTGGAAAGCCAATATTGAGAATTAAACGTTTCTTTTGTCGGAAAACGGTTTTGAGGTCATAACTTTGCAGCTGACCAAAAAACTTAGACTATGAAAAATTTAATTCTAATGCTCGCGGCTCTCCTCGCGGTCTGTTGTGCCAAATCGGGGCTGGACCCCTATGGAGGGAGTGTGTCGCAAACGGGGCTCGATCACGGAATGATTGTGCTGGGCGAACGTCTGGATGATCCTTATACCGTTGAGAATATGCAGGCCTCGTTGGATGAACTCTATCCTACAAAAGCCGAACGTGTAGTCTTGTCGGCCACACATTATTACGTGAGATTCCTTCCGAACGGAGAGACCCAGTTCAAGAGACTGGAGGCGCTGGGGATTGAACTGACGGATCATCCGCTGGATTACAGTATTGTAAAAGAAGGGGATTACTATCACGACCCGTCGATAAGCGACGGAAACATTACCTGGCAGTACGCCGTTGTACCGAAGGATTTCTCGTTTCCGCCCGGCATACGCTACGAAATTGTGGATGAATGTTTCTTTGCGGAGGATTCCCAGCAGACCAAGGCTATGACGGGGATAGACTGGGACGCTGTGGAGAGGAACGCCTATGTGCTCACGGGAAACTCCGGCTTGCTCTCCGCCGTTACGAAAGGAAAATACCCCGATACCTGTCCCAGCGGCAGGATAACAATCGTGGACGACTATGATGGGGAAGTCGAACAGGGCGTGGCCGGAGTGCAGGTGTCATGCAACTCTTTTGTTAAGTTCTCTCATACCTATACCGACAAGGACGGGAATTACAAAATGTCCAGGTCCTTCAGTACCGACGTAAGGTACAGACTGGTGTTCAAGAACGAGAAAGGGTTTGCCATAGGGTTCAACCTGCTGCTTGTCCCTGCCTCTATATCTACATTGGGGAAGAATTCGCCTGTCGGGGTAAGCGTTAAGGTGGACAAGTCGTCGGAAGAGAAACTGTTCAGCCGCTGCGTGGTGAACAACGCCGCTTACGAATATTACGAAAGGTGCAGCGAGGACGGATGCAAGATAAAGCCGCCTCCGGGGAACCTGAGGATATGGCTTTTCCAACTTCTGTCACACAGCAGCACACCGATGCTGCAACAGGGTACCTGGATCGATAACTCTGTGCTTAAGGATTATCTGGGCATTTATCTGCCTCTGCTGAAACTTTTTCTGCCGGATATGATGCTGGGACTTAAAGACCGGAACGACTATGCCTCAATCTACAACGAGACAATCCACGAACTCTCCCACGCGTCTCATTTCGTGCAGGCTGGCAAAACCTATTGGGAATCCTTTATCAAGTATATCCTGGTGTCGTTCGTCACTTCCGGCTGGATGGTTTTCGGAAACGGCACGGAAGAGAACCACGGCTACTGTGAGGTTGCGGAAATGTGGGCATTCTATCATCAGACAAAACTTTTCAGGGACAGGTACAGGACCAATGCGGTGACATTCGGCAGCTCCTATTGGTTCTCTCCCCAGATATTGCTGAAAATCGACCAGAGGGGGATAGACCGGTTCAGGATTTTCCGGGCGCTCAGGTCGGAAATTACGGACGTCGAAGATTTCCAGAGTGAACTCATAAACCTGTATCCCGAGAGCAGAAGTATAATCAATCAAGCATTTGACAGATATGAATAGTAAGATAACATTTTTGTTAGGGGCATTTCTGCTGCTGGCCGCCCCGGTAAAAGCCCAGCATTTTTCGATTTCAACCAATATCCTGGACTATGCCAACCTGGGCACCCTGAATGTGGATGCTAGCTACGGATTGGATACCCATTGGAGCCTTGGAGCGGCGGTGAAGTATAATCCGTACACAAGCAGGCAGCGCTCGGGGGCGTTGACTGCCAGATTCTGGCCGTGGCATACCTATTCGGGGTGGTGGATTGCAGGCGCGATGCGCTATCAGGAATACAATACCGGAGGCTATAAAACGTTCAAGAAGGTGGAGACCGAACCTACAAACGAAGGAGACCGCCTTGGGGGCGGTCTCTCCGGGGGCTACAGCTATATGCTGGGGAAGCACTTCAATCTGGATATAGGAGCCGGATTCTGGATGGGATACGATATTTACAAGATCTTTTCCTGTCCGACCTGCGGGTCGGTCGTAGGCTCGGGAAGGAAATTCTTCATTCTTCCGTCGGACCTGACCCTGGGGATATCCTATGTGTTCTGATCTTACTTGCGGGGCTTGATATTCAGTTTTACAGGCTTGATCATATTCTCGGGTTTGAGAATCTCGTCAAGTTCATCCTTTGAAAGAATACCTTCTTCAAGAACGAGGTCGTAAACTCCGCGTCCGGTCTCCTTGGCCTTCTTAGCAATCTTTGTAGAGTGCTTGTAGCCGATGATGGGGTTGAGGGCGGTTACGATACCGATGCTGTTCTTGATGTATGCCTCGCATTTCTCTTTGTTGGCGGTGATTCCGTCGATGCAGTTGATGCGGAGAGTGTCGAATCCGTTCATAAGGATTTCGGCGCTCTCGAAGCAACACTGAATCATAACGGGCTCCATAGCATTAAGCTCCATCTGCGCAGCTTCGCCACTCATTGTAACACACACGTCGTTGCCCATAACCTTGTAGCAGATCTGGGTCATAACTTCGGGAATTACGGGGTTTACTTTGCCGGGCATAATTGAAGAACCGGGCTGCTTTTCGGGGAGGTTGATTTCTCCGAGACCGCAACGGGGACCGCTGGCAAGCAGACGGAGATCGTTGCTTATCTTGCTGGCCTTAACAGCGAGTCTCTTCATTGCTGCGGAGTATCCGACGAGGCAGGAGGTGTCGGAGGTAGCACCTACGAGGTCTTTTGCAAGGCGGACGTTCCAGCCGGTAATCTTTGAGAGAGCAGCTACGCATTTCTCGGCATAGCCGGGCTCGGAGCAGATGCCAGTTCCGATGGCGGTGGCTCCCATATTAACGGTGAGGAAGTCTTCGGCAGCCTCGTCGAGGTGCTTGATTTCGTCTTCAAGAATGGATGCGAATCCTCCGAAGGTCTGTCCGAGAGTCATAGGAACTGCATCTTCCAGCTGGGTGCGGCCCATCTTGAGGATGTCCCTGAACTCCTCGCTCTTGGCGCGGAAGCTGGCAATAAGGGCTTCAAGGTGTTTCTTGAGCTCCTGATGGGTGAGGTAAAGGCCCATATGGGCGAAGCAGGGGTAAGCGTCGTTGGTTGACTGACTGCGGTTTACGTCGTCGTTGGGCCAGCAGTACTTGAACTCGCCCAGCTGGTGTCCCATAAGTTGGAGCGCGCGGTTTGCGATAACCTCATTTGCATTCATATTTGT
>JAGHTF010000022.1 GCA_018065485.1 Candidatus Cryptobacteroides fimicaballi | reverse complement strand
TAACTCAGGCTGACCTTGCCCTCGTTGTTGGCAGAGGTAAAGGTTGTCATCAGGGCGAACAGCTGCGGCTTTGCAGTCGCCGATGTTCCAAGATACCCCGTTGAAGACCAATAGAAGTTCATAGCACAGGAACCCACCCACTCTTCATATACGCACTTGTCGGCCGAAATCATTGTCTTGTTGTAGGCCCCGTTGAAAACGCAACCCGGGAAGACGAGATTCCATCCGCCGTCATTGAAATTCTTAACCTTTCCGGCCTGATATCCAGCATCATAGAACAATGCTGTATCGTCTATCACATTACCGGTCTCGGTACCGCTGTCGTCCTTATTGGAGTTTCCGCAAAGGGCAAGGTATTCGGCCCTGGTAGGAATGTGCCATCCGGTAGGACAGATTCCCTGCAGGCCTTCGAAACCGTGGACATTATCCCTGTCGATGGCTGTTCTGAAGAGCACGTCGCCGCTGTAGAGCAGGCCCAGCTTCTCAATCGACTCCTCGTCCTTGAGGGCAGAGGTGTTAGTCCCGTCGGTCTTGTAAGGATAGTAGATGTTTGCACCTTCGTCGCCGGGCTCGCCGAGCACGCATCCTTCGGGAACGAATCTCAGGTTCTCGGCCATCCACTTGCTTCCGTTTGCAAGCACAACTGTTTTATAGTTCACTTCGTCATACTCGAAGTAGTCGTCGTACTCGTGGAAAGAAACCTGTTTCTCGGGGATGATACCCTCGTCGCTCCAGGCCTCGATCTGGCCGCTGATTGCCATATTCACGTCGGTGGGGAGCACTGTCATATTTATGGTGTACTGCCCGCCACCCTTCAATGTAACCTCGGACAGATTCTTTGTAAGCGTAACGCCTCCCTGCAGTTTTACGGCAGCGGTAAACTTTACAGTCTGGGGGATGACAATCGCAATGTATCTGGTATTGTCCACCACCTTATGGGCTTCGATATCGCCCTCACTGGCTCCCAGGGCCGGGAAACACTCTCCCGTTTCGAGGTTGACTATGGCATTTGTAACCGAGTTCCGAAGGGTTACCCCCTGGACTGCAGCACCGCCCTGATTGTCGATGTCTATTACGATTCTTGTGAGCAAATGCTTGAACACCATAGAAACGGAGGCCTGAGGAGTAACGTCTTTCTTAACAGCCGCCATAAGGTCCGAGGCGCCGTAACCCTCGCCGCTCTGGTCGGATGCCACTGCGAATGTAGAGGGAACAGACTCCGCATAAGGATAATATGCAACGAAATCGCTGCTCTGCTCTCCGCTCCTGTACCAGGGGAGGTTGCTCACGAAAGCGCCATTTTCATAAACCATACGCTCATTCGTAGCATAAGCGGTTCCGGCACGGGTGATGGTTACGCCAATCGCATCGGAATTTTCAAAATCGGTTTCGGTAGCGCGGGTAATGACCGGCTCGATTGTTACATTGCCAAGGACTTTAACCGGGGTATCCACACTGCAGGCGGTCAGAACCGCAGCGAGCGATACCATTAAAACTGAAATGCTCTTCTTCATAATATCTTGGTTTTCAATTGTCAAAACGTATAGCCGAACGAAAGGCTTGCCTCCATCCGGTTCCTTCCGCCTCGGAAGAGGGCCCTGCCCGATGCTTCCAGGTACAGCGAATTGAGGAAGGTATATCTCAATCCCACACGGGCTCCGAATGACGGGGATGTCACATACCACTTCCAGTTGTCATAATAACTTTGCTGTCTTACCGGCCCGGTCTTCGACTCCACCTCACCTGCAGTGCGGCTGTTTTCCTCAAGGAAGCCGGTCCCGGCCCAAAGTCCCAGGATAGGGGAAACTCTGCAAGGGGCGGTATAGCGGCCTTCAAAAGACAACCCGACACTGCGGAGAATCTGTCCGTTTATGTAGGGGTACTGATAAGAAGAAAGTTCATTGTCACGGGAATAGGAAATTTCCAGCTTTGCTTCATATACCGAGGGTCTTACGGCCGTCCAAGACGGAGTAAGGGAAAAGTTGCTCCTGGTGAATACCGTATTGCTTCCGTATGTCCTGCGGGTTGTCACGCCTCCCTGTGTTATCTTTTCTATTACGTTCTCGTTCAAGGTCGTTCCCTTGAGAATACCGTCCAGCCGCAGAATATGTTCCGTGCCTGCAGAAGAACGGAATTTCCACTGAAGGGCAGATGAAAGCCTGTCTGAGGGGAAGTTCATCCAAATCGCATCCTTCTCCCCCATCGAGCCGTTGCTGTGCAGATAGGACAAATCGAAGTACAGCGCCTCGTTCCAGGACAGCTGGGCAGATGCTCCGAAGCCTAACTCCCGTACAGGAAAGCCGCTTATTCCAGGCTCGCTGAGATGGATTCCTCCACCCTCCCAAGCCTGTTCCAGTCCATAGAACATTCCCTTATCCAGAAAAGCGTCGTAAGACGTTTCGGCCACCCCGATCTGCTCGGCAGTGATGGTCTCGGTGTTGCATACAACGGCAGCGGCCAACCCTGCACTCCACTTGCCGAAGAGCCACTGGAATCCGGGACGGAAAGACAGATCCAACGCATAATCCGTATATCTGAGGTCCTTTCTCTTGGAACAGTTGGTGGACTTGAAATCCACAAGGGCGCCGAAGCGCACGTTGGGAGTGAGGTCGACACTGAAACCTCCGTCGAACGAATAGACCTGACGGCTCTTGGTTCCCGGTGTATATTCATAGATTTCGACCGGATAGCGCCCGCTTTCTAGGAACATTCCCCCGCAGGCGTTATACATAGTTGTCTGCTCGAATCCGAAATGTCCAACCATACTGAAACGCTCCAGATGCATAATGGATGAAGCTTCGGCCCCCACCGACCACTGTTTCGGGGCCTGGCTGGACAGCCGGTTCTCCCCTCCGGTGTAGTTTCCCCCGATCAGAGCCTCCGATATATCAAGACTGTCGGCCCGCATTCCGGCGACATTGTCTCCCCGGAGCCAGGGATTACGGTCGTATATGTTGCTGTACCTCCACTGTGCAGGAGAGAACTTGGGGGCAGAATACAGCGACACGCTGCAAAGAAGCGTCAAGGCAGCGAGCGTGAGTGTTATGAAGATTTTCCTATTCATGCAGCGTCGCCTTTTCGAATTCCACAAAATCGTTTGAAGAGTTGTTGGTGTCCTGAAGCACGGTAAATCCGTTTTCCGCGCTTGCCTGCTCGTCCACCCTGCGCACGAGAGAATGGCCGAGGAAGGTATCGGACAAAGTCACGAAGCCGGCATCCACGTCGGAGCTCAGACGCTTGTTGTTGGATGTCGTAGAGCCGTTGAACACCTCTACTCCGTCGAGTATCCACTCCCAGGGAACCGTTACCACATTGTCGCTCGTGGAGCCGGGAATGGGGATAACCGTATCGCCCCTCTGCACAAATTCCTGGATTGTCGTACCCTGTGGACGGAAAATAACCACCGTAGGAGAACTGATGGAGAAAGCGTAGGCATTGGCCTTTCCCACCTTGATTACCACGTCGAGGATACGCTCTCTCGCTATCTGATCGCCCGGGGCAGGATGATAAACGGTATTGGTAAAGTAAGTGCTGTTATAGCATACAAAGTAATCGGGCCTGTTTAGGTTGACGCTCAACGGATACTGTACCGTATGGTCTATGGCACCGTTCAGGCACAGCACAGCGTCCTGCCCGCTCTCGAGGGGGAACGACTTGCCGTCTCCGCCGAATTGCCACAAAGCCTGTATTATGGGCGCAAAGTCCTGAATCTCTCCCCAGGGATTGGATGAATTGGAGTTGTACGGGGCCAGTGTGCCGAAGCAAAGGCTGTCCAGATATACGGTACGGGTATCGTTATTGTGCAGTATGATGTATTTGTCGGACTGATAGTCTCCCACCTCGGGCAGTTTTTTGCAGCCTCCACAGTAGATTTCACGGATAACCAGGGTCCCGGCCTTGGAATACTTCAAGGGCAGGGCTAGGTTTGTTGCGCCGTTCACCGCCACCTTGTCGCAGGTTCCGTTGAAAATGGACTGCCCGCTGCGGTCGCTCACGCTGACACGGTACAGCCCGCGAGGAAGCCGGGCCACGGCCTTGCCGGACTCATCGGTAAGCAGACTGTAGACAAAAGTATTGTTCATCTCTTCCAGAGAGACCTCCACTCCGGCGCGGGCAAACCCGGCATATCCGTCGGGATACTGCAGGGTTACACATACACTGCAGGAAGAAGCCTCGTAGGGGTTGTCCGTATGCACATTTACGCACGAAACGGCACAAAGCACAATCAGAAGGGATATAAGCAATCTTTTCATCATAGCTTGATTCTGCAGGTTAGGCCGTAATAGAACGACGGAGTGAATACAGCGCTCACACCCGTGGCGAATGAGGTTACGCTGGGACGTGAAGCGGTGAAGTTATTTGCGAAGAAACTCAGGGAAACGTGTTTCCCGATTTCTTTGGTAATGCTCAGGTTGGCGCTGCAATAGAAACCGTAACCGTCGGGGTTGTAGGTATAAGCGTTGCCGGTCTTCACAATGAGGTTGGCAAATTCCGGATCCAGAGCCTGTGTGTCGGTAAAAGGATGAACCTGACCGTCGAGAGTCATATAGGATACCGGACGGATTGCGGCATACGAATCTCCGTCGTAAATGCTTCCACCTGTCGGAACGTTGGAGTTCTCGGTAACGTTATAGGCATATTCCGCCCCATTGTACTCGCTCAGGTTTCTCATCCTGCGGAGCAGCGCAGCCTCGAAACGGCAGGTAATCACCAGCCTGGCCTCAGGAATATGGGTAATGGTGGTGAAGTTCATATCCAGGTTGTGGGAGGTGCGGCCGTTGGCAGTGCCGGATGACGCCCCGCGGGCATATATGCCTACATACTGGTAGGACCTGTTCGGCAGCGAAGTGTGCGACCATCCGTTATTGTAACTGTAAGTGAGAAGGTCGTCCACATACGAGCTGTAGTTGTACGACGCATCCATACGGAAGGAGGTGCGGATAGGCTTGATTTCGGGGAAATCGACGGTAATCTCCGCTCCCGCACGGGCAACGGGCTTGCCGTTGGTCTGTATATTCTTGCGAACGAAACTCCGGTCCTGCACCTTCACGTCCATCGGCGTCCAATACTCCTCGCTGGAACCTCTCATATATATGGCTCCGGTCTGGCTGTCCACCTTGAACTGGGGGCTTGCAGGTACCGTAAAATCCTGCGGCAGCTGCATAATACTGTATGCCATAGGAGTATATACACTCTGATACTGGTAGGGGTCTTTGGTTACATTGTAGAACCCTACGAGGCTTATCTTCCATTCTCCCCAATTCAAATCCAGGCCGGCCTCGGAATTGGAATTGCGCTGCCACCGGAGGTCCGGGTTGAATTCCATCGTATAAGGGATGGTATAGAACGCATAGTGGGAAGTGCTGCCGCTGGTAAACGCAAAGGTTTGAATGTCACGGTATTCCTGCTTGGGATAGAGCACCCAGAACGAAGGCAGCTTTTCGCTGATTCCCCAGCCTCCGCGAACGGTAACGTTCTTGGACAACTGCCATTTAACATTGAAACGGGGCGAAAGCGAATTAACTCCCTGATATTGTGAATTGCGGATGAATACCTGCTCAAGCCGCAGACCGGCAATCAGGTCGAGCCGGGTATTTCCGACCGGAATCGTTACCTGATCCTCGACATACTCGCTGAGGTTGTTCATAAACGGGTACTGGCTGTACGGACGGGGACGGTAGCCGTTGGGAGCGAGGGCGGGATTCTCGTAATATTCACCCTGACCCACGTTGCCGTTGGATTTGAACTGCACTCCGGCTTTCAGGCGGTTCTTCACATCGCCGAACGACCTGGTCCAGTCGTACTTGAAGGATGCCGACAGGTCGAGTTCCTTACTGTCGACTATCTGGTCGGAATAATAGCTGAGAGGCAGACAGTCGGCCCATTGATAACCCTCCACCTCCGAATGCACCGCCGGCTGGGTCGATGCCGACGAGCAGTACGTATGGGTACGGGCCATGTTGTCGGCAAAGCTGCCGGACGCCTCCAGACGGAGCGACGTGACCCAAGGGAGGTTCAGCATCCAGGCAACGGAAGTGTTGGCCCTGAAAACGTTATCCCTCACATTCTCGAAATTGCCGGAAGGGGCATCGGGGTCGTCCTTGCTGTCCATTCCGCCTATATTTGCATTCACTCCCGCCTCAAAGCGCAAGGCCCCGGCAAACGTATTTGAGTACGTTGCACTTACGTTCCTGCGCGTATAGGAAGTGTACGGGCTTACAAGCTTGGTGGTTGCCCTGGCCCATTCGCCGCTGACATTCAGAACTCCCGCATCTTTGCCGAGTTCGACTCCCTTGCTCAACGAGGCCTGATATGTGCGGGGATTCACGCTGAACGCAATGCTGAGCGGCGTACGTCCTTTCTTGGTATTCACCTTGACCATTCCGGAATTCAGGTCTCCGTACTCGGCCGAGGGAACGCCGGTTATCACTTCTATGCTTTCGATGTTTTCAACTGAAAGACCGCGGGTGCTGGCCCCTGCAGGCTGGGCTACGGAAGCGTTGTTTCCGACCCTCACGCCGTCAATTTCCAGAGCGGTACCGAAGGATGCGTTTCCCGCCGAGGTACCACCGTCGCGCAGGGAGAACTGATTGTCCTGGGTTAGATCCGGATTGATGGTCTTTCCGCCGGGAAGAAGCGCCGCCATATCGGTGATATTGCTCATCTGCATATGCTCGAGGGCCTCTTTTCCAATGTTGTGGGAAGTTCCCAGAGTTCCGGCGGGACGCTGGGCCGTAACCACAACGTCTTCCAGCGCAAGGGATTCGACATTGAGGATAAAATCCAGGGAAGCGCTGTGGCCGTTAGCATCACTCACGCTCAGAACACCGGCCTTGATGCTGAGCAGAACGCTTTGCGACACGTATCCCAGGCACTCCGCAGTAAGGGAATATCCGCCGTTGGACAGGCCGGGGAAATTATACCGGCCGTCGATATCGGTGACTGCCCACAGGGCTCCGTCATCTATTTTAAGGACAACTCCCGGCAAAGGTTCCCCGGAAGCGGCATCCTTGACCGTACCCGAAACCCGTACGGAAGAAGGTGCCGCCCCGGCTGCCAGGCAGCACAGGACAAGCAGGACGGACAATATTATCGATTTTACCCGCATTATCAACAAAAATCTTTGCAATGTAATAAAAAAGTTCGATAATCTTGCCCATTCCGCTAAAATTTATTTATGTCCGGACTAGAACTTGAACTGGATACCGAAGGTGGCCGCATCCACTATACCAAGCCGGAATATAGCGGTCTTCTCGTACCCCTGAACACCGATGCAGGCAAGGTGGGATACCAAGTCGATGTTATCGGAGATGGAATATGAAACGCCCGGAAAGACACCCGCACCCCAACTGAAGGACTTTCGCAGCTGTCCAAAGCTCAAACGTGCTTCGGCAAAGAAATGAAAGTCGGACACGTTTGCGAAGGCGTACCGGAAATACGGATTAAGATTCCATTCAAAGCCGGAGTTTGCTCCCAGACTGAGAAAGAGACCCGCCGACGAATCCTCGCTGATACGGTATCCGACACCGGGGTCGAGATGGCAGGTAACGCCACTGCCGCCTTCGATGGCGACTATGTTCAAACCAAGGCTGCCGCTGGCATAGAACTGCGCGTTTGCCGAGAACGCAAGCGCGCAAACGGCAAAAATAGAAGCAATGAGTTTTTTCATATCCGTTAAGTATTTGTGTTTCCGAAAGACAAATGTAGCATTTTTACAATTGGGTTGCAAAATTTCGTAAACACACGCTAATCTTTGCCCCCGTCCTTGCCGGCTTTGTGCTCGATGGCCTTGTAGCCGAGTTTCTCGATAGCTTTCTTGAGGGCTTCGGGAGACGTCTTGGCAGAATCGTAATCGATTACAATCCTCTGCTTTTCAAGGGAAACGTCCAGCCCCTTCACGCCTTTTTCGAAGGCTATGTTCTCCTGTACTTTCCTTACACATTCCTTACAGTGGAGAAAAGTGTCGAACGTGACTGTCCTGATGTCCTTTTTGGACCCGGCGAATGCTGTAGAGAAGGCCAGCAACACAATCGCAAATGTCAATGCCAATTTTTTCATATTCGGTGTTCCTTTAATTTGTTTTCCACAATGTGATTCTTACTCCTGCATATACCCTGATACCCATCAGAGGCCCCCAGATGCAGGATGCGTCGAAGTTCGGGGACCAGGGATCCGAGGCTTTTATAATGGGGTTTTTCTGTGTGAAGTTGGTAAGATTCTCGCCTCCAAGGTATATGTCCCAGCCCTTCATTCTATGAGTAACTTGCGCATAGAGCAATGGGTAGGGCCTGGAGTATTCCCCGTCCATAAATTCGTAGAGTCGGCAGGGGCCGTTTATGGATGCTGTGAAGTCGAAAATCCACTTGTTGAGGTTTGTCGCGTACTGCAGGTTAAGCACTCCCTTGTAACGGGATGTCATAAACCTTTCACCGAATCCGGTGGATTTGTAGGTTGCCTTTGCGTCGGTGTAGCGGAAGGTCGCCGTAACGGTAAAGCGCTTTACCGGTTCTACCGAGAAATCGAGCTGGTAAGTATTCGTATATGACCGATCGCTGGAGGTATAGAAGCCTATTCTGTCCGGGATCCAGCTGTTGTTGATAATCTTGTAATAATGGTAGTCCACCAGCAGCTGTTTGACAAACTGTGTCCTGAAGTAGTCGAAACTCAGGTAGGCGTTGCTGTCTTCGAGGAATGGCAGATACCAGGTAACGTTGCCGCCGGCAATCCAGGCATCTTCTAGCGGATGGGAAATCATCTGGCTGGAATAAATCTCTTTTCCGGTGCTCAGTACTCCTATGTTGTCGGACAGAGGGCAGGCATAACGCAGTCCCCTTCCGCCGTTAAGGCGCAGCACGAGGTTTTCGGTAGGATTGTATTTTACCGTAAGCCGGGGGCTTATGCGGAACCGGCCGTCGCTCCGGTAATAATCTGCACGCAGCCCGGCGATTACGCTGAGTTTGTCTTCCAGATGATAGGTATATTCTCCGAAAGCGCCCGCGCTCAGCAGGTTTGTCGTAATTCCTCCGTTTGGAGACTGATAGCTGTTATAGGGTACATAATAATTCAAAAGCTCAACAAAATGGTCGTAGGTGGTGCTCAGACCAAGGGTATAGTGATGGTTCTCCAACTCCTGATTCTGGTAGAGCAGGTTCAGAAAGCCCGAAAGCTGCGAGGCATCGTAAACCGATTTTCCGAATGTACCGGCCATAGCATAGTCGTTGAAATCGGCTACAAGGGCCACGTTCTGAGTGTTGTCGGTGTTCAGGGGAATCCCTACCTTAAGGTAGGCGTTGAACGCTTGGTTGAGTATTTTCGAATGCCAGTATTTCTCCCCTGATTTCACCTGACCGCCGTTCCGCTTGTCCCGCAGGAATTTCACGCCGAACCGTACCTGAACCCCGTCGGGATTGTAGTACAGCCATCTGTTTGCAAAATTTACCTGCAGCTGGCGGGGATCGTCCAGAAAACCGTCGCCGTTCATATCCATCCCCGCGAAATTACCGCTCACGTGCCCCAGGATTGCAGTGCTCCACTTCCCTTCCCGGTCCAGCTGCAGGCTGGATGCAAGATTGAGGTCGGCCTTGGTGTCCGACATAAAGGAAGCGTTTATGAAAAGCGGGATTTCGTCCGTAGGCTTGCGGTGCTCCATATTTATCTGCCCGGTAATACTTTCGACCCCGTTAATTACAGATGGAGCGCCCTTGGCTATCTGAATGCTGTTAAGCCATTGGCCGGGAACGTAGGACAACCCGAAGGGCGATGCCAGTCCGCGCATTACAGGCCGGTTCTCGTCCAGCATCTGGGTATAGGTTCCACTGAGTCCCAACAGCCGGATCTGCCTGGCCCCGGTTACGGCGTCGGAATAGCCTACGGTAACGCTGGCGCTGTTCTCAAAGCTTTCCGCAAGGTTGCAGCAGGCCATCTTGCAAAGGCCGGCAGCCGAAATCACCTCGGTCTTCATATCCCTCAGGCGGGAAACGTAATTGCCCTGCCCCACCGACACTGCGGCCGCATCCAGCGTATCCTTCCGCTCACCGTAGAGTGCAGTAGTATCGATTTGCTGTGAGAACATATTGATTTGGCCTGCAAGGGCCAGCAATGTCACGATTGCAGAAATTCTTTTCATATATGCAGTTCAAACCTTGCAAATATGAAAACTATTTCTTGCAACCCGGTTGCAAATTCGGCAGACACTGAATTTTAAGTTTTATGCACTCATATGTATGGATATTTTTCAATTTTGTGCACTTTGTTTCGTGGAATTTTAGTAATTTTGTGCACAAGCTAAATGTTATGGCAGATTTCTTAACAATTCTTTCAGATCAAAAAGAGGAGCTTCAGAGGGTGACTGGAGATTCCGACGCAAAGTGACCCCCTGTGTCCGATTTAAAGTGACCCCCTTTGTCTTTAACTGAAAAAGGTTGACTCACAAACAAGAGTTAACAATGTTCGTTTACCACACAAAAAGAAGAGATCAGTATTATGACAAAGTAATATCGATCTATCAAGAGACCGGCTATGGTCGGAAGCGTATTGCAAAGATGGTTCCTGTCGGGGAGAAGACAATTGCCAGATGGATTGCTAACTTTGTAGCCGAGAACGGCACAGTAACGCCGCAAACGGTTATGCCATCTAATCAAGAGAACCACAACGAAGAGCTGGAAGCTCTCCAGAAAGAGGTTGCTGACTTGAAGAAACAGCTTAAGTATCAGGAGATGCGTGCGGACGCTTATGACACGATGATTGACATCGCGGAGAAGAAGTTCAACATCCCGATAAGAAAAAAAGCTGGCGCCAAACAGTAACTGACCTGCACGCGAAGGCTGCCAAGAAATACAACTTGGCGGCCATCTGCGGGCTGTTTGGCAAAAGCAAGCAGGCTTACTATCAGTATGACGAGGATGTCGCTCTCGCTAAGGCCGCCAGAGAGGAGTTCGCCCTTCAGTACATCAAAGACATCCGCTTGTTAGATCCTGGGATTGGAGGCGTGAAACTCTGGTATATGTACCACGACGAGTTCGGCTGCGACTATCCAATCGGTCGAGACCGGTTCTGCAGGATACTTGATGAGAACGGTCTCAAGGTGCGATTGAAGATACGCAAGCCGCGTACTACGGACTC
>JAGHTF010000060.1 GCA_018065485.1 Candidatus Cryptobacteroides fimicaballi | reverse complement strand
GTTGACGTATTCTATCAGCCCGACCTCGGCGTCATCCTGGAAAATCTTGCTCCCGACGGAAGCCTTCTGGACTGTTTCGAAGGCCGCAGGGTAAATCCCGGACACGACCTTGAGGCTATGTGGTTCCTTATGAATATAGGAATCCGCCGCGGCGACAAGGCTCTTATAGAGAAAGCCGTTGAAATTTCGCTCAGCGTAATAGAGTACGGCTGGGATAAGGAGTACGGCGGGCTGTTCTACTTTATGGACCGCAAGGGCTATCCTACACAGGAACTCGAGTGGGACCAGAAGCTTTGGTGGGTTCACATCGAATCCAGCATAGCAATGATAAAAGGTTATCAGCTTACCGGCAACAGAAAGTGCCTGGAATGGTTCGAAAAGCTGCACAAATATACCTGGGAACATTTCAAGGATCAGGAATATCCCGAGTGGTACGGCTATCTGAACCGCAGGGGAGAGGTGCTTCTTCCTCTCAAGGGAGGAAAATGGAAGGGCTGCTTCCACGTTCCAAGAGGTTTGTACCAGATTTGGCAGATTCTTGAAACCCTTTGATTATGAGAAAGTTATATACTATATTGGCAGTGGTTGCAATGCTGTCGGCCTGCAGTAGTGCAAAGCCGGGGGATGGCAATTATATGTGGTTCGACTGCGAGGCCAACTATTCGGCGCTTTCCAAGCCCGATTCCATCCGGTATTATCTTGAAAAAGTGAAAAGCCTCGGATTCGGCAATGTGGTTGTGGACGTGAAGTCCATTATGGGAGAAGTGCTCTACGATAGTGAGATAGCCCCGTATATGAGCCCGTTCGAGGGAGTTGAACGGTCGAGAAACTATGATATGATGGGCTATTTCCTTGAATTCGGGCACGAACTCGGGCTTAAGGTTTTCGCCAGCCTCAACGTGTTCTGCGGGGGACATAATTTTATGGACCGCGGAATCATCTACACCGAGCACCCGGAATGGCAGAGCATCTGCTACAACGGGGGAGAACTTGTGCCCATCAGCCGGGACAAGAAAAACTACAACGGAATGCTCAACCCCTCAAACCCCGAGGTTCAGGAGTATGAGCTCGATATTCTCAAGGAGTTTGTAAGCAAGTATCCCACTTGCGACGGACTTATCTTCGACCGCGTTCGCTACGATGGAGTTACCTCCGATTTCAGCGAGCTTTCCAGGACTCAGTTCGAGCATTATGCCGGCGTTGAGGTCGAGAATTTTCCGGAAGATATTCTCAGCTGGTACGATGCCGACGGTTCCCTCCGTGAAAGCTGGGCACCCGGCAAACATTTCAACAAGTGGTGCGAATGGCGCGCTATGGTCATTCACGATTTTGTAGAGAAGACTCACGATGAGCTTAAAGCCATCAACCCGAATCTTATCATTGGAGATTATACCGGAGCGTGGTATCCCACTTATAATCAGGTAGGAGTGAACTGGGCTTCGAAGCAGTACGACCCCAGCGTAGATTTCGACTGGGCTACTCCGGAGTATAGGAACACCGCCTATGCCGAACTGCTGGACGTCTATATGACCGGGCTGTACTATTCTTACATTACCAAGGAGGATATCGACAACGCCACCCAAACCAAGGGACAGAGCAGCGAAGCGGGGCTCAAGCTCGACCTCACCTACTGCTATAGCGTTGAGGGAGGAGCCGAACTGGCAAAGAAGATTACCTGCGGGGTTGTGCCCGTTGTGGGGTCCATCTATGTTGAACAGTATCTCGGAGAGATGGAGAAATTCGCTCCTGCGGTAAGGCAGGCCATCAAATCCACCGGTGGAGTTATGGTGTTCGACATTTCGCATCTGGACAAGCATCATCTTTGGGATGAACTGGAAACCGTTATGAAAGAAAAATAAATCAACTATTTAATTATGAGTAAGAAACTTATATCTGTCATTCTGCTCCTTGTTGCAGGAACTGCGGCTTTTGCCCAGAGTACCCTCAAGGGAGTAGTGAAAGACCAGAATGGACTTCCGCTCGAGGGGGTTACGGTTATGGTTGCCGGAACCACCAACGGAACCATTACCGATGCAAGCGGAGCATACTCGCTGTCTGTCCCCAAAGGTGCGACGGTGGAGTTCAGCTGCATTGGCTTGCAGTCTTTTTCTTTCGATTACAAGGGAGAAAAGGTTTACGACCTTGTAATGCAGGAAGATAATCTTTTCCTCGAAGACGTAGTGGTTGTGGGTTACGGAACCCAGAAAAAGAGCTCCCTTACAAGTGCCGTGTCGGCCATTAAGGGTGAGGAGCTTATGAAAGCCCCAGCCACCAACGTTTCACAGGTGCTCGCGGGACGCCTCCCCGGTATTTCTTCGGTACAGGAATCGGGAGAACCCGGTCTGGACCAGGCATCGTTGAGAATCCGCGGTTCCGTTTACGGTGTTTCTTACGTTGTGGACGGATTCCCCGTTGACAACATCAACGACATCGACCCTGCCGACATCGAGAGCGTATCAGTGCTCAAGGATGGCGCTTCTGCCGCCGTTTACGGTCTGCAGGCTGCCGGCGGTGTGATTATCATCACAACCAAGAAGGGCGAGAAGGGCGACGTGAAGATTACCTACAACGGTTCGGTGGGTGCTTCGATGAACGCCAACTTCCCTAAGTTTATGGACGGTCCGCAGTTCGCATACTACTATAATGTTGCGCAGATGATGGACCAGCTGGCAAACGGCGAAATCGCATCGGCCGACCAGTACGTTCCCTATTTCACGCAGGAGAACATTGCCGCTATGACCAACGGCGACCCTGCCGACGGATGGGACAACGTGGACTACATAAACAAGGTGTTCGGAACCGGTGTTACCCAGAAGCACAACGTGACGGTGCAGGGCGGAACCGACAAAGCCCGTTATTTCACGTCTCTGGGCGTCCTTTCCCAGAAAGGTAACATCAAGAACTTCAACTATCAGCGCTATAATATCCGTTCCAATGTCGAGGGTACCATAGGCAAGAACCTCGACTATAAGGTGGGTATCAGCGGAGTTTACAGCACGAGAAACACTCCGGCTTACCTGTCGGGAGGTTCCGACTCCGACGGCGGCACCGAAGCCGGATGGTTCAGTATTTCCCGTCAGGCAGTGCAGATGCATCCTTATCTGCCCGAAAAGTACGAGGGAGTTTACACCGGCGCCGTTCAGAACAACCAGTCTTTCCTGGTAAGCCCTCTGGCTGCCATCTACGAATCGGGTTACAAGCAGACCCGCAGTTTCGACTTTTCGGCCAATATGGAGCTGTGCTATAATTTCCCCTTCCTCAAGGGCCTGTTCCTCAAGGCTTCGGGGTCTTTCAATTATGCCAATTCCTACAACAAGAACCTGAGTACTCCCTACGAGATGATGAGCCATACCAAGGTCGGCGACAGTTGGGTATGGAACAAGAGAACCGACAACCCGCACGTTTCCGACAACGTGATTAATCTGGGCGAAGGTTCCACCTATTCTCTGCAGCTTGTGGGACAGGGAAGCATAGGCTACACAGGCAGTTTTGGAAAGAACAATGTGGACGCTCTTGCGCTGGTGGAGATCCGCCAGTACAAAGGCAACGGCCTGGCGGCATACATCAAGAACCTGCCCTTTGCGTCGCTTCCCGAACTGAGCAACGGTGTGCCTACAACCAACCCCGTATCAGGGTGGAGCAGTGCTTCCAGGAGCGCAGGTTACGTATTCCGTCTCAAATACGATTATGACGAGAAGTATCTGGCCGAATTCACCGGCCGTTACGACGGTTCCTACAAGTTTGCCGGAATGAGCAAGACCCGTTGGGGTTTCTTCCCCTCCGGATCAATAGGATGGAGAATGTCCAAGGAGGACTGGATGAAGGGTGCCAAGGCAATCAACGACCTTAAGCTGCGTGCCAGCGTGGGTCTGCTGGGTAACGACAGCGTAAGCGAATATATGTTCCTGAGCACATACAGCCAGTATGGCGCGAACGTGGCTTACGGACTTTTGAACGGAGCTACCAAGATAGTTCCCGCATACTACGTATCCGGCATTCCCAATACCGACCTTACCTGGGAGAAGACCCTGAGCTACAACGTAGGATTCGATATGACAATGTGGAACGGTCTGCTGGGATTCGAGGTTGACGGGTTCTACAACTACACCTACGATATGCTCACCTACCAGAGTACCGGTTTCCCCAGTTCTATGGGCGGATATTACCCCACTTGGGTGAACAAGAACGCCATCGATGCCAAGGGTATCGACGTTATGGTGAGCCATCGCAACCACTTTGACCTTGGCGGAAAGCCCTTCTACTACGACATTACCGGAAGTCTGACCTTCTCGCATACCCGCTGGCTCGTGTATAACGACGAACCCAATATCGTAGATTACCGCAAGGTTGCAGGCACTACCTACGGCAGCATTCTCTGCTGGCAGGCCGACGGTCTCTACAAGAGCGAAGAGGAGATTGACAACAGCGCCTGGTTCGGTACCCGTCCCAATGTAGGAGACATCAGGTACAAGGACCTCAACGGTGACGGAAAAATCGACGAAGACGACAAGGGTTACTTCGGACGCAGCAACAGGCCCCGCCTGACCTACGGTCTGAACCTCAATGTCAACTGGAACGGAATCGATTTCAATGCCCAGTTCACCGGCGGTGCCCTGTTCGACATTTCTATGACAGGAACCTACTACAACGGGTATGACGACAATACAATCTGGACCCAGACCTTCAAGGAAGGCGGAAACTCTCCTCTGTTCCTTGTAGAGAACGCTTACAGCGAATACAACAAGGATGCTACGTTCCCTCGTCTTACGCTCAGTACCACCAGTCACGGTGGCGACAACGGACTCAGCAGCACATTCTGGATCCGTGACGGTAAATATGTCAGGCTCAAGACAGCCCAGTTGGGTTACACATTCCCTCAGAACTGGACAAAGAAGGCCGGAATCGAGGCGTTCAGAATCTTCGTGGAGGGACAGAACCTCTTTACCATTTCGGGACTTCCCGCCGGAATCGACCCCGAGTCTCCGGGAGTAAACAATGGTTATTATCCTCAGCAGAGACTGCTTATGGGTGGTATAACGTTAACATTCTAAGGAGGGCAAGATTATGAAAAAATACATTTCAATAGTTCTCGCAGCGGCTTTCGCTTTGGTTTCCTGCAACAAGTACCTGGATATGACCCCTACCGACAGGGTATCGGCCAAGACCATCTGGGAAACCACTCAGAGTGCAGAGTACAATATCAACTATCTCTACACCTATATCTGGGACCTGAATTCGTCTCCTACCGTAATAGGCCTTACCGAGGCCCTCACCGACGAGATGAAGTACACTTCATACAACTATAACGCCCTCTGCTACATTCCTTCCGAAATGGCATACGGCGGCTCTGTGCTCAAGGCTTCCTATGTGGATTCCTATATGGGATACTGGGGCACACTTTATACCGCGATACGGCAAACCAACGAGGCCTTGAACTATCTGCACGCCTACGGACAGATGTCCGAGACCGATATGACCCGCCTCGAAGCCGAAATCCGCTTTATGCGCGGCTATCTGTACTTTGAACTCGTAAAGCGCTATAAAGATGTTATCATCTACGATGAGGACCTTACGGCAATTGCCAAGGAGAAGGCCCTGAATACCGAGTCCGAAGCCTGGGATTTCATCCAGAAAGACCTTGATTTTGCGGCAGAAAACCTTCCTGAGGCCAGTGCCGCAGGCGGCCGTCTGAACAAGGGTATAGCCTACGGCTTCATTACCAGGGCAATGCTTTACGCAAAGCGTTACGATGCGGTTATCGCTGCCGCTCAGAAGGTAGAGACCTTGGGTTACAAGCTCGAGAGCAGCTATGCCGATGCCATTACCAAGACTTTGGAGCAGGGCAACAGGGAGAGCATTCTCCAGTACACCTTTGACTACGCAAAGGGAATTACCCACAGTTTCAACTTCTACTACACCCCTGGCGGCGACTACACCCTTATAGACAGCAAGGGAGGCGCTTACGGCGTTCCCACTCAGGAAATGGTGGAAAGCTACGAGTATGCCGGTTCCGGAGGGTTCCCCGACTGGAGCGAATGGCACAATCCCAACGGTACAACTCTGACCCCCCCATATGCACTTCTTGAGCCTCGTTTCCAGGCAACCATTCTCTATAACGGTGCCGACTGGAAAGGCCGCAAGATTGAGCCTTACGTTGGAGGAACCGACGGATGGGCCGTTTGGAAGACCGATAAGGAGCCCAAGGGCAAGACTGTAACCGGCTACTATCTGCGCAAGCTGGTGGATGAAAGCTACGACGTCAATACATCGGCTTCCAGCCAGCCTTTCGTATTCCTGCGCTACGCCGAAGTCCTGCTCAACAAGGCAGAGGCCTGCGTCAAGTCGGTAACTCCCAATGAGGCCGATGCCAACGCCGCCGTCCGTGCTATCCGTAGCAGGGTAGGCCTTCCCTATACCGACAAGTCCGGAAACGAACTTTGGGATGCCATCCGCCAGGAGCGTAAGGTAGAGCTCGCTTTCGAAGGCCTGCGCTACTGGGATATGCGCCGGTGGGAACTTGGTACCGAGGATTATCCGCTCGGACTTGCAAACTATCAGCAGCACGGTCTCAAGATTGAAAAGAACGGAGAGGAGTTCACATACTCCTATGTATCAGTGGACGAGAAGGACCGTACTTTCCCTGCCAAACTTTACCGCTTCCCTATGCCGGAGAGCGAACTCAATTCCAATTCAAAAGTTAACCAGTACGAAGAGTGGAAGTAGTTATGAAAAAGACAATATTATCCATATTGATTGTTGCGCTTGCCGCAGTTTCCTGCCACAAGCCCGAATACGTGAAGCCCACAGCCGACAGACAGGGCCTCACCAGTCTTACCGCCATCTTTACCTTCGGTCCCTTTGTAGACCAGGAACTGGCCAAGCTTACCATAGACGACGACTCTCAGAGCCGCTTCGTGATTCCGGTTCCCTACTATTTCCCTGCAAGTTCCGACAACCAGACTCTTGCATATATGGTTAAGGTAAGGGTGATTGCCGAGTTGCAGCCCAACTTTAAGATTGAGCCGCCGCTTACCCTGCTGGACCTTACCGAGGAGAACAAGTTCACCTATACCGACCCGTTCGGAAACAGCCGTGAAATCATAATCACCGGCGAAAGGGTGAAATCCAGCGAGTGCGACGTGCTGTCATTCACTCTCGCCAACCCTACCGTGACGGGAGTTGTTGACAAGGCAAAGAAGACGATTATCCTGCCTACGAGGGACGATGTTTCCCACGCTACGGCAACTGTTTCAGTTTCGGCTCACGCCAGTGTATTCCCGGACCTTTCAAAGCCCCGCGACTATACCAACGGACTGGAATTTACCGTAACCGCCGAC
>JAGHTF010000069.1 GCA_018065485.1 Candidatus Cryptobacteroides fimicaballi | reverse complement strand
AAAGATAATTTCAAATCGGTTGACTCGTAAAACCTCTGTAATTACCTAACTTTCAATATTTTCAAAGAACTTTTATGATTTTTTAGTGGACACTAATGATTCTTGTATTATAGAGGATAAGTATATGACATCAAAAGAAATTCGCAAGACCTTCCTGGACTTCTTCGAAGCAAAGGGACATACCATCGTTCCTTCGGCTCCAATGGTTATAAAAAACGATCCCACGCTTATGTTTACCAACGCGGGAATGAACCAGTTCAAAAACATTTTCCTCGGGAACGACGCTCCCGAGTTTTTCCGTGCGGCAGACTCACAGAAATGCCTGCGCGTATCGGGAAAGCACAATGACCTCGAAGAGGTGGGCCACGACACCTACCACCACACAATGTTCGAGATGCTCGGAAACTGGAGCTTCGGCGACTACTTCAAGGACAAAGCCATCGATATGGCCTGGGAACTTCTCACAGAGGTTTACAAGATAGACAAGAACCTGCTGTACGCAACAGTGTTCGAAGGCAGTGAGCAGGACGGTACCGCGCTGGACGAGGAAGCCCGTCAGGCCTGGCTCCGCCATATGGCCCCGGACCACATTATCCTGGGAAACAAGCACGACAACTTCTGGGAGATGGGAGACACCGGCCCCTGCGGTCCCTGTTCGGAAATACACATCGACATCCGCACTCCCGAAGAGAAACTCAAGAGCGGACTCACCGGAGCCCAGCTGGTAAACAAGAGCGACCCTCACGTCATAGAGATATGGAACCTGGTATTTATGCAGTACCAGAGAATGGCCGACGGACACCTGGTTCCCCTTCCGCATAAGAATATCGACACCGGAATGGGCTTTGAGCGCCTTTGCTGCGTACTTCAGGGCAAGAACAGCAACTACGACACCGATGTCTTCTCCGGGCTCCTGAACAGAATCGGAGAGATTTCCGGACACCGCTACGGCGAAAGCGAAAAGACCGACGTTGCAATGCGCGTCATTGCCGACCACATCCGGGCCATCTCGTTCAGCATCTGCGACGGACAGCTCCCTTCAAACGTAAAGGCCGGCTACGTAATCCGCCGAATCCTGCGCCGTGCCGTACGATACGGCTTTACCTTCCTCGGGCTCACCGACCCGTTCCTCTGCAGGCTCGTACCTCAGATGGTGGATGATATGGGAGAGGCCTACCCGCAGCTTGCCCTTCAGCAGAAACTTATCGAAAACGTGATCCGCGAGGAGGAAATGGCCTTCCTGCGCACTCTGGACCGCGGAATCAAACTTCTCGAAGAGGGAATGAAGAACGCCACCGGCAGCAAGATTATAAGCGGAGTAGATGCTTTTACCCTCTACGACACCTACGGCTTCCCCATCGACCTTACCGTTCTCATTGCCGAGGAAAACGGCTTTACCGTAGATATGGACGGATTCAGGGTTGAACTTGAGAAGCAGAAGGAACGCGCCCGCAACGCCACCGCAAACGAATTCGGCGACTGGACCGAGCTCCTCCCCGGAGACTGCAAATTCAAAGGCTATACCTTCACCGAGCTGCAGGACATCAAGCTTCTGCGCTACCGTACGGTTTCACAGAAAGGAAAAACCCTGTACCAGCTGGTATTCAACTATACTCCCTTCTATGCCGAGAAAGGCGGGCAGGTAGGTGACACCGGGTACATCGTTGCCGCCGACGGCGAGAAGATAGCCATCACCAATACCGTAGAGGAAAACAAACTCATAATACACATTGCGGAGCGCATTCCCACGAAGACCGACGGCCGGTTCATCCTGCACGTCGACGAGCAGCGCCGCAGGAAAATCACCAACAACCATACTGCTACCCACCTTTTGGATTACGCCCTGCGTGAAATCCTGGGCAAGCACGTAGAACAGAAAGGCTCTTATGTCTGCCCGGACTACCTCCGGTTCGACTTCTCCCACTTCTCAAAACTCACCGATGAAGAGATTCAGAAGGCCGAGCAGATGGTAAACAGCCTGATCCGCGCCAATGCTCCCAAGGAAGAAAACCGGGAAGCTACAATGGCACAGGCGCAGGAAATGGGAGCCATTGCCCTGTTCGGCGAAAAATACGGCGAACACGTGAGGGTTATCAAATTCGGAGACTCCGTAGAGCTTTGCGGCGGTTGCCACGCCGAGGCAACGGGAGACCTGGGAGTTTTCAAGATTGTAAGCGAAAGTGCCATTGCCGCCGGAATCAGAAGAATCGAGGCTGTGTGCGGTATCTCCGCCCTCTCGTACATAAAGAAGGAAGAAGATTCCCTGAAAGACATAAAGGGGCTGCTGGGCAATCCTCAGGACCCGAAAGCCGCACTTGAAAGGCTGCTTGCCGAAAATGCGGCCTACAAGAAGCAGGCAGAAGAGTTTGCCAAACAGAAAGCCCGCCGGACGGCGGAAAAACTTGCCGCCACGGCCAGACCCGTAAACGGAATCAATCTGATAATCGTAGAAGAAGCCGAAAATGCAACGGAACTCCGCGAAGCGGCATCCATCTTGCAGAAAGAAGCTGTAAACACCGCGCTTGTAGCCGCTTTCGAAATCGACTCCAAGCCTCAGCTGCTGCTTATGTTCTCCGATGACCTGGTGAAGGCCGGACGCAATGCCGGTGCCGAAATCAGGCCTGCCGCAAAATTTATCCAGGGAGGTGGCGGCGGCCAGAACGGACTCGCCACTGCCGGAGGAAGAGATCTTTCCGGACTCGGAAAGGCCCTTTCCGCCCTGCTTGAAACTTTCTGATGAAAAGGATAGACAGATTCATACTCAAAGGCTTCGTAGGACCGTTTATCGCGGTCCTGCTGGTGGTTGTATTCATTCTTATGATGCAGTTCCTCTGGCTCTACATAGACGAGCTGGTGGGGAAAGGCCTTAAGATGAGTGTGATTCTGGAATTCCTTATGTGGGGAGCCTGCACCATCCTGCCTTTAGCCATACCTCTTGCCACCTTGCTTGCGGGCGTAATGACTATGGGCACGTTGGGAGAGAACAATGAGCTTATGGCCATACGTTCCGCAGGAATTCCTCTTACCAGAGTAATGGCGCCTATGATAGGGACCTCACTGCTTATCAGTGTTGGGGCGTTTTTCATAGGAGACAACCTGGTCCCGAAAGCCTACAACGAGATTTTCACTCTGCGCGACGACATAGGCCGCACCAAAGATGCAATCAACATCCCCACCGGAATCTTCTACGAAGGCATCGACGGCTACGTGCTCAGGATAGGCAGCAAGAACACCCGAAGCGGAATGATGTACGACGTGATGGTTTACAACAATACGTCCCGTTACGGAAACACCTCCCTGACCATTGCCGATTCCGCCGTGCTGAAGATGTCCCGCAAAAAGGATTACCTTACCTTCTGTATGTACAGCGGCTGTTCCTATCAGGAGGAAAACAATCTGAACATACGCGATACTCTGCTGAAACTCAACCGTCTGGATTTCGACAAGCAGGACCTGGTAATTCCCCTGCACAACTACTCGTTCGAAAAATCGGACAGCGCCCGGTTCGACGACCAGGTAAAGTCGATGAATTTCGCCCAGTTGCGGCAAATCCACGATTCGGTCTCTACCAGGCTCGACAGCATTTACAATATGTCGGCCAGGCGTCTGGCGAAAGGCCCCGGATTTTCTTTTCCCCAGCAACTGGATACCGCTTTCTATCACAAGGCCACGACTGTATTCGCCGCCGAAAATTTTTTGGAATTCGACGTCAGGGACGCAGTCAGAGCCTGTCAGGAAGCGGGTGAAAAGCTCGAATCCCTGAGGATAGAGATAGCCTCGGTAGCTATGAACAACTACACGGACATCTATTACAAGACCCACAGCTACGTAGAACTCCTGAAAATGTTCGCACAGGCTCTGGCCTGTATCCTGCTGTTCTTCATAGGCGCCCCGCTGGGGGCTCTCATTTCCAAGGGAGGACTGGGCACGGGTGCCATCATTGCGGCCCTTTTCTTTGTCCTTTACTGG
The DNA here is from genome assembly GCA_018065485.1 of Candidatus Cryptobacteroides fimicaballi. Lineage (GTDB taxonomy): Bacteria > Bacteroidota > Bacteroidia > Bacteroidales > UBA932 > Cryptobacteroides > Cryptobacteroides fimicaballi. The sequence continues at coordinate 13,640 of JAGHTF010000069.1, read as the reverse complement.
GTAATCGACATTTCCGGCACCCGCCTGGCATCGAACGGCGACGTGGACGGCCTCATTGGAGCGTTCGTATCGGCAATGGTAATGGCCCCGATCGGGGCATATCTCACCTGGAAAGCCACCCACGATTCAACAACCATACAAATGGGCCACCTCAAGATATGGTGGCGAAAACAAAAGAGCCTGATTATGAGAATATTCCGACCTATACGGATTGTCTATATGGGAACCCCCGAATTTGCAGTGGCCCCTTTGGACAACCTTGTGCGCAACCGCTATAAAATCGTTGGAGTCGTAACGGTGGCCGACAAGCCCAGCGGCCGCGGACTCAAACTCAGCGAAAGCGCTGTAAAGAAATATGCAGTGGAGCACGATATCCCCGTGCTGCAGCCCCTCAAGCTCAAGGACCCCGAATTCCTGCAGCAACTCCGCGACCTTAAGGCCGATATGTTTGTAGTGGTAGCATTCCGTATGCTTCCCCGGGAAGTCTGGGAAATGCCCCGGCTCGGGACGTTCAACCTCCACGCCGCACTTCTTCCCCAGTACCGCGGAGCGGCTCCCATCAACTGGGCGGTAATCAACGGTGAGCGGAGAACCGGTGTAACCAGCTTTATGATCGACGACAACATCGACACGGGAGGTATTCTCCTGAGGGAAAGCTGTCCCATCGGGCCGGAAGAGACAGCAGGCGACGTTCACGACCGTCTTATGGAGCTTGGATCCAAGGTAGTACTCCAAACCGTAGAAGGGCTCATCCAGCACAACATCGAAACCCGCAAGCAGGCAGAATACATTCAGGGCGACGAAGTCCTGCTGCCGGCGCCCAAGCTTACTCCCGAGACCTGCCGCATAGACTGGACCGCAAGCACACGCCGCATCTACAATCTCATCCGGGGCCTCTCCCCCTTCCCCACCGCCTGGACAACGGTTCAGAAAGAGGGAGAAGAACCTGTTATGCTTAAAATATTCTTCGCCCGCAAGAGCGAGCGTACGGGTATTCCCGGGCAGATACTCTCGGACGGCAAGTCCTACCTTTCAATCTGCACTGCCGACGGAGCGCTGGACATTACCGACCTGCAACTTTCCGGCAAAAAGCGGATGGACGTTAAATCCTTCCTCGCAGGATGGAGGGAACCCGAAAAATTCAAGGCAATCTAAGATATGTTAAGAAAAATCAGAATCGCTGCAGCTGCGTTGTTCTTCGTGGGAATCACGCTGCTGCTCATCGGCATTGGCCGGGATGCTCTGGGATGGACCGCAAAGCTTCAGTTTCTTCCCTCCTGCCTGGCCGGCAATGCAATAGCCATTGTTGCCATTTCGCTCCTTACCCTGGTGTTCGGACGCATCTACTGCTCTGTAATCTGCCCCCTCGGCGTCTTTCAGGACATTGTAATTGCCGTCCGGCAGAGAATAAGCAAACTGCGCGGCAAACGCAAACGCTTCGCATTCAGCGCAGAGCGGAAATGGATCCGCTACCCTATGGTTCTGATTGTCATAGTCGCAATCGTATTCAACATTCAGCAGATTATAGTCCTGCTCGACCCCTACAGCGCCTACGGGCGGATGGTTTCGGCTGTATTTCACCCCCACTGGGGTCTGGTTGCGGCAATCGCGCTGGGAACATTCGTTGCCATTGCTGCAGCCGCCGCGCTCTGGGGAAGAGCCTGGTGCAACATTTGCCCGGTAGGGACGGTTCTCAGCCTCTTCGGCCGGTATGCCCTTCTCCGCCCGGTAATCGACGACAGCAAATGCAACGGCTGCCATCTGTGCGAAAAGAGCTGCCGCACATCCTGCATCGACAGCTTCAACAGACAGATAGACTATTCGAGGTGCGTCAGCTGCTTCGACTGTATTCATAAATGTTCGGGTAAAGCAATCCGCTACCGCTTCGCCTATGGCAAGAAGTCTGAGCCGAAAGAGAAAACCGGAAGCACCGGCACCGGCCGCAGAGCCTTCCTCGGCGGAATAGCTTTCCTTGCAGGCAGCGCGGCGCTCAAGGCCGAGGACGGGAAGCTTGCCCCGGTAATCGAGAAGCAGGAACTCAAGAGGGACACCCCCATTGTTCCTCCGGGAGCAGGGAGCGCACAGAACTTCTACAGTCATTGCACCGCCTGCCAGCTTTGCGTACAGGCCTGCCCCAACGGCGTGCTGCGCCCCTCGACAGAGCTTGAACATTTAATGCAGCCGCAGATGGGCTACGAGAAAGGCTATTGCCGTCCCGAGTGTACCGCCTGCAGCGACGTCTGCCCTTCCGGCGCCATTCTCAAGCTCAAGGAAGGCGAAAAACTCACAATAAGCATAGGCGTTGCGAGGGTGAATCCCGACCTGTGCGTGGTGAACCGCGACCTCGTAAGTTGCGGAAACTGCGCCCGCCACTGCCCCGTAGGAGCTATCCGGATGGTTCCGAAAGAGGGAACCGCTTTTCGGGTACCTACAGTGAACGAAGAACTGTGCCTTGGCTGCGGAGCCTGTGAAAACCTCTGCCCCAGCAGGCCTGTCAGTGCAATTACCGTGAACGGCCGTCAAAGCCACAAAACCGTATAGTTATGGATAGAAGACAATTCATAAAGACAAGCGGAGCAGGTGCCGCCGCATTGGGATTAGCCGCCTGTGGAGTCGGAACCGGGAAAAAGAAAAATACGGAGAACCCCGGCAAGATGATGTACAATATGGACGGGGTGTCGAGCCTTGGCTATGGCTGTATGCGCTGGCCCACCGTAGAGAACAGCGACGGAAAAAAAGAGATTGACCAGGATGCAGTAAACAAACTGGTCGACAGGGCTCTGGAGGCCGGGGTGAACTATTTCGACACCGCTCCTCTGTATGTTATGGGCAAAAGCGAGCAGGCCACTGCCACAGCGCTCCTGAGGCATCGGCGCGAAAACTACTTTCTGGCCACCAAATGCTCGAACTACCGCAACAACACCTATTCCTTCGAAGCCGGATATGAGATGTACCAGAGGTCCAGGAAGGTATTCCAGACCGACTATATAGATTATTACCTGCTTCACTGCATTACGAGCTTCGAGGATTTTCAGCACCGTTTCGTGGACAACGGACTGCTCGAATACTTTATGAAAGAGAGGGAAGAAGGCAGGATCAAGCATTTGGGCTGGTCCTATCACGGCGACAAACAGGGATTCGATGCTGTGCTTGCAACACATTCTCAGTATCACTGGGACTTTGTACAGATTCAGATGAACTACGTTGACTGGAGACATGCAAACGGCGAAGTAAACGCCGAGCATATGTACACCGAACTCGAAAAGCTGGACATTCCCGTAGTGATTATGGAACCCCTTCTCGGAGGACAGTTGAGCGACGTTCCTTCGGCAGTCAGCGATATGCTCAAGGAGCAGGACCCTGCCGGCAGCATAGCATCCTGGGCTTTCCGCTTCTGCGGCACCTTCCCCAGGATTCTCACCACCCTGAGCGGAATGACCTATATGGAACATCTCGAAGACAACCTGCGCACGTTCTGCAATTTCGAGCCCTTGAGCGAAGACCAGTTGCAGATGCTTGAAAGGGCGGCCATTATGATACGCGAATATCCCACCGTAGATTGCACCGCCTGCCAGTACTGTATGCCCTGCCCCTATGGAATCGATATTCCCGGGGTATTCCAGTTCTACAATTCACAGATAAAGGCCGGGACATACGCGGTAAGCAGCGAGCAGAAGCGCTACGAAAGAATCAAGCGCAAATACCTCCTCTCATACAACAAGGCTGTCCCGACGGTACGCCAGGCCAGCCATTGCATAGGTTGCAAGATATGCGAGCATCATTGCCCCCAGGGTATTGAAATCGCTTCTCAGATGCAGCGTATCGACCACTACATAGAGAATCTCAAGCAAGACAAACTCTAATACAGTTTTGTAAGGTCGATGCTCTTGACACCGTTGATACCTTTCAACTGCACAGACTGCAGCTGATAGATTTTTATGCTTACCTCGTCGCCGGAAGATTTTACGGCAACAGATTCTCCGGGGACATAGTCGGTTTCCTTGCCACCCACGGTAACGTATGCCTTCTCTTCGTTGTTGTTAATAACGGGTAAGGCAAAGGATTCTATACCGCTCACGCCAAAGCCAATGTAACGGGCCTTTCCGTACTGTGTAACCTTAGCGTTGATTGGTGTACAGTCTTCGGCTTCGAAGGTGATGTCTGCCGTTCTGCTTTCGTACGAGTCGTTGGCCTGAAGGGTAAAGACCGCCTTGGTCTCCACAACTCCCTTGGTAATGGCCTTGAACTTAATCCAGTCTGCACCGCCGGCTATGGTAGCCTTATAGTCGGTATTGGTCTTGAGATTCAAGGAAACTTCCTGGGCATCCTCAGAAGCGAACACTACAAACTCTCCTTCAATTACCAAAGAGTTCTTCTGCGCCTGGTTTACAGTTATCACGGCGCTGGCACCCTCGGCACTCAACGTAATGACCGCTGTCCTGGGATCCATCGAAGAGTTCTTGCTTACACTTACGGTAAGGCTCCCGTCCGATTCGTTCTTGCGGGCTGAAGCCCAACTCTGATCACTTTTTGCAACCCAGTCACAGTTGGACAGCACCTCAACGGTAGTCTTGCCTCCGGCCGCTTTCACGCTGATAGAAGCGGGATTCACCGAAATAGAAGGCTTTGGCGCACAGGAGGCCATAAACAGGAATGCAGAAATTGCCGCAACTATTCTAATAAAAGTTCTCATAACTTAACCTCCATCTCTACATTTTCGTAATCCTTGGTCAAACAGAGTTTGTAAGTTCCCTTACCTACGGCCTTGACATCGATGATGATTCCCGTATCGGTAGCTTCAACTCCGGCAGTCACCCCGGCACCGGCGGCATTGAGCAACTTAATGTCCACACCATCCTTTACGCTTACCTCCGCTATGCCTTGCACGACATCGAAAGAAATTGTCGTGGACTCCTCGATTGTCCTGTTGTCGGCAATCTCCACCTCTCCGGTAAAGCCATAGAGAGTCCTGTCATACGGGCAGGCCGTCCACGTCTTTTCTCCCTTTGCCCTGAACATTGGCCTGAGAACGTCTCCGACTCTGATTGGAGTAGTTAAAGTGCAATATGTATATTCCAAATCTGTTATATAATAACCGGTTGCCGTCAATCCACCGATTGAGGCCTCATCGCTTCCTATGATTTCCACCATTTCGCCGTTCCGGTTGAACTTGCCTACCCCCAGTTCGCCTTCGAATTGCACGGGACTGAAATTGAAGTAACTTCCGGCTTTGATGTCGAACGGTTTCCCTACTTCGAAATTGGTAACCGGCTTGCCGTTGGAAGTAATGACCAATCCCCTGGACCCGTTTGCCGTATCAAACATTATATTCGCCTTCGGCGTCCCCTCCTGCTTCTTCTTCAAAAAGCAGAGAGCTATATGACCGATTGTAAAGTCGCTGAATTCCGGGAAGGCAAAATAGCCGTTGTCCTGCCCGCTCCACCCGAAATTGATGTGAATCTTATTCTGGTTATCGTATCCGTCAGCAACGAATGCGTGTCCCGCATTATCTTCGGTGTAGCCCGAGTAATGCACCGGACAGTTGTCCTGAATACTGCTCTTTATAAGTTCAACCCATTCACCATCCTTGTAGAAGTCGGCATAGGCGTAAAACTCCGATTCGTCGTACTTCATATATTTTGTGATGGTATTGGCTATGTAAAAAACGTGAGCTCCCGTTCCCGAAGAAGAATAATTGGACTGCATCATTACACCCAGGTGGTACATAATGGTAGCAACGGCCATCTTCTGGGCTTCCGATGCGGACCCGTCATATACCAGGGGCATATTGTCCCAATCGTATTTTTCTCCCAGCTTGATATCGGGAATGGTAATACCGTTGGTGGTATAGCCGGGGAGTGTACCCACACCGCAGTCGGGCCATTTCTGGTGACGCATTATTATTGCAAGAGCCGTAGCTGTACATCCTGTTACACAGTATCCGCCGGCATCCTTGGGGCAAAGAAGGTTATACGGTGAGCCCTGGTTCCAGAGAGCGGTCTCAATGAGCATCTCAGAAGGTCCCGAAGTTGTTCTTGCCGGGGCTGTGAAATTGCTCCAGGCAGCTGAAATCTTGGAAGATGCCTTGGTGGAATGCTTGCGGTTTGCGGCAATAATCTTTTCCCACATACCCATCCAGGACTCGAAATTGGGAGCGTGACCTTCCTGAGCGAACCTGCTTTCGGTAGAATAACCGAGAATAGGCTCTACAGAATCGTCGCCGGACACAATCACGAACCCCTTTGAGGGCATTGTGTAAACGTAATACGCCGGAGCCGAGGTCGAAGACTTCACTGCAGGCTCGGTATTGACGAGCTTGAGCTGAGCCATTTCAACTCCCGCCTTCTTTGATTTGAGGAACTCGGCCGCAACCTTGCGGCACATCGCTTCCTCAACCGGAGCCGCTATTGCCAGCACAGGGAACAGCAGACTTAGTAGAATAAATAATTTTTTCATATTAAAAAAGGCGGCCTTCAATTGAAAGCCGCCCCAAATTTAGTCAAAAAACTTTGTATCTGACACTATTGCTCCTATTTGAAAGATACTTTTTCTATGCTATTGAAGTTCTTTACATCATTGAGAGGGGTGCAGAATTTTAAACCTCTGCTATTCTCACAAGGATTGAAATTGAATACGGGCTTAGCAGTCGAAGGAGCCTCGGTAGAATCAGGTGTAAGCTTGAAAGTCTCACAGCCATAACTGATTACAGTATAATCCGCGTCGTCGAAGTAGTACACAAGATAGAGATTTATACTACCGTCTTCTCCGACAGATCCTGAAGAGATACCCCAATAACTGCCATCGTCTGCCAACACTGCATACCCTACGTTGATACCTGTATCAAGCCCCTCTTCAGCAACGACAGTACCATCTTCTTCGATTGTAAAAAACAGCTCTCCACCAGGATACTCCCCTCCTGCCCGGCACCAGCCAGCGATTTTATAAGTGTTAGTCTCAGGGAAGCGATAGAGTTCAAGGCCCTCGTCGATATAAGGAACAGTTCCTTCTTCGTCGTATGTAAAGATGCAAGAGTTATAGGTGAAATCACCTGTCCCAATAAGTTCCCACTCGGGAGCTGCTACTCCGTGTGCGACATACTTGAACGATGTATAAGTAGCACCGACGATCTCGTCCTTACCATCTTCACCAGTAGCGAAAGCGGCAACAACAATACTGTAGGTCTGGTCTGCCACAGGATCAACGATAGGAAGCTTGACTTCTCCACCTGCAGTGATTTCAACAATACCGTCTTCTCCTGCCAAAATCTTGGCGAGACCGACGTTACCATCCTTTCCTTCAATCAGGACAACATCGGCATAGTCGATATCCTTTCCCAAACCGATGTTTGCTTTCACAAACTCCTCGTCTGTAGCGTTAATCTCTCGACCTGTATACTTCACAGAGATTTTGTAATCAAGGATAGGTACATTGGGGAATACAATCTGATGTCTTCCTGTTCCAGGGAGCCATCCTGAGCCATTCTGATCGAGAATGAATGCACCAAGATCCACTATAGCCGGGAGTCCATTCTCCTGATACTCCGTTACACAGGCATAAGGAATGTAAGACTCATATCCTTTCAAGCGAGAAGGGTGATATAGATAATAGATGCTTCCTTCATCATATACTCCAGTGCAATAATCGTCATAGTAGATCCATCCTTTCTTGGCATTTTTGACATTTTTGTATGTCTCACCGTCTTCAAGGACTCTGAACTGAAAGAAAGATCCGGCATTAACTCCTGGCTGATTGAGACCCTCTTCCTTGTTCTGTTTGGTATAAGGGTCAGCAAGTTTGAAAATACTGGGAACCTGTTCACTCTGCAAAATCTCTGCCTCAACATATCCATCGAGTTCCCAGAAAAAGCTATCCTTATATTTCGCATTACCAAGAGACTTCCAGGTATAGTCGAGAGTAATATTGACTGCGGTAGAGTCAACACCCGCCTCCGAAGACAAACTCTTATCGAATTTTACAACAGCTTTCAAAGACTGTCCGAGAGCAAAAGGTTTTACGATACCAATTTCGTAAATGGCCTGTGTCTGGCCTGCCGCGAAATCAACGGTTCCAGGGAAAGAGAGGTACTCGGCACCCGCATCGGTGGTAGAGCCGGAAATGGTGAGAGACGCAGCATTGTCGCCATTGCCACGAACAATGGGAATCTGCACCTTAGTCATCTCGTCGGTAGGAGAGAAGGTGTAGGTAAGAGTGGCTGCGGGCAGTGAATAACCAGTGCCGATTTTATCACTCTTGTCCCAGTAACCCTCCTTGCTGCAGGATGCGAAAACGCTGCCTGCGAGGACGATAGCTGCCAATACTAATGATTTATAATTTTTCATTTCTTGTCGATTTAAGATTCCTTGTAATTACTCTTGAACGGGCTTCGGAGCTTCACCGGGAGCGTTGTTGTCGGAGTCTGAAAGCTTGGGGTTACCCTCGATTTCTGACTTGGGCAGACAGTAGATCATATAAGGATCGCTGGGTGAAACATTGAATACCCACTGAGGTTCGAAACCTGTTCCGCGACGGTCGATACCCTTCTCGAGACGAAGAATGTCGAAGTAAGAGATACCCTCGCCCCAGAGCTCGATTCTTCTCTGATTCCATACAGCATCCTGTACGTCGGCAGCGGTAGAAGCCTTGCAGGTATAGTCGCTATTGCGATAAGTTTTGACGAATTCCTGAAGTTTGCTTGCACCGCTGGCAGGGTTTCCGGCCATTGCAGTAGCCTCGGCGTCGATGAGATACATTTCCTCGATACGCATAAGAGGAATATCGTTGGCGTTTGTTGCCTGACCCAGAACACTGTTGTAAGCGTCGAACTTAACCTGTGTGTAGGCAGGGAACTTGTTGGCCTTGAGGTAAGCGAGCTGGTCGGCTGTGAGGACAGAGTTTCCACCCTTTTCGTCGAGCCACCAGGTCTTGCGGACATCGGATGCAGGAATATTGTTGTAAAGAAGCTTGCTGCAAGCCCTGTATGCACCTACAGAAGCATATCCGTAGTTGAATGAGCCCATATGGCTGATCCAGTTCACAATACCGGAAAGAACTACGGGATCGGTCTCGGCAATTACGATTGCCCACATCCAGTTGTGCAGGTTTGACTTTGTAAAACCGGGACCGGTAGCTTCCTTCTGTGAAAGAGGAGTGGCGCTGGAAGCGGAAATTGCAGCCTGTGCATCAGAAGCGGCCTCAGACCAGTTCTGCATAACCAGATTGACGCGGGCGCGAAGTCCGTAAACGGTGGCGAGATCTACATAACGCTTGTCGTCACGGGAGGTAACGTTGCCTGTGAGAAGTTCTACGGACTTGTCGAGGTCGGCAAGAATCTGATCGTAAACTGTCTGTACGGTTGCGCGTTCTGCTCCTTCCTCGGCGCACTGCTGTGCATTGGTGTCAAGGATGAGAGGAACACAGGGCGAATTCTCGTGTCCCTTGTAGGTGAACTGGTAAAGCTGAGCAAGTGTGAAATAGTCGAATGCACGCATCGAGAGAGCCTGTGCAAGATAGAATGCTGCAAGAGGGTCCTCTGTTTCAGGGTCGATACCTGCTGCTACAAGGTTGGCAGAATAAATCTGCTGGTAAAGGTCATTCCAGAACATCAGGGTCTGGCCATAGCTGTAAACGTGATCGGAAAGATCACCTGCAGCAGAGAACCAGTTATATCCCGTGTCGGGGTGAATCATATCTGTACCGCGACAGTCGGTAAAGAGCATAATCGAGCCATAACCGAAGTCGCTGTGATATTCGTTGCCGGATCCGAGTCCGCCGAATCTCTGGCTGAACATAGCAGCAATACCGGATACACCGGCGCTGATCTTGGAAGGATCGCTGTTGAGTACTTCTTTCTTCTGCTCTGTTGTAATTGTAGAGCCCAGAGGAGCAGTATCAAGATTGACACAAGCTGAAAGAGCAAGTGCGCAAGCTGCCAAAACTGTTATTTTGTTATAAATTTTCATATCTCTTCAATTTTAAGCATTAGAATGTGAGCTTGATACCACCGGAGATGGTGCGAAGCGCAGTGTAAAGAGATGTAGTAGCAGATGTGAAGCTCTGACGAGGGTCAAAACCGTTACGTGCCGAGAAAACAGCGATGTTGTCTGCTGCACCATAGATACGGATTCCCTCGATGCCTATCTTCTTTGTCCACTTGCCGGGGAAAGTATAACCGATGGTTATATTGTTCAGAGAAAGATAGTTGGAAGAAATGAGGAATCTGTCTGAAGTTGAGTTTGCATACTTGTCGGTAGTACACAGACGAGGGATGTCGGTATTGGTGTTCTGAGGAGTCCAGGCATTTGCAATGTCGGTGTGCCAGTTCTGACCGAGGTCACCTGTGGTACCGCAGTGCATCAATGACTGATAACCGGAATCCATAATCTTACCGCCAAGCTGATATGCGAACTGTACGGAGAGGTCTACGCCGTAAACTGAAAGGCTTGTACCGAAACCGCCGGATACCTTAGGAAGAAGGTCGCCTGTTGACTGACGGTTGGTAGCCTGTGCAACTGAGTAGTTTGTAGTAGGATATTCTGCGGATTCTTCGTCTACAACCTGCTTGGTTCCACCCATTCCGTCATCGACGGTCTTGTAAGACTTAGCCCAGTAGAGAGCCTCACCGGTAGATGCGTCGACACCTGCGTATTTTACAAGATAGAGCTGGTACATAGACTCGCCCTCGGTGTAGATGCGGCTTCCGCTGATGAGCTTGCCGTTAAGATCGGGAGAAAGCTTTACAACCTTGTTCTTAAGGAATGTAGCATTGCCGAAGATGTTCCACTGAACGTTCTTTGTACTTACAATATTTCCGCTGAGGTCGATCTCGACACCGTAGTTCTTCATTGAACCGATGTTCATAGGCACGCTGCTGTAACCGTTTGATGCTGCTACAGGCTTGTAGTAAAGCATATTCTCGGTCTGACGGCTGAAGTACTCGATGCTACCGCTGAGCCTGTCCCGGAAGAAACCGAAGTCAACACCCACGTTGAATGCGTTGGTGGTTTCCCAGGTAAGTTCAGGGTTACCCTTGTAAGCAAGTGCACCGTCGGAGAATACGCCGTCGGAACCGCTCATTGTATACTGGTCCAGATATGCGTAGTTGTTACCGATGTTGTCGTTACCCTGCTGACCGAAAGAGGCCTTGAGCTTGAGCATATCGATCCAGTCGGCGCTCTTGATGAAATCTTCCTTGCCAAGGTTCCAGGCAGCTGAAACTGACCAGAAGTTACCCCATCTGTTCTTGGGAGCGAAGCGGGAAGAAGCGTCACGACGGAATGAACCGGAAACGAAATACTTCTCGGCATAGTCGTAGTTGATACGGGAAATGAGACCCATAACTGCATAATAGCCTACAGAACCGTAACCGCGACGCTGGTCGATGGTATTGTTCACTGCCCATACGCCGGGAGCATAAAGGTTCTGACCGTAAGCCTCCATTTTCTCACCTTCTTCCGTGAATGACTCGAAACCTACAAGGGCATCGATAGTATGGTTGGTAGCGAAGGTCTTCTTATAGTTTGCAAGATACTGCTGGGTGAAAGTGAAAGTTCTGCTGAGAGACTGCTCTGCTTCTCCACCATAGTTGGCGCTCTGTCCGTATTTGCCGCTGGATGCGAAGTGCATGCGGGTGTTGTCGATGAGGACGCCTGCAATGGCAGAAAGCTTGAGTCCTTCTACGGGAGTGATTTCGGCGTAAACCTTGCTGTTGAGAACGTCGGCAAGATAGTCGAGAGTCTGATAGGTAAGGTCACCGATAGGGTTGGAGATTGACATCCAGTTACGTACTCCGTTGGTAGAAGCACCGTCACCATAGTCGTAGAGAGGGTTCTTGCCGTCATAGAGTATCTTTCCGCTGGCATCCCTTACATACATAGGATATACAGGTGCGATGTTGTTTGCAATGAAGAAGGCGTTACCGGATGAGTTGGTAGTTGTCTGCTCATCGGGATAGCGGCTCTTTGTGTAGCTGTAAGATACGTTGGTACCGAGCTTGAGCCATTTTTTAGCCTGATAGTCAACCTTGAGCAGGGTGCTGATACGATCGAAACCCGAACCTACGATTACACCACCGTCGGCAAGATAACCGGCGCTGAAGTAGTAGTTGAGCTTGTCGTTACCGCCCGATACGCTGAGGTTGTACTCCTGACGGAGCTGGTTGGAGAACGTCTCCTTTGCCCAATCGTCGGGGGTATAGTAGAACTGACCGTCGGAATAACCGAGACTGGCAGCGGGATTGAGCTTTCCGTTAACGATAAGGTTCTGTCCTTCGGGAAGAGTATAAATCTGATATCCCAGAGATGAAACCATCTTTTCATTGGCGTAAGTGTCGGCATTTGCCGCACCGTATCCGAGTCCGTATACTCCTGAATTGTAGAGAGACTTGTACATTGTCTCCATATATTCGGCAGGAGAGGTAATTACGTCGTAATTCTTTACACCGCGGGAATTCACACCTACGCGGGCGTCGAGAGTGATCTTTGCCTCGCCTACAGAACCCTTCTTGGTCTGAATGAGGATAACACCGTTGGCACCGCGGGCACCGTAAAGTGCAGCGGCGGCGGCATCCTTAAGTACGCTGATAGACTCGATATCCTGAGTGTTGATGGATGCGATATCTCCGTCATAGGGAACACCGTCCACAACATACAGAGGGGTCATACCTGCGTTGATTGAACCGAAACCGCGGATGCGGATTGTTGCACCTGTACCGGGCTGGCCGTTTGAAGAAGTTGTCTGAACACCTGCAACGGAACCGGACAAGGCCTGTGTTACATTGGAAACCTGGCGTTTCTCGATTTCTTCCGACTTCACAACGCTGGCAGAACCGGTGAAGGTTGCCTTTGTGGAAGTACCGTAAGCAACAACAATGGTCTCATCGAGGAAACTGCTGTCGGCTTCCAGGGAGATGTTGTGGATGGCAGCGGCGCCGACTGCAACCTCTACGGTCTTATAGCCGACACAAGAAATGACGAGAGTTCCGTTGGACGGAGCTGCGAGGGAATAGGATCCGTCGAGCTGAGTCTGAGTTCCGGTTGTGGTCCCTTTAACTACAACCGCAGCTGCGGGAATAGTCTCACCAGTTGAAGCGTCCTTTACTACACCGCTGACGGTGATGTTCTGGGCAAATGCCAAAGAACAAACAAGGAGCATCAATGCTGCAATAAGCAATTTGATTTTTTTCATTGGTTAAACTTTAAATTAAACAATAATTATACTAACTAGCGTATATTCTATAGGGTACAATTCCCCTTTCAAAGGAAATTGAGCTCGCAAGTTCGGAAAAGTTTTTTTATTATGCAAATTTGTAATGCGCTTTTAAACGCATTTAATCAATGATTTACAATGTTTTTTTCGCCGATTTTATAGAAAATAAATTATTTTAATAATAAATTTGAACATTTTATCGCGAAAACCTTTCAATTTTTAATGAAAAAAATAAAAATAAAAGAGGAAAGATTTTTTCTTTCCTCTTTTATGTCGGGATGATCTGACTCGAACAGACGACCCCCACGTCCCTAACGTGGTGCGCTAACCAACTGCGCCACATCCCGTTTCCCTATTTGGGACTGCAAATATAATAAAATATTCGACAGTATCGACTATTTATTTACAAATTTTGTTCTTTAGGGCTTGTACAGGCG
>JAGHTF010000012.1 GCA_018065485.1 Candidatus Cryptobacteroides fimicaballi | reverse complement strand
TCTACAAGATCGATCCCAACCTTTGCGCTGACTGCGGTACTTGTGCAGGCGTTTGCCCTATGGGCGCTATCGAGCAGGCTTAATTGCAGCACGACAGTTAAACAGGGGTGACTGTCAAACAGCCACCCCTTGTCTTTTGGAAAAAATCATCATCAAAAACATTCATATTATGGCAACAAAATATTCAGGCACCCAGACCGAGAAGAATCTGGAAGCGGCTTTCGCCGGCGAGTCACAGGCCCGCAACAAGTACACATATTTCGCATCCAAGGCCAAAAAGGAAGGCTTCGAACAGATTTCAGCCCTCTTCCTCAAGACAGCAGACAATGAGAAGGAGCACGCCAAGATGTGGTTCAAGGAGCTCAATGGAATCGGTGACACCGCAGCCAACCTAAAGGCGGCAGCCGAAGGCGAGAACTACGAATGGACCGATATGTACGAAGGATTCGCCAAGACAGCCGAGAAAGAAGGTTTCCCGGAGCTCGCCCAGAAGTTCCGCCTGGTGGCCGCCATCGAAAAGCATCACGAAGAGCGCTACCGCGCACTTCTCAAGAATGTGGAGACAGCCGAAGTGTTCAAGAAATCCACAGTCAAGGTTTGGGAATGCCGCAACTGCGGTCATATCGTAGTGGGCGAAGCCGCTCCCGAAGTATGCCCCACCTGCGACCATCCCCAGAGCTATTTCGAGGTAAGCGCAGAGAATTGGTAATCTGAATTTAAAATCTGTTCCCGTCCCCGAACGACAGAGTCTTGAGGACGGGAATTTTGTATGGTACTATGAGCACAGCACACAAAATCACCGGATTCTTCTATTTCAACTACCTGAGGATCAAGAGCCGCAGATGGCCCGAGGAGGAGGCGGTGGCAAGCGTCAACGGACTCGATATGCACTATTTCACCCGAGGTCCGAAAGAAGGGAAACCCGTATTGCTCCTGCACGGCAACGGAGGGTCGCACAGGAGTATGCGCACTCAGGCGCTGGAACTGGCATTGAAGGGCTACCGCATCTACAGTCCCGATTCGCGCGGGCAGGGAGCAAACGAACCGCTGGAGGAATACCACTATGCAGATATGGCCGAAGACACTTATCTGTTCATAAAGAAGATGGGACTCGACAGGCCGGCTCTATTCGGATGGAGCGACGGAGGCATAATAGAACTGCTTCTGGAGATGGCCCACCCGGGCACGAGTTCGCTCATCGTCGTGGCCGGAGCCAACCTCTGCCCCGACTGCGGACCCGATTTCGAGGGCTTCAAGGAGTGGATTCTGAGCGAAGGCACTCCCCTCGCGCTGATGATGCTCAAGGAACCCGACATCAAGCCAGAAGAACTGAGCGCAATAAAATGCCCCGCCCTCGTCACGGTCGGCGAAAAGGACCTGATAAGCGTGGAGCACACCCGTCTCATCTCAGACAACATTCCCGGAGCGGAACTTGAAATCTTCGAGGGAGCCTCCCACAGCAGCTATATCAAGAAGAGCCCGAAAATTGGCCGTAGCATCCTCCGCTTCTTCGCGAAGTGCGGCTATTGCGCAATACGCGAGTGACTCGTGTCCGCGCAAAGTGTTCACGTACAGATTTACAGCATAAAGAACATCGCCACGCCGATGACGGTGACGATTGTCCCGA
>JAGHTF010000066.1 GCA_018065485.1 Candidatus Cryptobacteroides fimicaballi | reverse complement strand
GTTTTCCCGGAACTTGATGAATTCCGTGAGCTCTCGATAGGTATGTCCGGAGACTGGCCCGTTGCCGTGCGCTATGGCGCCACTATGGTCCGCATCGGTACCGCCATTTTCGGTGAACGCAATTGAAACCGCTAAAAAAGAAAGAGGATGACTTTTCAGTCACCCTCTTCAAGTATTTCAGAGATTGGCTCGGATTACTTTGTAATAACTTTTGCCATTTCGAGAACCTTGTTTGAGTAGCCCCACTCATTGTCGTACCAGGCGCAAACCTTAACGAATGTAGAATCGAGCTGGATACCGGCCTTTGCGTCGAATACGGAGGTCTTGCTCTCGTTGCGGAAGTCGGTGGAAACAACGCACTCGTCGGTGTATCCGAGAATTCCCTTGAGTTCGCCCTCAGAAGCTTCCTTCATTGCAGCGCAGATTTCCTCGTATGTGCAAGGAGTATTGAGTTCTGCGGTGAGGTCAACAAAGCTGACGTCTGATGTGGGAACGCGGAGGCTCATACCGGTAAGTTTGCCGTTGAGTTCGGGAAGAACCTTACCTACAGCCTTTGCTGCACCTGTTGATGAAGGAATGATGTTCTCGAGGATACCGCGGCCGCCTCTCCAGTCCTTCTTTGAAGGTCCGTCAACGGTCTTCTGGGTAGCTGTTGCAGCGTGTACGGTTGTCATAAGACCGCGCTTGATACCGAACTTGTCGTTGAGCACCTTGGAGATGGGAGCCAGACAGTTGGTTGTACAGGATGCGTTGGAGATGATATCCTGACCTGCATATGTTGTATGGTTTACACCGTAAACGAACATAGGGGTGCTGTCCTTTGAAGGAGCTGACATAATAACCTTCTTTGCGCCGGCCTCGATGTGCTTGCGGGCTTTCTCGTCGGTAAGGAAGAGACCTGTTGATTCAACAACAACCTCTGCACCTACTTCGTTCCATTTGAGGTTTGCGGGATCCATCTCTGCTGTGAGGCGGATGCTCTTTCCGTTAACGATAAGGGTGTTTCCATCTACCTTTACGTCACCCTTGAATGCTCCGTGTACAGAATCGTACTTGAGCATATAAGCCAGATAATCGGGATCGAGAAGGTCGTTGATACCTACGATTTCAATTTCGTTAGCGAAATTTTCAAAAGCTGCGCGGAATACCATACGGCCGATACGACCGAATCCGTTAATACCGAGTTTTACCATTTTTTTGTTTTGAATTATAATTAGTTAAACAATACTTTTTTCTTAGCCTGAAAGCGTGCAAATTTATCAATTTTTTAACTGAAAAAAAAGTATATTTGCATAAATTTCGTCTTATGAAATATTATATCATTGCAGGGGAGGCTTCCGGGGATTTGCACGGTGGAAATCTTATTGCCGGACTCCGTTCACGAGACCCTGAGTCGGAATTCCGTTTCTGGGGTGGTTCCCAAATGGAAAACGCGGCAGGGCCACGCGGTGTCAAAGTCCGCGACTATAAGGATACTGCAGTTATGGGCCTCACGGACGTCCTCGCCAAATTGAATACCATATCGTCAAACCTGAAATTCTGCAAATCCGATATCCTTGCCTGGAATCCGGATGCGGTTATCCTGATCGATTACCCCGGTTTCAATATGAAGATAGCCGAATTCTGCCATAAGAATTCGGTCAGGGTATTCTATTACATTGCGCCTAAGACCTGGGCGTCCCGGGAGGGGCGAAACCGCAGGCTGCGCCAGTGGGTGGACAAACTGTTCATCATATTTCCTTTCGAGATTCCGTATTTTACCAAAGTGGGCGTCCCTTTTATATATAAGGGGAATCCGCTGGTGGATGCAATCGACAATCACAGGTATTCCCGCCTGATGGAAGGGGAGTACACCGCTTTTCTGCCCGGTTCCCGTAAGGGGGAAATCTCCCGGATGATGCCTCTTCTTATGAAGGTTGCAGACTTGAGGGGAGGGGAGTATGTGGTGGCCGGTGCGCCTTCCCGAAGTCCGGAGGATTACCTCGGATTCATCGGTAACCGTAAAAACGTCCATCTGGTTTTCGGAAAAACCTACGATATACTCAAGTATGCCGGCAATGCGGTAATCAACTCGGGAACAGCCTCGCTGGAGGCGGCGCTTATAGGCACGCCGCAGGTGGTCTGCTGGAACACTTCGGCCCTGACATATTGGGCTGCCGTGAACATACTCAGGGTGCAGAATCATATAAAATACATTTCTCTGGGCAATCTGATTGATGACAGTCTGGTGTTCCGCGAACTTATCCAGGATGATTTTACACCGGAAGCCGTACGCGATGAGCTGGACAGGCTTTCCGGCGACGCGTCGTATCGCAAGTCGATGCTGGAAGGCTATGCCAGGATAAGGGAAAAACTGGGAGGCTCCGGGGCTTCGTGCAAGGTGGCGGAAGCGATGATAGCAGAACTTGAAAAATAACACTTTATGAAACACTTTCTTTTAACCGTATCTTTTTTGTTTGCCGCTTTTGCTGCGGCATTGGCACAGCCGAAACAGGAGTTCGTGGAGCTGTATCTGGCTCCGGACCACGAGGATTGGACCTATGAATGCGGCCAGCAGGCTAAGGTTATGATTTATGCCGTATGCCAGAACCGGCTTCTTAAGGACATTGAGATTGAATATAACTATGGCCCGGACAATCTGGACCCAGTGTTCAGGGGTACGGTGAAGACTGATTCGAAGGGTTTTGCCACCGTACGGATTCCCGGTGCCAAACAGCCCGGTTTCATAAACGTGAAGGCGAACGTGAATTACGAAGGGCATCGTTATTCCGGGAGGACGAATCTGGCTTATGAGCCCGAAAAACTGCGCCCTACCGTTACTCTTCCCGACGATTTTACTGCATATTGGGAAGATGCCAAGGCAAAGGCTGCCAAGGTTCCGATGCTTACCAAACTCCGTTACTGCGAAGAGGAAAGTGACGACCGCGTCGACGTTTACTACATCAGAATCCAGGCTGTGCGCCCCGGTACTCACGTATACGGAGTGCTTACCGTACCTAAGACCGAAGGTCCCAAACCTGCAATCCTGAGACTCCCTGGCGCTGCAATACGCTCCTTCCACGGCCCCTGCGAATTTGCTTACGAGGGTTTTGTATGTCTTGAAATCGGAGTTCACGGTATTCCGGTTGACCAGGATCCCGAAATGTACCGGGCATTGGAGCGCGACGGGATGTCGGGATATACGACCAAGGGAATAGAGAACCGCGACAGCTATTACTATCGCCGGACCTACCTCAGCCTTGTAAGGGCAATAGACTATCTTTGCAGCCGCCCCGACGTGGATTCAAACCGCATTGCCGCATACGGCGGCTCGCAGGGCGGAATGCTTTCCATTGTAGCGGCCGGCCTGGACAAGCGTATAAGTGCGCTGTTCGCATATTTCCCGGCTTTCTGCGATGTGTGCGGCTATTATAACGGCCGTGCAGGCGGATGGCCCCATCTTTTCCGAAACCCGTCGGAGAAGAACATTGAAGCAAAGCTCAACACTGTCCGCTACTTCGACACCGCCAATTTCGCGCGTTTCGTAGAGGTGCCCGGAATCTACGCATTCGGCTATAACGACAATGTCTGCTGTCCCACTTCCACCACCTCGGCATACAATGTGATTCCGGGACCCAAGCAGCTGCTTCTTGCACGGGATACCGGCCATTGGCTCTATCCCTGGCAGACCGAGACCGCAATGGAATGGTTAAAGAAACAATTCGGAATGTAATCGCATATGAAAAGGTTTTCAAGTTTCTTTTTTGCTCTGCTGATGTCTTTCGGACTCTATGCCCAGAGTTTTGACGACTACGGGTTTGTAACGGTGAAGGCCAATCCCATTACAAGCATCAAGGATCAGCATAACAGCGGCACCTGCTGGTGCTTTGCAATGACATCTTTTCTGGAATCCGAGACTATCCGTCTGAACTGTATTACCGATTCTCTCCGTTATCCGGATTTTTCGGAGATGTTTACCCTGTACCGGTCCTACGCCGACAGGGCTGTCAAGTATATCCGTCTCGACGGCAGGATGACCAGCGGCCCGGGCAGTATTTCGGGAGACTTCCTGCACGTTCTTGACGACTATGGGCTGGTGCCCGATTCGGTTATGCCCTGCAAGACCGGACTGCCGGACCTCTTTGATATGGACAAGCGTATCCGGGAGTATCTGGGGAAGGTGCTGGAGGATATGAAAGAGAACCCCGATTCTCCGGGCGTCCGCAACTGGAGGAAGAAACTGGAAAGGATTCTCGCCCGCGATCTTGGCGAATGTCCGGAAAAATTCGTTCTGAACGGCATTCATTTCAGCCCGGTAACCTACCGTAATTTCCTGGGTCTCCGTGCAGATGATTATGTTACGCTGACTTCTTTCACCCACTATCCGTTCTATTCCCTGATGCCGGTCGAGGTTTCGGACAACTGGCGGTGGGACTGCGCCTGGAATATTCCGCTCGATGAACTTGAAGCCTGTGTTACCGGTGCCATTGAAAATGGATTCACGGTAGCTTGGGGAACCGATATTTCTGAGCCCGGATATACCTGGGACGGGCTTGCAGTTATTCCACAGAAGGAGGTTTCGCAGGAACTCCGTCAGGAATTCTATGATTACAAGAAAACCGTTGACGATCATATGATGCATATTTTCGGCCTTGCCCGTTCTGCCGATGGAGAGACATTCTATATGGTAAAGAATTCTTCCGGACCCGATTGGGGTGATCCTCACCGTATCTGGTATGCGTCAATTCCTTTTTTCAGAGGCAAGACCATCTACGTGACCTTGCATAAGGATGCTCTTCCGCGGGAACTTGCGGACAAAATTTTGAAATAATGACTATCTTTGTGGAATATGAAACGTTTTATAATAATTTCTGCAGCTGTCCTGGCTCTTTGCGGGGCATTGAATGCCCAGGAAAAAGTGGATTTCAACAAGGAATTCGAAAAGTATGAGTTCACGACAATCAAGGCCAATCCTGTAACATCCGTTAAAAACCAGTACCGCAGTGGTACCTGCTGGTGCTTTTCCGGTCTTGGTTTCGTCGAAGCCGAGGTGATAAGGATAAACGGCATAAAAGATCCCGAGGACTATCCCGATTTCTCGGAGATGTTCGTGGTAAGCAAATCCTATTGTGACAGGGCCGACAAATATATCCGTCTGAACGGTAATCTCACCTTTGCCGCAGGTTCGGAATGCGAGGACGTTATGCACGTCATCAAGGACTATGGAATTGTTCCGCAGAGCGAAATGCCCGGCTTGTGCTACGGCACCGACAAACCCGTTCACGGCGAACTTGATGCTGTAACGAAGAGTTTTGTGGAGCAGATCAACAAGAATCCCAACCGGAAGCTCTCCACTGCCTGGCGCAAGGCTTTCCAGGGCATAGTGGACGCTTATCTCGGAGAATGTCCCGAGACTTTCACCGTAGATGGAAAGACATATACTCCGGCAACCTATCGTGATGCTCTCAAGTTCAATCCCGACGACTATATCAGTCTTACCAGCTATTCGCATCATCCCTTCTACAGCTGGTTCTGTGTAGAGATTGCCGACAACTGGCGCTATGACGAGTCGTACAACGTTCCGATTGACGAACTTATGGAAGTTATCCGCGGAGCAATCGACAAAGGGTACACTGTGGCCTGGGGTGCAGATGTCAGCACAGAGGGCTTTACCCGCACCGGCTTTGCTCTTCTTCCCGATGTTGAAAGCAAGTCCGCAGCCGGTTCCGACCAGGAACACTGGGTAGGCAAGGCTGAGGAGAAAATAGTAGCGCTCGATACAATTGTCGTTGAGAAGGCCCCCACACAGGAAAGCCGTCAGGCGGAATTCGACGACAGGACTTTGACCGACGATCACGGAATGCTTATCTACGGGACAGCCAGGGATCAGTTCGGCAGGAATTATTTCATTGTCAAGAATTCCTGGGGCATTACCGGTAAGTTTGACGGAATCTGGTACGCCAGTGAAAATTTTGTCAAAGCTCAGACCGTTAATGTTATGGTAGCCAAGAGCGCACTTCCAGTTTCCCTTAAAAAACGTCTTGGAATAAAATGATAAACATTGTAAAACATATACCCAATTCTATCACCTGTCTCAATCTGCTAAGTGGAACGGCGGGTGTTATGGCTGCTTGCGCAGGAAGGTTCGATCTGGCGTTCTATTTTATGCTTGCAGCGGTTGTCTTTGATTTTATGGATGGGTTTGCGGCCAGGACTCTGGACGCCTATTCCGACAAGGGTAAGGAACTCGACAGCCTGAGTGACGTTGTAAGCTTCGGCGTATTGCCTTCCGTTATGCTCTGCAAACTTATGAGAGCATACTGTTTTGGAGCTCCTGTCTGGCTTTGTTATTTCCCATTGATTCTTGCTGCGTTCAGCGCTCTGCGGCTCGCAAAGTTCAATCTTGATGACCGTCAGCATAAGTCGTTCCTGGGACTGCCTACTCCGGCTTGCGCTTTGGTTTGCGGGGCTCTTGCCCTGTACACGGCGTCTTCGCCTTCTTCCTTCCTTTCGGTATGGGCGACCGGGATTGTGTTCATTCCTATAATGGTCGCAGTGCTTTGCGCCCTTCTGGTGTCTGAAATTCCGATGTTTTCTCTAAAAGTCGCAAAAGGGGACGGCCTGGAGAACCGAAAGAGGATAGCGTTCGTAGTCAACGTCGTTGTTATCGCAGCGTTGGTGTTGCTTACTGCTATACACTGGTCGATGATTGTTCTGCTTGGCTTTGTGGTGTATATTCTTATGAATCTTGTTTTCGCTTTCGTCCTGAAAAAGTGAAACCGATAGAATTCAACAGTTGATGTTTAAAAGCAATATTAGTCCTGAAGAACTTGAGAGCCTGCCTTTAGGGGCATTCGATGGCGAGATTGTGGTGATAGATAAACCGGGATTCGCTTATTTGCGTGCGGTCGAGTATCTGAGGAACCAGCCTGTGCTGGGGTTCGATACCGAGACGAAGCCGTGCTTCAATTCCGGAATGCACAATTCGGGGGTTGCATTGTTGCAGCTTTCCGACGGAAAAAAGGCTTTTCTTTTCAGAATCAATAAGATGGGGCTGAGGAGCAGACTTTGCAAAGTGCTTTCCGACCCTTCTATCGTAAAGGTGGGAGCCGCTACGCACGACGATGTCCGCGGGTTACAGAAAAAGCATAAGTTCGAGGAACTGGGATTCGTGGACCTGCAACAGATAGCCGTTGATTGGGGCATTATGGACAAGAGCGTTAAAAAACTTGCAGGCAATATTCTCGGTATCAGGATTTCCAAGGCTCAGCAGCTTTCCAACTGGGAGGCTTCTGAATTGAACGCTGCTCAGCAACTTTATGCTGCGACCGATGCCTGGGTCTGCCGAGAGATGTACCTGAAACTTATCAGGAGCCCTAAATGATTAAAATTTTTCTTAAGAAAGGACGCGAGGAGTCGCTCCTGCGTTTTCATCCCTGGGTGTTCTCGGGTGCCATTGCTTCTATACAGGGAACCCCTGCCGAGGGCGACCTTGTCTCGGTTTATTCCGCATCGGGAGATTATCTTGCTTGTGGTCATTATCAGATCGGCTCCATTGCAGTGCGCGTGCTGAGTTTCGATTCCAATCCCTTATCTTCCGATTTCTGGCGTAATTCTATCCGCAAAGCCCTTGATGTGCGCGAAAGTGTAGGTCTTTATAACCGGAATTCAGAGCAGACTAACTGCTTCAGGCTGGTGCACGGAGAAGGAGACGGTCTGCCGGGGCTTATAATAGACTGGTACGACGGAGTCTGTGTAATGCAGGCGCATTCTGCCGGGATGTTCCGCTCCAAACTGCAGATATGCGAAGCTCTTAAAGATATCTTTGGCGAAAGGCTTAAGGCTGTATATGACAAAAGTTCCGGTACCGCTCCTTTTAAGGCCGGCTTGGACCTTTGCGACGGTTATGTCTATACTGCGCCGGGATTCGACGACAAAGAGCAGCTTGTTCTGGAGAACGGGCACAAGTTTCTTGTCAATTGGACGGAAGGTCAGAAAACGGGATTCTTCCTTGACCAGAGGGAGAACCGTGCAAGGGTTGGCCGATATGCCGAGGGAAAGAGGGTGCTAAACCTTTTCTGCTATACCGGGGGGTTCAGCATATATGCATTGGCCGGGGGAGCAGTATCCTGCGATTCGGTGGACAGTTCTGCCAAGGCGGTTTCTCTTCTGAACAGAAACGTTGAGCTGAACTTCGGACCGGATACTCCTCATAAGGGAATCTGTGCCGATGCTATCGAATTCCTGAAGCAATGCCCGCAGGACAGATACGACCTTATGATTGTGGATCCCCCGGCATTCGCAAAGCACAGAGGTGTGCTCAAGAATGCTCTCCGCGCATATCAGCGACTTAATGCTGCAGCGATTTCAAAGGTTGCTCCGGGTGGAATCGTATTTACTTTCAGCTGTTCTCAGGTGGTGGACAAAGAGGCTTTTGCTCTGGCTGTTTTCAGCGCTGCCGCTCAGACAGGCAGGAGGGTGCGAATCCTGGACCGGTTATGCCAGCCGGCAGACCATTCCGTAAGCATCTATCATCCCGAAGGCGAATACCTTAAAGGCCTTCTCCTATACGTAGAGTAATCTCACCGTCCTCCGCCCGTTCATCTGTACATATGGATGAATCAAACTGGATCTTTTTCATTCCATACCGATGTACGTTTTGCCATCGTTCAAGGAATGACTATCTTTGCAGAGATAAATCAAGAGACAATGAAGAAGATATTATTACTTATACTCACATCCTTGGTATTATTTGCCTGCCGGAAGGAAGACCAACAGCAGGAAGAAAATGGCTCTGGGCCTGTCACACATGAATACACTTGTCCCATAAGGGGACATTTAAACTTTGTTGTTGATAATTGTTATTCGTGAAGAAGCATCAATAGAATAGATAGGATTATTTGTAATGTCCGAAAGTTCTACTTGTCCCGTTCCTGTTCGGGGATGTTCCCTATAATTCTATTCTGACAAGAGCCTTGCAATATATGCTTCCGAAGTCTCTCCCGCTGACATTGCAATAGCCTTACCTTGCTCATATTCAGCTATTCCACGGTTAATCTTTGCCAAAAGTTCAGTTTCGTTCATTATGAAGTCTGAATCTTCCACAGGGATGAGCTTATAACTACCGTGATTACGCGATTTGATGACCACGAGATTGCTCTGAGCCAGATCAAAATACTTTTTCTGGTTCTTTCTTGCGCGCAGAAGGCCTCCTCGGTGTGCGGCTACCAGCACACTGGTTCCGAGCCACCGAAGAAATGCCCGCAGTGCGGAGTGGATTCGATTTATTTCGATCCGGTGGAGTGACGGGAGGGCTGCGCGGATACGTCTGCCAGGCAACGGATGTGGTCTTTGGGGACCTGCATAATGTTCCACGAAACCACTGCCCCCTCGTATCCGAATTCCAGAACCGTATTCAGCGATTCGATGATATATTCGGGCGTCGTCGGTACGATCTTCTCGTCGTACACGATTTCGATGCCCGGATATTTTTGGCACGGCAGATCCTCCATTGCACGAAGCTGCTCCCTGAGGAATTCGACGTCTAGCGTCAGCTCTGGATAACCGTCCGCCCCGGGGGCACTCTGCCGCAGCAGGTCGTAGTCGAAACCTATGCCGGCCGGGGCCCAGGTCTTACGGTAGAGCATAGGTTTGATGAAGTCGCAGTGCTCGGCCAGAATGCCGTAGTCCTGCCCGACGAACTGTGCGAGAATCGGCGCAAAAAGGTCGAGCCCGACAATCATCCCACGGTTGTGGAAATAGTCGCAGACCTTTGCGACGGATGTGCTGACAATTCTGCACTTGGCCTCGAAGAACGCCCGCGCGGTTTCGTCCTCGAAAGTGAAACCGGTTTTCGGGTCATACGAAGTGACGGAGAAGAACTTGTCCCCCTTGGCCTCGTAAGCCCTGCGCACATCGTCCAGATTCACCCCTTCGGCCTCGAAAAGCGCCGCACAGTTGTCGCAGCCGCAACCCAGCACTCCGTTGATTCCGCAGACGAACGACTGCGTTCTGATTCTGTCGAGGAACACTCCGTCGAAATCGACGTCGGCGAGGTGCTCCTCATAAAAGCCGATCAGGTTGTCGATGTTGCTCTGTACGGTAGGACAGTTGAACTTGAATCCGCCCCCGCCCGGGATGATGTACCTGGTCGGAGCCTCTCCCCATATATCCACCGCCGGTATATTCTCGAAGGCGCCTTCGGTCTCGGCGAACACCGGGAGATACAGGAGCATCTGGATACCCTTGCCGTGGAGGTACTCCCCTATTTGCCGGTACGGTTCCGGATCGGTCACCCATCCGACGAGCACCTTTTCGAGAGGAATGATGCTGCAAACCTCGTCGATTCTTGCTATGATGTCCTCTGTGGGATAGAACTGCTCGTCCCATTCCCCCATCGACACCTGTACTATATAACCCGGAGTTTCGGGGTCCTTCCTGCCGTTGCAGGATACCGCCGCCGCACATATCAGCAGGCAGAT
>JAGHTF010000033.1 GCA_018065485.1 Candidatus Cryptobacteroides fimicaballi | reverse complement strand
AGAACTTTTCATTGAACAGCTGCCTTCCCGGTTCATTGCGCTTTGCATAAGTCCACTCCTTGACCAGTTCCTTGTTCCCGTTCCGAAGTAGATAAATCTTTACCGATGCCTCATCTTTATTGCTTATCAAATCACCCATGTCCAATTTATAATCAATATGGCCGGAAAAATCATCTGACTCGGCGATAATAATAGTGTACCAGTCTTCATCTGGATCCGAAATGCGACAATTTGAACAATAATAGCCTGTTGGAGAAACAACATTTGATTCAAAACACAGTGTGTCCTGTGTCCTATTCAAAAGACGTAGAGAAACACTGGTCTTTTCTTTTAAACAACTGCCCCAAAAAACACATGCAAATTACAACAACAAAAATGTATGAAATTTTTAACTTTTTCGTATCTTTGGCCAATAAGAATCGCCGATGTTCAAACATTTTTCATTAATCCTGTTGACTTTGGCCTGCGTCACCTGCGCTGCATCGCTTGACGAAAGCAAGCTCCCGTCCGATGCCAAAGTGGATGCTTATGTATCAGCATTCAATGCGGCGGACAATGAAACCTACCACAACGAATACCCGAACAGCCTTGCAGCGGAGTTCCTCAAGGCAAACATCCCTGTCTTCGAATGCCCCGATGCCGAGTTGGAAAAGACCTATTATTTCCGTTGGTGGACTTTCCGCAAACACGTGAAGAAGACACCGGCAGGCTATGTGATAACGGAATTCCTGCCGAACATTCACTGGGCTGGTGGCTACAACACCATCAACTGCCCTGCTTCGCATCACATCCGTGAAGCGCGCTGGCTGGCGGACAAATCGATAGTGACCGACTATGCCCGGTTCTGGATGACGGACAAGAGCGCCCAGCCCAGAAAATATAGTTTTCCGGCGGCTGAGTCCACACTTCAGCTATTTGCAGTAACTCTGGACAAAACGCTGATCCAGCAGCAGTTCGGTGCTCTTTGCGAAACGTATCGCGACTGGGAGGGAGACCATCGCGACTCCACCGGGCTCTTCTGGCAGAGCGACGATCGTGATGGGATGGAAATATCCGTTGCCGGCCTTCTGAGCAAGGATCACACCGGCTACCGTCCGACAATCAACTCCTATGCCTATGCCGATGCAATGGCTCTCGCACAGATGGCGCATATCATCGGCAATGTCGAGGAAGAGATCGGGTGGAATGCGGAAGCGGTAAAGATAAAGGCGCTGATGGAAGAATATCTATGGGATAAAAAAGACAAGTTCTACAAAGTCGTGCCGCGTTTCGGGAATATGTCGCCGGCTCCCACGCGCGAAGAGATCGGCTACGTTCCATGGATGTATGACATTCCCGATGCCGACAAGAACTGCGCATGGCGCGAACTTTTCGACACGCTCGGCTTCAAGGCTCCTTTCGGGCCCACCACGACAGAGCGCCGCGATCCCGGCTTCACCCTTGCCTACAGCGGCCACGAATGCCAGTGGAACGGCCCCAGCTGGCCATTCGCCACTGCCCAGACCCTTACTGCGATGGCAAGGTGCCTGCATCGTTTCGGCGAGAGCGCATTTTCGAAAGAGGAGTACTACGAGACGCTTAAGACCTATAGCCTGTCACACCGCATAACCGCTCCTGACGGCAGCCGCGAACAGTGCTGGATCGACGAGAACATCAATCCGTTTACCGGAGACTGGATCAGCCGCACCATTCTTGAAACTTACGGAGAGAACGTCTACAAACGCGCATATTTCGCTGACCGGGGCAAGGACTACAACCACAGCACTTTCTGCGACCTTGTCATCTCCGGACTGCTGGGAGTCACCCCAAGCCCGGACGGAACTACCGTCATCGAGCCTCTGCTGCCTTCCGGAAAGTGGGATTGGTTCAGCCTCGGAAACCTTTACTGTCAGGGGCATAAGCTCACTATCCTGTTCGACCGCGACGGGTCCCATTATAGCCTTGGAAGCGGATTCAGAGTCTATGCCGACGGCAAGCTTGCAGGAAGGGCGGATGACTATGCCGGTGCCAGAATCCCGGTGAAAGGCTCTGCGTCAATGATAAACTGAATTGAATGTTTGGTTTTGTGCAAGGGACTTTTTCGAAAATGCATTGACCTTATGCAAACAAAGGGCTCACGTGCGAAACCCTGTGTTTGAGTAGAGATGGTTCATTTTCAAAATTGGTTCTAAGATTTCCGCCCCAACACCAGGCGGAAGGCCGGATTGCCAGACTCGTCGGCAAGCATCGCGAACTCATACTACCAGAACGCTCCTGATAGCCGACGA
>JAGHTF010000079.1 GCA_018065485.1 Candidatus Cryptobacteroides fimicaballi | reverse complement strand
TTCTCAATGAGGTCGTCGGCATCCACCACGGTTCCTTCGCGGGATTTCATCTTGCCCTCGGGCAGTTCCACCATACCGTAACTGAGGTGGAAGATACTGTCGGCCCAGTCGAATCCGAGTTTGGAGAGGATGAGCTTCAGTACCTGGAAATGATAGTTCTGCTCGTCTCCCACCACATACACCTCGGAATCCAGTTTATACTCCGAAAACCGCCGTTCTGCCGTTCCCAGATCCTGGGTGATATATACCGACGTTCCGTCTGAACGCAACAGCAGCTTGCGGTCGAGGGAATTGGCCGTAAGGTCACACCACACCGAGCCGTCGGGGTCCTTGACGAAAACGCCCATATCCAGACCCTTCTTCACCAGTTCCTTTCCAAGCAGGTAGGTATCGTGCTCATAGTATGTCTTGTCGAAAGAAATGCCCAGTTCGCGGTAAGTCTGGTCGAAACCGTCGAAAACCCATTGGTTCATTGTCGACCACAGCTGCATAACTGCCTTGTCACCCTGCTCCCATTTTACGAGCATATCGTGTACCTTGTCGATGACCGACGGGTCTTCCTTCTCCATTCTGGCGTACTCCACATAGCAGTCGCCCACAAGATGATCGCCCTTCTTGCCGGTAGATTGCGGGGTAGCTCCGTTGAAACGTTCCTGCCAGGCATACATCGACTTGCAGATATGCACGCCCCTGTCATTTACCAGGGTGGTCTTTATAACGTCGTTTCCGGCAGCCTTGAGGATTTCGCTCACCGAAGCGCCCAGCAGATTGTTGCGCACGTGTCCCAGATGCAGAGGCTTGTTGGTGTTGGGAGAAGAGAACTCCACCATCACCTTCCTTCCCGTAGAGGGCAGGATTCCGAACCGGGGATTCGCCGCTATCTGCCTGAACGACTCAAGCCAGTAAAGTTCCGACAGGCTGATATTCAGGAAGCCCTTGACTGTGTTGAAGGAACTGACTTCGGGACAGTTTCCTGTCAGCCATTCCCCTATTGCGTTTCCGGTTGCCTCCGGGGATGCGTGGCTTATGCGGAGCAACGGGAAAGTGACCAGTGTATAGTTTCCTTCGAATTCCTTTCTTGTGGCACTCACCTGAATGTCGGCAGATTCAACGCCGTACAGGGCCTTGACAGCAAGCGCCGCCTTTTGTCCGATAAACTGTTCAGGTGTCATCCCAGATAAGTTTTAAGAAGTTTGCTGGCTGCCGGTTTCTTGAGCTTGCGGATTGCCTTTTCCTTGATTTGGCGTACGCGCTCACGGGTAAGGTCCAGTCTCTCCCCTATTTCTTCCAGAGTCATTTCCTGACATCCGATTCCGAAGAAGGACTTGATGATTTCGCGTTCACGGGCGGTAAGCACCTGCAGGGAACGTTCGATTTCGGTACTCAGGCTCTCGCTCACGAGACCGCGGTCGGCCATAGGGCTGTCGTCATTGGGGAGCACGTCGAGAAGAGAGTTGTCTTCTCCCTCCACAAAAGGAGCATCCACGCTCACGTGACGGCCCGAAACCCGGAGAGTATCGGCAATCTTGTCCTTGGGTATCTCTATCATTTCGGCCAGTTCTTCGGTAGATGGCATACGCTCGTTCTCCTGCTCGAACCTTCCAAGGGCCTTGTTTATCTTGTTGAGCGAACCCACCTGGTTCAAAGGCAGCCTTACGATACGGCTCTGTTCTGCAAGAGCCTGCAGGATACTCTGCCTGATCCACCATACCGCATAGGAGATGAACTTGAATCCACGGGTCTCATCGAACTTCTCCGCAGCCTTTATGAGGCCCAGATTCCCTTCGTTGATGAGGTCCGGCAGACTGAGTCCCTGGTTCTGGTACTGCTTGGCTACAGATACCACGAAGCGCAGGTTGGCTCGGGTGAGCTTCTCCAGCGCTTCCTGGTCGCCCTTGCGTATCCGCTGGGCGAGTTCGACTTCTTCTTCGGGGGATACCAACTCCTCGCGTCCTATCTCCTGGAGATACTTGTCCAGAGATGCGCTCTCACGGTTGGTAATTGATTTGGTAATCTTAAGTTGACGCATTGTGTAAAGTTATTCTTTCCTGAAGCCGAAGAAAGAAACTTTACCGTCGCGGTCGATACCTTCGATGTAAACAGCCCTGCTGCTCTTTGAGGCAATCTCGATTACGTCCTTGACCGATTTCACTTCCCTGTCGTTGACATAGCGGATGATGAAATCCTCGGAAGCTCCCGCCTTTGCCATTGCACCGTTCCCCGCCGAAACGATAAGGACACCGTGCCTGAGGCCGGAAGCCGCAAGTTCCTCTTTGGTGAGGTCTCTCAGACGAGCTCCGTAAAATGCCGTTGTACCGTCCGCATCCACAACACCCGTCTCAACGTCTTCGTCGGAAGCGAAAGTAACCTCCAGATCTTTTTTCTCCCCGTCTCTGATAACGGTAAGAGTTGCTTTGTCGCCCGGATGGAAACTGTTCACCTTTTCCTGAACCGAAGAGGCGCCCTTGACTGTTGTACCGTTTATGGCAACGAGTACATCTCCTTTACGGACGCCGGCCTTGTCGGCTGCTCCTCCCTTCATAACTTCTGCTATATATACGCCGTCAAGTGAAGAAAGTTTCATTTCCTCTGCAAGTTTGTCGGTAACGGCGGTCATCGAGATTCCCAGCTTGGCTCTCTTGACCGAACCGAAGTCTATGAGGTCGGACACAATCTTCTTTACGATATTGGAAGGAACCGCGAACGAATAGCCGGAATACGAGCCCGTGGTAGAAACTATTGCAGTATTTATACCCACCAGAAGTCCCTCCTTGGTTACGAGTGCGCCGCCGGAGTTTCCGGGATTGACGGCAGCATCTGTCTGGATGAAGGATTCGATTTTGAACTCGCCGTCGTAATTGGGCATCGAGCGGCCTTTGGCGCTCACGATACCTGCGGTGATGGTAGACCGGAGTTCAGCTCCAAGAGGGCTTCCGATTGCCAGCACCCATTCTCCCAGACGGAGTTTGTCGGAATCGGCAAAATCGAGGGTGGGCAGGCCGTCAGCCTCAATCTTTATAAGCGCAACGTCGGTTGCAGGGTCGGTTCCTATCACCTTCGCCTCGTAGGTTTTGTTGTTGTTGAGAGTTACCTCCACCTTGGAGGCCTGCGCAACGACGTGGTTGTTGGTAACTATATAGCCGTCCGGCCTGATGATCACACCCGAACCGCTGCCCTGCTGTTCCCTCTGCTGAG
This sequence comes from Candidatus Cryptobacteroides fimicaballi, assembly GCA_018065485.1. Taxonomy (GTDB): domain Bacteria; phylum Bacteroidota; class Bacteroidia; order Bacteroidales; family UBA932; genus Cryptobacteroides; species Cryptobacteroides fimicaballi. Next base: position 7,349 of record JAGHTF010000079.1, on the reverse strand, counting down.
GCATCCCGTCTCCGAAGAAGAATCGGAAGAAGGGATCGTTGGGGACTGCCTGCTGACGGGACTGGACCGTAACCTTTATATAAACCACCGCATCCACACAGTTCTCGGCGGCAAAGGTGAAGTCGGGATAGTCCGACATATTCAGATTGACAGCACGGGTGGAACCGCCCTCACCGGAAGATTTTTCCTGAGGAGGATTGGCGGCATTCAGTATCCCCCAGGCTGTGACACAGCTCAGGAGCACCGACAAAATGACAGTAAAAATTGATTTTTTCATATATGTATAACTTTAAATTTGACTTTTAAAACGCGAAACGCAAAAAGGTCAAAACTTATGCCAAAGTTCTGAAATAATTTCTTATTTTTGCACACTTACTAAAAGAGAAGAGAATTATGGATTTCAATGTTTCAAGCGCAGAACTGCTTAAAGGCCTGATAGACGTTTCAAAGGCCATTCCCGCAAAATCGGTCCTTCCTATCCTCGAAAATTTCCTTTTTGTACTTAAGGAAGACAAGCTGGAAATCACCGCTTCGGATCAGGAGACCACCCTCAGGACAACAATCACTGTGGAGAGCACCAAAAGCGAGGGAAGCATTGCCGTTCCGGCAAAGCACATACTTGACCTGCTCAAAGCTCTTCCCGACCAGCCGATAACAATCAAGACCACGTCCGACAGCTCTTTCGAATGCATCTGGAGTAACGGTAACTCGTCTCTCCCATTCTTCCCCGCAGCCGATTTCCCCGAAATCAAGGGAGCCGGCGAAAGCGTTCAGACGGTAGTCTTCCCCGCAAAGGCCCTGCTCGAAGGAATCAGCGGAACAGTCTATGCTACCGCCGACGATGAAATGAGGCCCGTTATGAACGGTATCTTCTTCGATATCGACACCGAAAGGACAACCCTGGTGGCTTCCGATTCACACAAGCTCATCTGCTACACCACAGCCGAGCCCAAATCGGAAATCAAGGCATCCTTCATTCTCCATAAGAAGGCGGCTGCCGTGCTCAAATCCATTCTGGACAAGGGCGAAGGCGACGTCGAAGTCGCATTCGACGAAAGCACCACCGTTTTCAAATTCTCCGAGACCCTTATGGTATGCCGTCCTGTAGTGGGAAAGTATCCCAGATACCGCGAGGTTATCCCTCAGAACAACTCCAATATCCTAAGGATAGACAGGACTCTGCTGCTCAACACCGTAAAGCGTATCGCAGTGTGCGCCAACAAAGCGTCCAACCATATCAAGTTCGACCTTAAGAACGGTCAGCTGGAAATCACGGCACAGGACCTCGGATTCGCCATCGCTGCATACGAGAAGGTGCTTTGCGACTATCACGGAGAAGACCTCACGATAGGATTCAAGTCTTCGTTCCTTATCGAGATTCTCTCGAATATGAGTTGCGAGACCCTGGTTATGAAATTCGCAGATGCCCGCAGGGCAGCCCTCATCGTTCCTTCCGAGGAAGAAGCCGAAAGCGAGAAGATTTGCGGCATACTTATGCCCATAATGGTATCATAAACAATTTTTATGGAACTTGAACTTAAAAGGCCTTTGCTCTTTTTCGATATAGAGAGCACAGGCCTTAGCATTACATCGGACTGTATTATCGAACTGAGTTTCGTGAAGGTTTTTCCGGGAGGAGAGCAGCGTATCAAGACATGGAAAGTACTTCCCTGGGACTATGCCGCCAAGAGGCAGAAGCCCATCGACCCCAAGGCATCGGAAGTGAACGGAGTCAAGGACGAAGACCTCATAGGATGTCCGCGTTTCTCGGACATAGTTGAAGAAGTTGCACAATGGCTGGAAGATGCAGACCTGGCCGGATTCAACTCAGGCAAGTTCGACCTTCCAATGCTGGCCGAGGAAATAGAAAGGGCCGCCGCGTATGCCGGGAAAAAGGTCAATGTGAATCTGCACGAGAAAAAGATGATTGACGTCCAGACCATCTACCATTACCTGGAGCCGCGCAACCTCAGGGCCGCCTACCGTTTTTATTGCGGAGGCAAGGATTTCGAGAACGCCCACACTGCCGAAGCCGACACCATAGCCACCTATGAAGTTCTCAAGGGCCAGTTGGACCGCTATCCCGCCGAATTGAAGAACGACGTGGATTTCCTTTCCAAAGTTGGAGGCCGTTCGCGCAACGTAGATTATGCAGGAAGGCTTGTCTACAACGAGGCCGGCGAAGCCGTAGTCAATTTCGGAAAGCACAAGGACAAGACCGCCCGGCAGGTATATCAGACCGAACCTTCCTATTTTGCCTGGATCCAGAACGGAGACTTCACCCTGGACACAAAGGCACAGTTTGCAAGGCTGGCCGCCCAGTTCAGGAACGAACCCCCGGCACCGGCAAGTGAAAAGCAGCTGGAAAACCTTGCGGCCAAATTCAACGAAGGCAGGCTGTTTTGAACATCATTGTAAAAACATACGGTGGCAGCATAGTATTCCGTCCCGAAACCACTTGGAAGAGGGGTGACGACTGCGTTTTCCTACCCGAATTCATAGACAGCGTAGAAGCCTCGCCGGTCGTGTTCGTGCGCATATGCAAATCGGGACGCAGCGTTGCCGCCCGGTTCGCCACCCGATATTACGATGCCGTGGGTTACGGAATGCTGCTGTATCCCACAGAACTCCTGAACAAAGGCCCCGAAGGTTTTGCCAGCGCCTGCTGTCTGGACCACACTTCTTTTCTGTCTCTGCCCAGTCTGGACAGAATGAGTCTGGGCGCAGGAGAACTCTGCATTGCCAAGGGGGATGAAACGGCATATTACAAAGCCCCGGATGCCGCAACCATAGAGTCGGCCCTGGAACTGGCCACCCGGTTCTGCTATATCCGCACCGGCGACTACCTTGCAATTGAACTCGAAGAAAAAAGGCCGCTGTGCAACCGACAGCAGCCTCCTTTGCTTGTTCAAGGGAGTTATGAGGGTTCTCCCCTGTTTGACTTTACAGTCAATTTCTGAAAGAGCCACTCACGAGGCTCGAACTCGCGACCTGCGCGTTACGAATGCGCTGCTCTACCGACTGAGCTAAAGTGGCAAATGGAGTGCAAATTTAATAATAATTTTATTTATTTCAACTGCTCCAGTAAGGCTTTTGCTGAACTTTGTCCTGCAAGCGCCCCCGTGCAGAAGGCAGACTGCAGATTATATCCGCCTGTTTCGCAGTCCACATCCAGGATTTCGCCGCAGAAATACAGTCCCTCGACAATGCGGGACGACATTGTCTTTGCAACAAGTTCATCCAGTGCAACGCCTCCGGCAGTGACCACCGCCCTTTCGTAGCCCACGTATCCGGCAATGTCGAAGCGCCAGTCCTTGAGGGCCTTGGCTATGCTCACCAGATTAATCCACAGCTTGGAATCGGAACGTCCCTTCCTTTCGAGCGTCATAATCTGGGGATTCATAGCAGTGAAGGCGGGAATAAGTTCCCAGGGCATAAGTTTTCCCAGCAGAATGCGGCATTTTTCTTTTTCACGCACCCCGCGGCTCCTTGGGTCGTGGTCTATCGAAGTCCAAAGTTCCTTGATTCTGGCAGACAGTTCGGTAAGTTCTACGCCGGGCTTCATATCCAAAACCAATGCGACCCGGGACCCGTTGACAAGAGTCTTCACAGCCTTGCGGCTGAGCTGAAAACCGAGAGGGCCCTCAATACCGCCGTCGGTAAAATCCAGATCGCCGAATTCGTTTTCGACCACGTTCCCCTCAACTTCCAGGGACAGTCCGACGTTTTTAAGACTTATCCCGCAGAGTTTTTCACCCAGTTCGGTAAGCGGAGCGGAACGGTCGATATGGCCGGTCCCCTCCTTATACGCCTTTGGCACAAGGGCTGTAAGCGACGGGAAGGTAGGAGTCACTTTGTGCCCGCACTGCTGTGCCCAGCGGAAGCCATCGCCGGTGCTGCCCGTAGAAGGGTAGCTTAGGCCGCCTGTAGCAACGATGAGGGACTTTGCAAGGTAGGAGCGGCCGTCGGCAAGGGAGACGGAAAAACATTTCGGTCCGGCTTCAATACCGCTGACCTCCGCTTCGCATTCGATGCGGACCCCAAGTCCGTTGCAGGCATTTACCAAGGTGTCCACAACTTCAGATGCGTGATAGGACCTGGGGAATGCCCGGTCTCCCCTCTCGACAACCGTCTTCATCCCGTTCTCTTCGAAGAAATCTATAACCTTGGCCGAAGGAAGATTGAAAAATGCGTTCTTAACGAAATGGGCTCCATTGCAGATATGCACACTGAAATCATTCCAGTCCTTCAGATTGGTGAAATTGCATCTGCCCTTTCCGGTAATCATTATCTTTCGGGCGGGACGGGGCATTTTTTCCAGAACGGTGACCATCGCGTCACTCTCCCTTTCACGCAGATACCTGGCCGCGCTGTAGGCCGCCATCAGCCCGGAAGCGCCGCCGCCTATCACTATAATGTCTGACTTCATAGCATTGAAACAAAAAAGGGAAAGCTTAGCACATCGCACCGCTACAACCTCCTACCCTTGCTTCGGTCAAGACCTGGGGGAATTCAGAGGGAGCTGGTCGTGTACGACTTTCCCACGGCAAAATTAGAAAAGATTATTAAATAATCCAATTTTTGGCTATCTTTACATTCTATATGTACACTTTACAGAGAGTGATAGCGCGACTGACCTGCACCCACCGTCTCAACGCTCAGGAATACAGGCAACTGCTTCTTGACGATGACGCAAATACCGGCATACGCCTGCAATCGCAGGCAAGGGAAGCCGCACTTTCTGTATTCGGTAACGGAATCTACATAAGGGGCCTCATAGAAATCAGCAATCACTGCCGCAACAACTGTCTGTACTGCGGGTTACGCGCGGCAAATACAGGACTGCAGCGCTACCGGCTCAGCAAGGAAGAAATTATGGACTGCTGCGAGGAAGGTTATTCTCTCGGCTTCAGGACCTTCGTCCTCCAGGGAGGCGAAGATCCCGTACAGAGCGACGAGTGGCTTGAAGACCTTATCCGATCAATAAAATCAGCCTATCCCGACTGCGCCGTAACATTGTCTCTCGGAGAAAAACCGGAAGAAAGTTACCGAAGGCTCCGGGCAGCAGGGGCAGACAGATATCTGCTCCGCCACGAAACCTTCAATCCCGAGCATTACGCCAGCCTGCACCCCTCGACCATGTCCAGGGAGCGACGCCTTGCCTGCATTGCGGCACTCAAGCGACTCGGTTACCAGACAGGCACCGGGATTATGGTAGGAAGTCCCCGACAGACAGTTGACAATGTGGTCGAGGACCTTCTTTATATTCAGGAGCTGGAGCCGGAAATGATTGGAATCGGGCCCTTCATCCATCATAATGACACTCCCCTGCGGGATATGCCGGACGGCAGCGTGGAACTGTGTCTCAAGCTCATTTCCATATTGAGGCTTATGAACAGGAAAGCTTACATCCCGGCTACCACGGCACTCTCGACCCTGGACCCCGAAGGAAGGAAGAAAGGCATACTGGCAGGAGCCAACGTAGTGATGCCCAACCTCTCCCCCGAGAGGTTCCGCTCCTCCTATTCCCTTTATGAGGGCAAGGCGCACAGCGGTGCGGAATCGGCCGAAGGCCTGGATGAACTCCGAAAAGAATTGCAAAGCATAGGATACAGAATAAATGTACAACGTTAACTCACACATAGCAGAAGAATTCATTGACGAGGGCGAGATACTCGACACTCTCGAATACGCTTCCCGGAACAGAAACAACCGGCCCCTGATAGAGAGTATCCTGGATAAGGCGGCCCTGTGCAAGGGTCTCAGCCACAGAGAAGCGGCAGTGCTTCTGGACTGCGAAATTCCCGACCTTGTGGAAAGGACATTCCATCTGGCCGAAGAAATAAAGAAGAAACTTTACGGCAACAGGATTGTGCTGTTCGCCCCACTTTACCTTTCGAATTACTGCGTAAACGGATGTATCTACTGTCCCTACCACGCAAAGAACAGGCATATTCCCAGAAGAAAGCTTACTCAGGAAGAAATCCGGCAGGAAGTGATTGCCCTTCAGGATATGGGGCATAAGAGACTGGCCCTCGAATTGGGAGAGCACCCCGTCGAAAATCCCATAGAATACGTATTGGAGTCCATCAGGACTATTTACAGCATACATCACAGGAACGGAGACATCCGCAGGGTGAACATCAACATCGCCGCCACCACGGTAGAGAATTACCGCAAGCTCAGGGACGCCGGAATAGGAACTTACATTCTGTTTCAGGAGACATACAACAAACAAAAATACCGTATGCTCCACCCCACGGGGCCCAAGAGCGATTACGCCTACCACACCGAGGCAATGGACCGCGCCCGCGAAGGAGGCATCGACGATATGGGCATCGGAGTACTCTTCGGGCTTTCCGGTTACCGCTATGACCTGGTAGGACTGCTGATGCACGCCGAGCATATGGAAGCCGCACTGGGAGTAGGACCGCACACCATCAGCGTGCCCCGCATCCGCCCCGCAGACGACGTCGATACCGAGGAATTCTCGGATGCCGTGCCGGATGAAAAATTCCTGCATATAGTAGCGGTCATCCGCTGCGCTGTTCCCTATACCGGGATGATCATATCGACCCGGGAATCGGCAAAGGTCCGGGAAAAGGTTCTGGATTTGGGAATTTCGCAGATAAGCGGAGCCTCCAGGACCAGTGTAGGAGGATATACCGTGGAAGAAAGAAACGAGGACACCGCTCAGTTCGAACTTGCAGACCGTCGGAGTCTGGACGAGGTTGTGAAATGGCTGATAGATTTGGGATACATCCCCAGTTTCTGCACGGCCTGCTATCGGGCCGGAAGGACCGGGGAACGCTTTATGAAAATCTGCAAGGGCGGCAAGATCCAGGACTGCTGCACTCCGAACGCCATCCTCACCCTGAAGGAATACCTGCTTGACTACGCTTCTGCTCAAACGCAGAAAGCCGGAGAAGAACTTATCCGGCAGGAAACCGAAAAAATAAACAACGGAACATTACGCGCATCCCTTCGCGAAGACCTCACAAGCCTTGAGAAAGGAGAACGCGACCTCAGATACTGATATGACCCAGACGCCGGAAGCACAACGCCTGCACATTGTTCTTGCAGGAAACAGGAACAGCGGAAAGTCCTCTCTGCTCAACGCAATCGCCGGGCAGCAGGCTTCCATTGTCTCCGATACTCCCGGCACCACCACGGACCGCGTATCCAAGGCAATTGAAATAATCGGGCTCGGCCCCTGTACCCTGATAGACACCGCCGGGTTGGATGACAGCGGAGAGCTCGTGCAGAAACGGATTCAAAGCAGTCTGGACGCCCTTAAGACCGCCGATATTGTGCTGATGGTGACGGATGCGTCTGTACGGGAGATTCCC
>JAGHTF010000059.1 GCA_018065485.1 Candidatus Cryptobacteroides fimicaballi | reverse complement strand
TCTTCCTCGGCGTAGAAACGCAGGTTCTCGAGAAGCAGAGCTTCGCCGGGTTTGAGAGCGGCAACTTCGGCATCGGCCTTCTGGCAGTCAGCGGCAAACTTTACGGGAACGCCCAGACACTCAGAAACGTGATCTACGATATGCTTGAGAGAGAACTTTGCGTCAACTCCCTTGGGACGTCCCAGGTGAGACATAATGATGAGGGAACCGCCGCCGGCGAGAACCTTCTTGAGAGTAGGGATAGCCGCACGGATACGGGTATCGTCTGTAATTTCGAACTTGTCGTTAAGGGGAACGTTGAAATCTACCCTTACAATGGCTTTCTTTCCGTTAAAATTGTAGGAATCAATGTGCTGTTGCATAGTTTATATAGAAATTTTTAATCTGTTACGCACGTTTGGAGCATACAAAGTTAGCAATTTTATCAATATCTTTGCACTATGGTTGAATTCCCCGACAGAAATTGGAAAGACTATGAACTGCTGGACAGCGGCAATGGTCTCAAGCTGGAACGTTTTGGCCGATTCGTACTCTCCCGTCCGGAGCCGAAAGCGCTTTGGACCCCCTCCCTGCCGGCCAGGGAATGGGATTCCTTGACACACACAAGGTTCAGGCCGGGCGCAGGATTCGGCAAGGCCGGAAAAGAAGACAGCGGTACCTGGGAGATGCTCAGGCCTATGGACGAGCAATGGCTCATAGGCTACTCCGGGGCGCAGGCGGGCCTCAAGTTCAAGCTTCGGCTGGGGCTGACATCTTTCAAGCACGTGGGGGTTTTCCCCGAACAGGCTCCGAACTGGGAATTCATCTACCGCAACACCAAAGCGCTGGGCGGAACTCCCAAGGTCCTCAACCTTTTTGCCTATACCGGAGCCGCATCCCTGGCAGCAAAGGCGGCCGGCGCCGACGTGACTCATCTGGACTCTGTCCGCCAGGTGGTTACCTGGGCCCGCACGAATATGGAATTCAGTGACCTGGACTCTATCCGCTGGGTGGTCGAGGACGCTATGAAATTTGCGAAAAGGGAGGCCAGGCGAGGCAATGTGTATCAGGGAATAATCCTGGACCCGCCGGCATACGGGCACGGACCCGACGGCGAAAAATGGAAACTGGACGAGTGCCTTTTCGAACTTCTCAAAGCCGTATCAGGGATTCTGGACCCGGAAAAAGGCTTTATGGTACTCAACCTGTATTCCAACGGTTACAGCGCAGCCCTCGGCGAGACTTTAGTCAGGCAGGGAATCGTGCAGGCTTCAAGCTTCAAAATGGAAAGCGGAGAGCTTGCACTCAACGACAGTTTCGGCAAAGCTCTCCCGCTCTCTATCTTCGTCCGCCTATCTAAGTAAATCCTTCAGGTTCTGGAGCATTTCACTGCCCTTTTCGGTTTCTCCGGCATCCTTCAGCATATCGGCCAGGAGATAGTACATACTGCTGAGCAGTTCACAGTTATTGGCATTATAGGTGTATGGTGAAAGGAAGAACGTCAACCCTTTCAGGAGTTCGTCTGCAGCCTTTTCGGTAAGTTCGACTGCAGTTTCCTTGCGGCCGAGTTCGTAATAGGACCTGATAATGCCCGTTAAGGCATAGTCATTTGCCTGAAGTCCCAGAGGAGAGGTTATCAGAGGGAAATTCTTCATTGCATTGCACCCCTTGTCCAACGCTTCCAGAGCCCAGTCGTCGTGACCGGCATTCCGGAAAATATCGCTCAGGGACAATGCAAGGTTCCGCACGTTCTGAACCCCCGCGAAGGTATAGATGTTCTGATAATCGACATAATAGTCGTCTGCCTCCAATGCATCGAAGCACAGGTTCTCCTTCATAATGGAATAGAGTTCGTCGGGATCAGAGAAGCCGGGTTTGAGATTCGACGTACTGCTCTTTATGGGAACGAACATATACGACAGGCCTCTGTACTGCAGATATTCCTTCTGTCCCACATTGAGCTCCCCTCCCATACTGAGCATACACAACGGCCTGTCCCACTGATAGTTGCTGAGAAGATCCAGCAGGAATACCTCGCCCTTGGAAAGCATAGTCTTGCCCTCGGACATAACGAGTTCTATGCTGTCCGGAATCTGGTCTGCATATTTTTCGCTCAGGATGCCGTATTTGATTACATTCTCCTTGTTTACAGGCACTACAATGCGGCGCGAAGGAATGTAATCCACCTTATTGCTGCCCCAGCTGCACTTGATTCCCGGATGCTTGAAAATCGCCATTACGTCACTGATGAGCATCGGCGCGTTTCTGTTGTCGAGAATCGGAACAAAATCGTTGGTACCGTACAGATACTGCTCCATAGGCACTGTAAGAGGCAGCGGCGCCGATTCGTTCACGGCGTACTTCATTTGGTCGATATGCCAGTCGGTTCCCAGCAGAGAAGTATTCACTATTCTTACGTCGGGTCTCACGTTCTCCACTTCCTGGGCATACCACAAAGGGAAGGTGTCGTTGTCGCCGTGGGTTATGAGAATACCGTTCCGGGGTACGCTGTTAAGATAATTTGCCGCGAGTTCGGGAGCGGTGGCACGGTTCGAGCGATCGTGGTCGTCCCAGTTCTGAGCCGCCATAAGTCCGGGAACAAAAAGGCAGGCGACGCTTACCGCTGCGGCAACGGCAACGGAATTCTTCTTGCCTGCAAGATCGTTTATCCACTCCGTAACGGCGGCAACTGCAAAGCCTATCCACACACAGAAGAAATAGAACGAGCCGGCATAGGCGTAGTCACGTTCCCTGACCTGGAAAGGAGGTTGGTTAAGGTATATCACAATGGCTATACCCGTCATAAAGAACATAAGGAAAATAAGCCAGCAACCACGTCTGTCCCTGTCGAATTGGAAGAACAGACCCAAAAGGCCCAGCAGAAGCGGAAGGAAGAAATAGTGATTCTTGCCCTTGTTGTGCGCGAACATATCCGGGGCCTCAGACTGGTCTCCGAGCCGGAGTTCGTCCAGAAAACCTATTCCGCTCTCCCAGTTGCCGGACACTACGTCGCCGGGATTGGTGGAATGGAAATCGTTCTGGCGCCCCACGAAATTCCACATAAAATAGCGCCAGTACATCCAGTTCAGCTGATAATCAAAGAAATACGCCAGATTGGCGGCCATCGTAGGCTTGGGATAATCGGCCCCGGCCACTCTGGTTCCCTTTCCATCGGTATATCTCTGGTAGAATTCTATGGTGTTGGCATCTCCCGGATTCCACATTCTAGGGAAAAGCATTTTGCCGGCAGGGGAATACTCTGCCTCAATGGGAGAATCCACCTTTTTGTACTTCCCGTTCAGAGGAGCCCAGTATTTGTCGGTCTTGAGATCGTAGGGAGCTCCGAAATACTGGCCGTAAACCAACGGCTGGCTGCCATACTGCTCCCGGTTGAGGTAGCGGACCAGGGTAAAGGCATTGTCGGGCTGATACTCATTCGTAGGAGTTTTTGCGCAGGAGCGGATGACACACACGCTGAACACCGAAAATCCTATGAGAATTACCGTAAGGCTGAGGATGGCCGTATTCCAGAACACCTTACCCTTTCTGTAGGTAAGATCTGCAAGGAAGAAACATCCGCCGATGAGCGCCAGCACAAAGAACGCCGCTCCCACATTATACGGCAAGCCCAGCACGTTCACAAAGAAAAGATCGACGTATGCAGCCAGCTTGGGGGTAACGGGCACTATGATGAACAGAATCACGGCAAGTATCGCCACTCCCACCAGGAATATCTTGAACAGCTCGCCGAAGGTGAACTTCTTCTCTTCGTTGAGGCGATAATAGTACATAAACACTATCGCGGGAATAGCAAGCAGGTTGAGCAGATGCACGCCTATGCTCAGACCCATCAGCAGAGCAATAAGCACAATCCAACGGTTCGCCCTTGGAGAATCGGCCTGCTCATACCACTTTGTCATAGCCCAGAAAACCAGGGCCGTGAACAGGGAGGACATCGCATACACCTCACCCTCTACGGCCGAGAACCAGAAAGTGTCGGAGAAGCAGTATGCCAGCGCGCCCACGAGGGCCGAACCGCATATTGCAACCGGGTTTTTGCTCACCCTCTTTACAAAAAACACTATCGTGAGGTAAAGAAGGAAGATGGTAAGGGCCGAGCAGATGGCGCTCATCGCGTTCACCAGCATTGCGGCGTGCATATTGTCGCCGAAAATGGTAAAGAACCGCGCAAAAAGCTGGAACATAGGGTTTCCGGGAGGATGTCCCACCTCAAGTTTATACGATGATGCGATGAACTCGCCGCAATCCCAGAAAGATGCCGTGGGCTCGATGGTGAACAGATATGTAAGCGCAGACACCACGAAAGCGGTGGCCGCGCATATTCTGTTCATAAGGTTGAATTTCTTATCGTCCATAGTCCGCAAAGATACAAAGTAAATCGTTATCTTTGCAAAAATTGTGCGGCAGTGGACAACGATTGGAAACACAGGCTGGGCGTGGTTTACTCCACCGACCCTGATTTTAAATACGAGCAGGAGCGGCAGACCGAAGAAGCCACTCTGGAGCCTTCCCGCCAAAGGCTCACGGTGCGCATCGACCGCCGGCAGCGCGCAGGCAAGCAGGTAACTCTTGTCGATGGATTCGTGGGCACACAGGAAGACCTGAGCACCCTTGCAAAGACTCTGAAAACCCGTTGTGGAGTCGGCGGTACAGCCAAGGACGGCCAGATTACCGTTCAGGGCGATTTGAGAGACAAAATCACGGCTCTGCTTACATCAATGGGATACAACGCCAAAAGAGGGAATTAACCTATGCTCTTTATCCAAACCGATTTGCCTCCGGTCTCAAACGCCTTTCTGGAAGGAAAACTGGAAATGGCGCACAAGATTGTGACACAGCATCAGACGGTTGACTCGCCTGAAGCCTATGTCGCAATCATATCGGTACTGTCGGCCTTCTTTCTGGTGTTTTTCTTTTACAATGTTCGGGATATCCTCCGTCTTCTCCCCGTTCTGCTGGGAACTCTTTCGAACAAAAACATCTGCCTGAACATCGAACACATCAGCAAGGACAGCCGGAGCCGGGACGCCACCGCCTACATAATGAGCCTTCCGACCGGAATGCTCATAGGCCGGTTGGAACTCCTTCACCCCTCTTTTCTTGGCAACCTGCCCCTGGGGTGGACGATTGTCTTTACGGTAGGGTTCGTGCTTGCGTATATCCTTTTAAAAAGGCTGGCCCTGCTGCTGCCAAGGCCCAGGAAGATAGCCGAAGACGAGTGGAAAGTGGTTCAGAACAGTTGGATGAACTATTTCATCCTGGGGAGCATCCTTTCCTACATTGTGGGAATTCCCCTTATTCTGCTGAATGTCTCCGACACCGTCACAAGCATCGCGGTTCTTTCCATTTTAGGGCTGTTCTGTATGGTAAATATGGTCAGAATGATACAAATTATATCCAAGCGTTGCTCTTTTATGACAACTATTTTGTACCTTTGCGCCTTCGAAATCATTCCGACAGGATCATTGATACTACTAGGCTTTCTATGATGAATGTTCTGATATCCCAACAGGTTCCGATGAACCTGCTTCCATACAAGGAAATAAGTGAAACGTACGGAGTTTCGTTCGATTTCAAGCCTTTCTTCAAGATTGAACCGTTGAGCGTTGCGGAGTTCCGCACCCAGAAGCTCGACCTCTCGACCTATACTGCAATAACGTTCTCGTCGAGACTCGGAATCGATGCATTCTTCGAGCTTGCCGGCCAGATGAAGGTGAAAATCCCCGATACAATGAAGTACTTCTGCACTACCGAGGTCATAGCCATCTACCTGCAGAAGCATATCACCTACCGCAAGCGCAAGATTTTCTTCGGAGACGGTTCGGCCGCCTCGCTTGTGAACGCCATCGGGCATAAGCACAAAGACGAGAAGTTCCTTGTCACAACGTCGGACAATGCAAATTCGGAGACCCTCACCAAACTTCTGACGGCCGCCGGCATCAAATACGACGTTGCCGTGTTGCTGAAGAGCGTTACACAGGATCTCAAGAGCATCGACCTGGGCAAGTATAACCTGGCAGTGCTCTACAATGCATACGACGTGAAGTCACTGATGGAGAATTTCCCCGACTTCAAGCAGGGAGACCTTAAATTCATAGCATACGGCAAGAACATTGTCAAAGCTATGGAAAACGCCGGCCTGCAGATTGCAATGCAGGGACCGTCACCCGAGGCTCCTTCGGCCGCAAAGACCATAGAGCTTTACCTCAAAAACAACAGATAGGCTGCCCACGCGGCCCGAGCGCACTATGACAGAGGCCCACGATCATACTTTTCCAAAAGCAGAAAAGGTCTGGGGCAAGAAGAACGTTGACCTTCTTTTTGCCAAAGGCCGATGGGGCAGTGCAGGTGAGGTCAAGTACTGCTACGTATCGGAACCGGGGGCTTCCTCTCCAAAGACGGTAAGGGTGATGGTTTCCGTTCCCAAACGGTTTTTCAAGCGTGCAGTCAAACGCAACCTGCTCAAGCGCCGCATCCGCGAAGCCTACCGGCTCCAGAAAGACCTGCTGGCCGGAAAGGATTTATCCCTTCTCTTCGCCTACAACTGTGACCGGGTGCTGGATTTCGGGCAGATATATTCCCTGGTGGGAGAGATTCTCAGAACCGTTTCGGCAAAACTGGATGCGGCTGATTAAAAAAATACTCACGGCACCGTTCATCCTGCTGATAAAATTCTATCAGCTGTGCATTTCGCCCCTCAAGCCGCCCTGCTGCCGGTTCACTCCGACCTGCTCCCAGTATGCGCTCGAGGCTTTCCGCAAATACGGCCCGCTGAAAGGCTTCTGGCTCAGTCTCAAGCGCATCCTTCGCTGCAATCCCTGGGGCGGCAGCGGCTACGACCCCGTTCCGTAACATTGAAAAGTTGCACGAACGCGAGTGACTCGCGTTTTGCGCAACATTTTGGCTTAAAGTTTCTGAAACTGTATTGGTTTCAGCGAGATTTCGGTATATATTTGCATTATGGTTTCTATAGAAGAATTATCTGCAATAGCCTCGCAGGTGCGGAGAGACATCATCAGGATGGTGAGCTCGGCAGCCTGCGGCCATCCGGGAGGCTCCTTGAGCTCGACCGACGTTCTTACCGCACTTTTTTTCGCGGTAATGGAACACAATCCTTCCGAATGGAAGATTTCTACCGAAGGGCAGGATGCGTTCGTGCTCTCGGCCGGCCATCTGGCTCCGGTTTACTATTCGGTCCTTGCCCGCAGCGGCTACTTCCCCGTCAGCGAACTGGGAACCCTCCGGCAACTCGGAAGCCGGCTTCAGGGACATCCGTCGGTATCGGAAGGCCTTCCGGGAATCTCATTGCCCTCGGGCTCGTTGGGCCAGGGCTTGTCGGCAGCGGCGGGGATGGCCCTCGGAAAGAGGCTTTCGGGAGACCCTCATAAGGTTTACTGCCTTTGCGGAGACGGAGAAAGCGAAGAAGGACAGATATGGGAGGCCGGAATGTTTGCCGCACACCATAAGATAGACAACCTGATTGCCTTCACCGACGTGAACGGTTTGCAGATAGACGGAGCTACCGACAGCGTAACGGCCCTTTCCGATTTGGGAGAAAAGTGGCTTTCCTTCGGATGGGAGGTCATCGAAGCCGACGGTCACGACTTCGCATCCATTCTGGATGCCTTCAAGCTTGCCGGCAGCGCCAATGGGAAACCTAAGATGATTCTGTTCCATACGCATATGGGACAGGGCGTCGATTTTATGACCGACAACTGCGAATGGCACGGTAAGGCGCCCAACCAACAGCAGAGTGAGACTGCCCTGTCGCAACTAAAAGAAACCTTGGGAGATTATTAGTATGGTAAAATATACAGATACAGGTAAAAAAGATACCCGCAGCGGCTTTGGCGAGGGCTTGCTGAAGGCCGCCAGGGCAGACGGGCGCATTGTGGCGCTGGCCGCCGATCTCACGTCGTCGGTAAAGATGGGCGCCTTTGCCAAGGAGTTCCCCGACCGATTCTTTCAGAGCGGAATAGCCGAAGCCAATATGGTAGGCGCAGCCGCCGGGCTTGCGGCAACGGGAAAGGTGGCATTCTGCGGTTCCTTTGCGGAATTCATTTCCGGAAGAGTCTATGACCAGGTGAGAATGATGCTTGCCTATGGCAGAGCCAACGTTAAGCTGGCCTCTTCGCACGCCGGGATTACTCTTGGCGAAGACGGGGCCACGCATCAGACTATGGAGGACATCGCCCTTATGCGGGCTTTGCCGGGAATGACTGTAATTGCGCCCTGCGACTATAACCAGACCGTTCAGGCAACGCTTGCCGCAGCCCGCTATCAAGGCCCCGTGTACCTCAGGTTCGGAAGGCCGGCTATGCCTAACTTCACAAACCCGGACGAGCCGTTCGAAATCGGCAAAATATACGTAATGAATCCCGGTAAGGACGTTACCATTGCCGCATACGGACACCTTGTATGGGAAGCGCTGCAGGCCGCCGAGGCGCTGGAAGCGCAGGGAATCAATGCGGAAGTCCTGAATATCGCCACCATAAAACCTCTCGACGTTGCGGCCCTCAGAGCTTCGGTATCGAAAACCGGAGCTGTCGTAGTTGCTGAGGAGCACAATGCCGCAGGCGGTTTGGGTGAGGCCATTGCCGCAGCTCTGGCCGGACAGGCTCCTATGGAGTTCATTAACGGAGGAGACCGCTTCGGCCAGTCGGGCTCTCCCTCGGGACTTTTCAAACTTTACGGAATGGATTCGGATCATATTGTCGCGGCAGCGGTTAAAGCAATCGCCAGAAAGAAAATCTAACATTCGATGAAACACATCCGCAACTTCTGCATCATCGCGCATATCGACCACGGTAAAAGTACCCTGGCCGACCGTCTGCTGGAACTAACCGGCACTCTGGCCCAGAGAGATATGGAAAATCAGGTGCTGGACGATATGGATCTGGAAAAGGAAAAAGGCATTACCATAAAGAGCCACGCAATCCAGATGAAATACACCTATAAGGGAGAGGACTACCGTCTGAACCTCATCGATACTCCGGGCCACGTCGATTTCAGTTACGAAGTGTCCCGCAGCATCGCCTCCTGCGAAGGTGCCTTGCTGGTTGTGGATGCCAGCCAGGGCGTTCAGGCCCAGACCATTTCCAACCTGTACCTTGCGATTGACCACGGACTGGAGATTATCCCCATTCTCAACAAGATAGATATGGATTCGGCCCAGCCCGACGTGGTGGCCGACCAGATCGTTGACCTCATAGGCTGCGACCCCGACGACATTTTCCGCGTTTCGGCCCGCACCGGAGAGGGAGTCGCACCGATTCTGGATGCCATCGTGGAAAAGATTCCCGCCCCGCAGGGCGACCCCGACGCTCCACTTCAGGCCCGTATCTTCGACTCTGTCTTCACCCCGTTCAGGGGCATCATCGCCTACTTCAAGATTAAGAACGGAAGCATCCGCAAGGGCGACAAAGTCAAATTCTTCCACACGGGAATGGACTATGAGGCCGAGGAGATAGGAATTCTCAAGATGAAACTGATCCCGGGAACGGAAACCGGTTGCGGCGACGTAGGATATATTATTTCGGGTATCAAGAATGCGGCCGACGTAAAGGTCGGCGACACAATAACGCACGTCGACAACCCCTGCAGCACCGCAATCGCGGGATTCGAGGAGGTTAAGCCTATGGTATTCGCCGGTATGTATCCGGTGCAGGCCGACAAGTTCGAAGAACTGCGTACCGTTCTGGAAAAGTTCCAGCTCAACGACGCTTCATTTGTATATGAACCCGAGAGTTCCCTCGCCCTGGGCTCCGGATTCCGCTGCGGATTCCTTGGGCTGCTGCATCTGGAGATTGTTCAGGAGCGTCTGTTCCGCGAATTTGATATGGACGTGATTACCACGGTACCCAACGTTTCGTATAAAGTTTACACCACCCAGGGAGACATCCTGGACGTGCACAATCCGTCCGGGCTACCGGCTCCCACTCTCATAGACCATATCGAAGAGCCTTTCATAAGAGCGCAAATCATTTCCAAGGCCGAGTTCTTCGGCCCCATAATGAAGCTATGCCTGGACAAGAGGGGCATACTCACCAGCCAGCATTACATTACGGCCGACCGCGTGGAACTCAACTACGATATGCCCTTGAGCGAGATAGTGTTCGACTTTTATGACAAGCTCAAGAGCATTTCCAAGGGATACGCATCGTTCGACTACCACCTCACCGGCTTCAGGAATGCAAAGCTTGTAAAACTGGATATTCTTCTGAACGGAGAACCGGCCGATGCGCTGAGCACCCTCATTCACGAGGACAACGCCTATGACTTCGGACGCAAGATGTGTGTCAAGCTCAAGGACCTGATCCCCCGTCAGCAGTTCGACATTCCCATACAGGCGGCTATAGGAGCAAAAATCATTGCCCGCGAGACCGTAAAGCAGGTTCGCAAGGACGTTACCGCCAAATGCTACGGCGGCGACGTTACCCGAAAGCGCAAACTCCTTGAAAAACAGAAGGAGGGCAAGAAGCGGATGCGCCAGATCGGCACCGTTCAAGTCCCCCAGTCTGCTTTTATGGCAGTCCTCAAACTGGACTAGCTTTCCTATTTGAAGTAAATGATATTAGGCACCTTCCGCAGGCCTTCACGGTCGAAGCGGCGGTTGTCGCTGGGATGATTCAGAGTTCCCTGAACCGATGTCCAGACCGTAGTGGAACCGCCACCGTCCAGATTCAAGGCATCCCTCAGGCCCAGTTCCCTGCACAACCTGGTAAGGTCGGCGATGCTCATTCCGGTACAGATGCCGGGGAAACGGCCGTCCACTGCCATATACCAGATGTTGCCCTCGTAGTCGATTCCTATCACACTGCGGTTGTGGGTTCCCGTAGCAAAACCTCCCTCGTCGGGTTTGGGCTGGTTTACACCGTCCTTAAGGAGCAGCGGGCCTGCCGAAATCACTGCGTGTGATTTTGCCATAACGGCATCGATTGTGGCATCCTCGCGACGCTCGATGCTTACCTTGTGGCCTTTCCTGTCCTTAATGACAACCATTCCGTCGGTACGGAACGCTTCTCCTTTAGACCTGCGTCCCAGAACCTTTCCGTCTATCGAAACGTCGGTAACGGGAGTAAGCTCCCTCATATTGAAATAACCGGCATTTACCGCGCCTTTTGCACCGATTCTTTTAGCGAGCACATCGGTAGGGCCGCATTGGTCTCTCTGCGCGTCGAGCACCTGCGTCGAATACGCTTTGGGGTTGTATTTGACTATCGCTATGTACCGCGGTTCCCCCCAGAGTTCTCCCTGGAAGTATGCAGTCTGAATCCCATTCTTGAGGTCGGTCCATTCGAGAGACTCCTTTACATTTTGAGCGTTAAGGGCAAGCGGCAGAAACATTGCCGCAAATAAAATCGCTGTTCTTAATGTTTTCATTTCTTATGGGTTAAAGATAATATTTCTGAGTCAACGGATTGGGTTCCACCGTCATTTCCTCCTCCACAAGGGGGTTCATCCCGACCGCCCGCTCCCGAGTGAATTCGGCGATGATACGGGAGACCGGTTTGCCCGCCCGGGATCTGATGCTCACTATCCTGAACGGGGAAAGCGAAAAGGAAGCGGCGCAGCGGCGGAGCTGCAGTAAAGTTGAGGACGGGAGGATTACCGACAAGCGGCCCCGGGGCGAGAGATATTCCTGCGCGAAGCCGCAGAGGTCCCGGTAGGACAGGGTATCGGTGTGCCGGGCCCGGCTTTCCCGTTCGTCGGGGTTGCGGAGCGACTGCTCAAAGAACGGAGGGTTCGAGAAGATGCAGTCGAACCTTTCATCGGGACGGAAATCCTGCAGGGCGCACAGTTTTGCCTGCAGATGGGCGCTCCACTCCGACTCCCGGAAATTCAGGGACGCTTCTTCGACCGACGGAGCATCGGTATCTATTGCCGTTATACGGAAACCGGAATCATCGGCAGGCCCGAGCTCAGACAGCCTCTGCGCAGCAAAAAGCGCTATCACTCCCGTACCGCAGCCAACGTCGAGCAAGGTCCGGTCGCCGCTTTCAAGGCTCATAGCGGCCCCCAGAAGGACCGAATCGGTACCGAGCTTCATTGCCGAAGCCGAATTGCGGACACTGAATCTCCTGAACCTGAAAATATCGCTCATCTCCGGGAATTTTATACAAAACTGCCGTCCTTCATTTTTAGAGTACGGTCGCAAAGCGCAGCCAGCTCCGGATCGTGCGTTACGATTATTATGGTCTGGCCCGTCCGCTCCCGTAAATCGAAGAAAAGCCTGTGTATCTCCTGCTTGGTAACCGAATCCAGATTCCCGGTAGGCTCGTCGGCGAACAGCACCGCCGGGTCATTGATGAGCGCGCGGGCTATTGCAACTCTTTGCTGCTCTCCTCCGGACAGTTCGGAAGGTTTGTGTGCCTCCCTGTGGGAAAGGCCGAGAACCTTCAGAAGTTCCGCCGCCTTTGCCTGAGCCTCCCTGCGACCGGTTCCCGCAATAAGCGCAGGAATCATTACATTCTCCAATGCAGTGAATTCCGGCAGAAGATGATGGGCCTGGAACACAAACCCGATTCTCTTTCCACGGAAAGATGCAAGAGCGTCATCCTTAAGTTTAAGAACGTCCCTACCCTCTATCTGCAGAGAACCGCCGCCCGGTCTCGAGAGCGTTCCCAGAATTTGCAGCAAAGTGGTTTTTCCCGCTCCGGATGCCCCGGTTATGGCAACGACTTCGCCCTTTTGGACCTTAAGGTCAACTCCCTTGAGAACTTCCACGCTGCCGAAACTCTTGTGAATGTCTGTAGCTTCCAATATCATATCACCCAAATATACGAATAATCGAGGAAATTTTGATTTTTTGTCAATCGGGAGTATCTTTGCAGTCCTCTTTTCAAGAGATCCGGGGTGTGGCGCAGTTGGTAGCGCATCTGCTTTGGGAGCAGAGGGTCGCACGTTCGAGTCGTGTCACCCCGACTTTTTTCACCACTCAACCACGCGGGAGCCGTCCGGTTCCACGCAGATATGCACACGGAGCGTATCTCCGGGAAGAATCTGTTCTATTTTCTCGGGCCATTCTATAAGGCAGAGATTCCCGCTGTCGGCATAATCGTAAAACCCTATGTCCAGAGCCTCGGCTATGTTGTCGATACGGTAAAAATCGAAATGATAGACCGGCTCCCCCGCCCCGCTCATATATTCGTTGACTATGGCGAATGTGGGAGAACTTACGGCATCTTCCCTCACGCCCAGAACCCTGCATATGGCCGACGTGAATGTGGTCTTTCCGGCCCCCATAGGAGCATAGAATGCGATTACGCTGTTTCCGCGGGTCTTTTCGAGAAATTTCTCCGCCGCCCTGTCTATGGCTTGCAGGTTCGGAATATGAATCCTGTTATGCATTCTCTTCTTCTGAATTATACCAGGTCGGCAAGGACAATGGCTGTCATTGCCTCGACTATCACCGGAACGCGGCGGGCAAAGCACGCATCGTGACGGCCCTTTACAGACAGTGCGCCCGGCTGGTTTTTCGAATAATCCCAGGTCTGCTGGGGTTTGGAAATACTTGAGGTCGGCTTTACGGCTACCCTGAAATGCAGGGGAGCCCCGTTGCTTATGCCTCCGTTCACTCCGCCGCTTCCGTTCTTGAGAGGGCCGTCGGGGCCGAACGGATCGTTGTGCTCGGAACCCTTCATTGCAGCTGCGCGGAATCCGTCGCCAAACTCAATCCCCCTAATTCCGGGGATAGAGAAAACGGCGTGACTCACCATCGACTCCAAACTGTCCCAGAATGGTTCTCCAAGGCCGATGGGCATTCCGTCCACCGTACAGTCGATTATTCCTCCGAGGGAATCGCCCTCCTGCATAACCTCATTTATAAGCCCTTCCCAGCGGTCGGGATCGGTGCAGCCGCCTATTTCGGTCAGATGGGCGTCGAACCGGAGATCCGACAGAACCTTTTTTGCAATCACTCCGGCGGCTACGACCGGAAGGGTGAGCCTGCCGGAAAAGTGCCCTCCGCCGCGAGGGTCGTTCGCCCAGTCCCACTTTACAGCAGCCACATAGTCGGCGTGGCCGGGGCGGGGCATAGCGTCGAACAGCTCATAGTCGCCGGGGCGTGTGTCGTTGTTGTCGAAAACGATGCACAGCGGCGCCCCGGTGGTATGGCCGTCATATACTCCGCTGACAATACGGGGAATGTCCTCCTCCCTGCGGGCGGTGGTTCCTGTCTCCCCGGCGCGCCGGCGCGCAAGGTCAGCGGTAAAATCGGCCTCGCACAGTCCGATACCCTCGGGTACACCGTCAATCACCGCACCCACTACAGGCCCGTGCGATTCGCCGAAGATGGAAACCCTGAATATTCTACCGAAACTGTTCATAGGCCGGTTCGATTAAAGTTTCTCTGCCAGTTCGACAGCTTTGAAATACTTGTAGGAATTTACCTTTATCTCGCCCACTGCCGCCTCATCGCAAACAATGATTCCGTTCTGATGATTCTGAAGCGCAGATACGGTGCACATATGGCTGTATGCTCCCTCAACGGCGTCGTGGATTGCGCGGGCCTTCTTGGGACCGAACGCAAGAATGACAACTTCCTTGGAATCGGTTACGGTGGCAACTCCTACCGAGAGAGCCTGCTTGGGAACAAGGTTCATATCTCCGCCGAAGAAGCGGGAGTTCACGATGCGGGTATCCTCGGTCAGGGTTACCACACGGGTACGGGAGGTAAGAGGAGAGAAAGGCTCGTTGAAGGCAATGTGACCGTCTTCTCCGATTCCGCCGAGGAACAGGTCGAATCCGCCTGCCTCTACGATGGCTTTCTCATAAGCCTCGCACTCTGCATCGAGGTCCTTGGCATTTCCGTTGAGAATATGGATATTTTCAGCGGGTTCATCGATATGGTCGAACAGGTTCCTGTGCATAAAGGAGTGGTAGCTCTCGGGGTGAGACTCGGGAAGTCCTACGTATTCATCCATATTGAAGGATATGACATTCTTGAAAGAAACCTCTCCGGCCTTGACCATTCTGGCAAGTTCTGCATAAGTCTCGATGGGGGTTGAACCTGTGCACAAACCGAGTACGAAAGGTTTGTCGCTCACTTTTGCCTTGGCGTTGATTTTTTCTGCAATGTGACGGGCAGCCCACAATGAACCGTTGGCGCTGTTTTCTTTAATGATAAGTTTCATATTAAGTGTGATTTATGTTCGATATGTCCTACAAAATTACTAATTTTACACAATCAAACAAAGTTTAAGACAAATGTCAGAAATCATAAAAATCACAGGCGGAAACGTCTATACTCCTGCCGGAGTCAAAAAAGGCGCCACGGTAATCGTAGAGAACGGCAGAATTTCCCAAATCACAACCGACAGCATTGAAATCGACGGAGCGCAGACCATCGACGCCGGCGGCCTCAACGTCGTGCCCGGAGGAATCGACCTCCACATTCACGGCGGCGGCGGAAGAGACTATATGGAAGGGACTCCCGAGGCCTTCAAGGTAGCCGTAGAGTCTCACCTTATGCACGGAACCACAGCCATCTACCCCACATTGAGCTCATCTTCGGTACAGATGATTCTGGATGCCGCCCGCACCTGCGAGCAGATGATGACCCCGGACAGCCCCGTTATGGGCCTGCACCTCGAAGGGCCCTATTTCAACCCCAAGAAGGCCGGAGCGCAGATTCCCGAATACATCACCCCTCCCATCAGGAAGGACTATGAAATGATTCTCGAGAGCACAAAGAGCATCAAACGCTGGGATTCAGCTCCCGAACTTCCCGGAACCGAGGAATTCGGGCGTTGCCTGCGCGAGCACGGCGTAGTTGCCGCCATCGCCCACACCAATGCCGAATATGAAGACGTTAAGAAAGCCTTCGATGCAGGCTACACCCACGCCACCCATTTCTACAATGCTATGACCCTTGCCCACAACGTAAGGGAGTTCAAGCACGAGGGCACTGTCGAGAGCGTATATGCCATTCCTCAGATGACAGTGGAGATGATTACCGACGGCATTCACGTGCCTCCCACCATCCTCAGGATGATTTATCAGGTAAAAGGCGTGGAGAGAACAGCTCTCATTACCGATGCTCTGGCCTGCTCGGCTTCCGACAGCAGCTACGTATTCGACCCCCGCGTAATCATCGAAGACGGAGTCTGCAAGCTTTCGGACCGCTCGGCCCTCGCCGGCAGCATAGCCACAATGGACCGTCTCATAAAGACGGCCGTGAAGATTGCCGGAATTCCTTTTGCCGATGCAATCAGGATGAGTTCCGAGACCCCCGCCCGCATTATGGGAATCGACCGGATCAAAGGCTCCCTCATTCCCGGCAAGGATGCCGACATCTGCATTTACAACGACGACTGCGACCTCCGCTTCGTTATGCAGCACGGCCGCATTGCCAAAGGATTGTAGAGGGGCGCCGTGTACAACCCCATCACCAAACCGGGGTGGTACACACAGAAATTGTTTATACGCGCTACACAAGGGGTCTGCGTGGACGGGATTTCCATAATTTTCGTCCACGGGTTTGATTTGGAAAATCCGAACGAAATTGACCCCCGAATTCCGGTCGAAACTGACCCCCTGTGGGGTCACTTTAAATCGGACACAGTGTCACTTTGCGTCGGAATCTCCACCGAGGTTCTTTTCCCAGAAATCACCTTCGCAGTTCTTGACCTTTATGTAAGGAGCCTGTCCAAGCGGTTTCATCCATTCGACAGGCATTGTCTCTTCCGTATCCTGAGGAGTCATTCCCCTCAGGATATCGTAAGCCTTCTTGTAGGCATCAAGACATTGCTTGCTATTATGGTCGAACTTTACAAGCTTTGGAATGATGGAAACAAACTCTATTTTGTTGAACAATTCGAATACTTTCATATCAGTCATCTATCACCTGGTAAAACGCTCCGGACTGTTTCATATACACCAATCCGTGCTGGAGGGCATCGTCATACAGCGCTTTCCTGTCATCTTCCCACTTCAGAGAACTGTAAAGGGTATTGTAGAAAAG
>JAGHTF010000019.1 GCA_018065485.1 Candidatus Cryptobacteroides fimicaballi | reverse complement strand
AAATTGTATCCCTAACGTTCACAAAAAAACTTTTGTAATTGTTATCAGACTAATTTCTTTAACTTTTTTACCTCGTTATCTCTTTCAATACTTCAAAGAACTTTTCTCTTTGGATCTTTTTGCTTTTCTCTTCGCTCAACTTCCTCGCTCGACCGGTCACAACCGCCAGGTTGCTCACGCTCTCACTCGTCGTTTCACTCGATTAAACCAAAAATATCTCAAAGAATGCCTTGCGCCGTAGCGCGAAAGGGTTGCAAAGGTAGGCATTTTTTTTTTAACCTACAAATTTTTCTGCAACTTTTTTTAAAAATTTCACTTATCCTTTTTCAGGGATGCCAACGTCATATACGCGCAAATGCCTAATAGAGGGATAATTGCAATGATTTCGGCGGGAGCGGCCCCTCCGGCAAGAGGAGTATTCCATTTTGTAAGCCAGAAATCACAGCCTGCAAATTTAAGAATTGCCGATACCACACCCATCAAGGCACCGCCGGCAATAAATCCGCTCGCGATGAGCGTTCCCTTCTCGGTGCGCTCGCGATTTACCTCGGCGTCCTTGCTGCGGGACCCGACGAACCACGATATGGCTCCACCCAGCAGCAGCGGCAGGTTAAGATCTATGGGAATGAACATTCCCAGGCAGAATGCCAGCGCAGGAACCTTACAGAAATTGAGTATTACGGCAATCAGCGCACCTATCCCGTAAAGCAGCCAGGGAGCGTTTCCTCCGTTCATCATAGGCTTGATGACAGCGGCCATAGCATTGGCCTGAGGCGCTACCAGAGCTCCGTCGCCCGTAAATCCGTAAGTTTTGTTGAGCACCATCATAACTCCGCCCACGGTTGCGGCGGCCACCAGGGTTCCGAGGAACTTCCATCCTTCCTGCTTTGCAGGGGTAGTCCCAATCCAGTAGCCTATCTTGAAGTCGGTTATGAGTCCGCCGGCCATCGACAAGGCAGTGCAAACCACTCCGCCTATCACCATTGCGGCTACCATTCCGGCATTTCCCTTAAGTCCTACGGCTACCAGCACCAGGGCAGTAATTATAAGGGTCATAATTGTCATCCCGCTCACCGGATTCGAACCCACGATAGCAATGGCATTGGCGGCAACGGTAGTAAACAGGAAAGCAATGACGGTTACAATCAGCACTCCTATCAGAGCCTGCCAGACGTTGTCTACAATCCCTCCGAAAGCAAAGAAGCAAAACACCGCCAGCAGCGCTATAATAATAGAGGTAACGACAATCTTCATCGAAAGGTCTCTCTGAGTTCTTTCGCCTCCGGCCGATTGTGCCGCTCCTCCCTTGTGCCCGAATTCCGACACCGCAAGCCCGACGGCGCTCTTTATTACACCGGAGCTTTTGATTATGCCGATGATTCCGGCGGTAGCTATTCCACCGATTCCTATATGGCGGGCATACTCCTTGAAAATCTGCTCAGGAGCCATCTGCGATACCGTCTGGGCAATACCGGTTCCCATAAGGTCGATAATCTGCCCTCCCCAGATAAGATTAATCAGGGGGATGATTACCAGCCATACCAGGAACGAACCGCAGCAGATTACCAGCGCATACCTGAGTCCGATGATGTATCCCAGGCCAAGCACGGCGGCACCGGTATTCAGCTTGAGTACAAGCTTGGCCTTGTCGGCCACCACCTGCCCCCAGTGCATTACGGTAGTGCTCAGGGTCTCGGCCCACGAACCGAAGGTAGCAACGCAGAAATCGTAAATACCGCCAATGAGACCGCTCACCAGCAGGGTTTTGGCTCCTTTCCCTCCGGCCTCGCCGCTAACCAGCACCTGAGTGGTGGCAGTAGCCTCGGGGAAGGGGTATTTCCCGTGCATCTCCTTAACGAAATACTTGCGGAAAGGGATGAGGAACAGGATTCCCAGTACTCCACCCAGTAGCGAAGAGAGGAACATATGCCAGAAACTGACATTCAGCCCGAGTATATAGATTGCCGGAAGAGTGAAGATAGCACCGGCTACAATTACGCCCGAACAGGCTCCGATGCTTTGAATTATGACATTCTGGCCCAACCCGCCCTTCTTTCCGAG
Source organism: Candidatus Cryptobacteroides fimicaballi (assembly GCA_018065485.1). Classification (GTDB taxonomy): domain Bacteria; phylum Bacteroidota; class Bacteroidia; order Bacteroidales; family UBA932; genus Cryptobacteroides; species Cryptobacteroides fimicaballi. The sequence continues at coordinate 2,902 of JAGHTF010000019.1, read as the reverse complement.
AGCTCCCGTGATTCCTACGGCCAGGATGGCAATGGGGATGGCGGCTTCGAACACCTGCCCCACCTTCAATCCAAGGTAGGCGGCCGCAGCCGAAAATATTATGGCCATTATGACGCCCATCGTAACGGAATAGGCCGTCACTTCCCTGGGAGACTTGTCCGCTCCCATCAAAGGTTTGTACTCCTCTCCTTCGGCAAGGGGGCGATGCGCGTTTTCGGGGAGAGCTATCTTGTTCTTTTCCATAGGTTTACTCGGCATATAAACGGATTATGTTAAGAATTACTTCCGAAGCCTTTTCCATAGACTCCAGAGGAACCCACTCCATCTTTCCGTGGAAATTGAATCCTCCTGCAAAGATGTTGGGACAGGGAAGTCCCCTGAATGAAAGGTTGGCACCGTCGGTACCGCCTCGGATAGGCTGGATCCGGGGTTTGATTCCCGCCATTTCCATAGCCTTCACAGCCTTCTCCACAACGTGATAGTGAGGTTCTACCTGCTCCCTCATATTGTAGTACTGGTCCTTTACTGTAGCGGTAACGGTCCCATCGCCGTAACGCGCGTTCAGGAAACTTGCGCAGGCGAGAATCTGCTCCTTCTTCCGCTCGAATTTTGCCCTGTCGTGATCCCTTATTATATAGGTAAGCTCGGCGCACTCCACGGAGCCTTTTACTCCTATGAGATGGAAGAAACCCTCGTAGTCCTGAGTGTGCTCCGGCCGCTGCTGCGAAGGCAGCAGAGCATCGAACTCGGTAGCTACGTGAATTGCATTCAGCATCTTGTTCTTCGCATAGCCGGGATGAACGTTGCAGCCCTGTATGCGGATACTTGCCGATGCGGCATTGAAATTCTCATACTCCAGCTCGCCCTCGGCTCCGCCGTCCATCGTGTAACCGTAGTCGGCGCCAAAGCGTTCAACGTCAAATTTTACAACTCCGCGGCCTATTTCCTCGTCGGGAGTAAAACCTATCTTAATGTCACCGTGTTTAAACTCCGGGTGTCCGACTATATACTGAACGGCATCCATAATTTCAGCGACGCCGGCCTTGTCGTCGGCACCCAGAAGGGTTGTACCGTCGGTGGTAATCAGTGTTTTTCCCTTGAATCCGAGCAATTCCGGAAACTGCGAAGGTGAAAGGAATAATCCGGGAACTCCCTTGAGAGCAATATCGGTGCCGTCGTAATTCTCGATAATCTGAGGCTTGATATCCTTTCCCGAAGCATCCGGAGAAGTATCGACGTGCGCGATGAATCCTATTGCAGGAACTTTTCCCCCGATATTGGAAGGGATAGATGCCATAACATAGCCCCACTCGTCGAGGGTGGCCTTGACTCCCATCGCGTTAAGCTCGTCGCAAAGCAATTTCAAAAGATCGAGTTCCTTTGCCGCAGACGGCTGGCTTTCGGATTCCTCGTTTGACTGGGTGTCCACTGCGACATAGCGCAGGAATCTATTCAACAGTTTCTCCATTTTTATTCCTCCTTGCTTTTTGTTTCTCGTAATACTCTATATATCGTTTCAGTTTTTTCGCATCCCTTATGTCCTGCTCACGCTGACGGAGCAGAGCCTTAAGGGTCTTCTTTCGCTTCTGGGCAAGTTCCTTCTGCCGCTTTGCCTCGGCTCTGGCGGCATCCCTTCGGTCCAGTTCATCCCATTTTGCCTTTCTTGCAGCTTCACGCTCCAGTCGCTTCTGCTCCGCGGCAGAGATTTTTTCCTCTTCCTTTATTGAGAGGGTAGAATCGGACGGGGCCTTGGTTGAATCCGATACCGCCAAAGAATCGCTTACCGGTTTGAGGCCTACGGCCGATGAATCCTGTACAGCAACGGCTATAGAGTCCGTCACCGAAGGCAACAGGCTGTCGGCAGGAGAAAGGGTATCGGCAACGGCAAGAGAATCGCGAAGTTTTTGTTCCTCTGCCCTTCTGCGACGGGCTTCCTGAAGGTCAGCGGCAATTTTTTCTATGCCCCCGGGGAAATATTTCTTTGTATATCTAAAAAACGGCTTGGGATGAGACGAATAGGCGTCCATCTCATTCGGTTTTACAACCAGATGAGTAATGTCGTACTTGCTGGCAGGCCGTCTTTCGGGTTGCCAGTTGAAACCTTTCAGACGCTTGAGTTCCTCAGGAAGCTGTACCGTAGGATAGGCATCGTTCTTTGGGGCGTCGAAATACGTAATTCTGTCTATCTCGCCATTCTTGAAATCGCCGCTCAGAATCTTAGAGTCAACCACATTAACGGTGGCGAGAGCCCCGTTTTCCTCAAGATAGAATACGGCCTTTGCAGTTCCCATAGCATCGAAACGGGTAAGCTCGCTCTCTTCGTTGAAGAAGGCCATAACTTCCGTGGATTTTATCTGGTCAAAGCAGATACTGTCTTCCTGAGTGATAATCATTGCATTGGAACGCAGATTAGCCCTGTCCACCGCCTCGTTCTTGATGAGCACAAACATACTGTCCGACGTGTATTGACGGTTTCCTTCGTTCCATATAACGGGATCGACGAAGAATCGCGCGATGCTGTCCAGAGCATTGTATTCCATAGAATCGCAGCGCATCTGCATATCGGAGCGGAATACACGTACGTTACCTGTGGCGTGAACAAAACCCACGTCGGCACTGTCCCGGACAGCTGCGGCAATGGAGTCGGCCCGGGCTTTTTCCAAATCCTCGGGAGACATGGCCGGCAGTTCGGCAAGAGTGCTGTCGGCGACGGAAACACTGTCGGTCGTTGCAGTGCTGTCGGCAACGGGAACATTTACCTCGGTTGCAGTACTGTCGGCAACTGGAGCACCGGTCTCAATTGCAGTGCTGTCGGCGACGGAAGCACTGTCGGAGGGTTCGGAGACTTCAGCAGCAGGCTCGGGGGAGGGGGCGGGTTCAGGGGCAGGGGTTGGACTGGGTG
>JAGHTF010000081.1 GCA_018065485.1 Candidatus Cryptobacteroides fimicaballi | reverse complement strand
GAGCTTGAAAATGACAAGGAAAAGTGGTACTTTTGTCTGCTGAATATGGGGAAGTTCCTCGAGCGTCCGTCAGAGTTGCAGGCAGAGGTGTTCAGGAGGCTGTTCGACGTGGCGGAGGTGGAGGCTCTTCCCGGCAAGGAAAGGGAACAATACATCAAGGATATGACCACAGAGCGCGACATCATCAATCAGAAAGAGTTCGCCCGCCAGGAAGGCCGGGCGGAGGGCAAAGCGGAAGGTCTAGCAGAGGGCAAAGCAGAAGGTCTTGCAGAAGGCCTTGCGAAAGGCAAGACAGTAGGTCTAGCAGAAGGCCGGGCAGAGGGCCGGGCAGAAGCCAAGGCAGAGCTTGCCAAGGGAATGCTTTCCAAAGGAATCAACATCAACCTCATTGTCGAGTTGACCGGCCTGACCGAGATAGAAATCAGAAGTCTCTGAGTGACAAGTCACTATAGCTCTTTGCGCCAGCGGGCGAGGGGAATTCCAAGCTGGCTGCGGTATTTGGCTATAGTGCGGCGGGCAACCTTGTAGCCGCGCTTGGACATCTCCACTACAAGCTGCTCGTCGGTCAGGGGCTTTTTCTTGTCTTCTGCATTGACACACTCCTGCAAGGCCTTCTTAAGTTCCCTGGTGGAGACTTCTTCACCCTCGGAGTTCTCCAGGCCTTCGGAGAAGAAGTATTTGAGGGGAAAAATCCCGAAATGAGTCTCTATGTACTTGCTGTTCACCACTCTGGAAATGGTGCTGATATCAAAGCCGGTGCGTTGCGCAATATCCTTCAGAACCATCGGCTTGAGATGAGCCTCGTCGCCGTCGACAAAATAGTCGTATTGGTACTCCAGTATGGCATTCATCGTCTTCTCCAGAGTGTTGTGCCGCTGCTTGAGCGCCTCTACGAACCACTTCGCCATATCCATCTTCTGCTTCACGAAGGTAGCCGCCTCCTTCTGCGCCCGCTCCCCGGAGCCCTTCGCATCCAGAAGCATCTGCGCGTATTTCCTGTTTATCCGCAGCTCGGGCACCGTCGAGCGGGGCATAGAAATCTTCAACTCTCCGCCCCGGTCTTCAAGAATGAAGTCCGGCACTACCTGCTGCGCCTGGTCGGTGTAACTGTCGTCTATCTGCCCTCCGGGCGACGGATTCAACTTTACTATGCGGTCGATTGCGGCCTTGAGCTGCTGTTCGCTTATGCCGAGGCGCGACATTATCTTTTGAAAATGACGGTTCGAGAAAGCCTCGAACTGTTCGCTCAGGATTTTGCGGGCGAGCACCGTAGCCTCGGTCTGGGTACCGGCCTTGAGTTGCAGAAGCAGACATTCCTGCAGGTTGCGCGCCCCCACTCCGGCAGGTTCGAATTCCTGAATTACCCCTAACAACTGCTCGACCCGAGCGGAGTCGGTTTCTATTCCGGCTCGAAATGCGAGGTCATCTACAAGGGACTCAAGGTCGCGCCGCAGATAGCCGTCATCGTCCAAACTCCCTATTATGAAGGCGGCGATACTGTGGTCCTGCTCATCGAGATTGCGGAACCCAAGCTGTTCCATCAGGCTTTGGGTAAAACTCTCCTTTACCGAGAAAGGGCTGTATTCGGGCCTTTCGTCTTTCCCCCAGTTGTTGACCCTGGTCTTGTATGAAGGTATGTAGTCGTCTTCCTTCAGGTCCTCGATGGAGATGTCCTTAACCTCCTCGTCTCCGTCTTTCCCCGGTTCGGGGGTGTCGTCCAGCACAGGGTTCTCCTCAAGCTCTTTGCGGATACGCTGTTCCAAATCCTGGACAGGCATCTCTATGAGCTTGATGGTCTGAATCTGAATGGGACTCAGTTTCTGCTGCTGTTTGAGTTCGAGGCTTGTTTTGAGCATCTTACTTGCGGATTATATATGCGCTTGGAAAGATTTCCCTCACGCCCTTCAGGAATTCCTCGGCCTCCCGTCGCGTGCCGAACTCCCCGGCGGAAACCATAAAATAAGGGCTGTTGTAGGTCCTGGTCACAGAAATTTCGGGAAATGCTTCCTGGAATCGGGCGAGAGCCTTAGCGGAATCGTTGCGCGCGTGCTGCCCGCTGTTGGAGTAAATCCTTATACAGAAACTCGATGCCTGGGGGTTCCGGCCCGACGCCACGCCTACGTGTTTAGGGAACTGGCGTGCAACGTCCGCGGGCTGGTCTATGGAGATGCTCCCGGGCATCTGCTCAAAAACCTTGTGAGTGGCAAGGCTGTCCTGGGGAGTCTGCCCCATCAGGCTGATATTAAGCAGGAAAAGCCCTGCTGCAAGTAATGCTGAATGCTTTTTCATTATTACAAAGATAAGAAATTTATCTATCTTTGCAGCCTATGCGTAAAGTTTATATCGAGACGTACGGCTGCCAGATGAACGTGAGCGACACCGAGGTTGTGTTTTCCATCCTGGCCGCTCACGGATATGAAAAGACCGATGACATAAATCGTGCCGATGTCATCCTGGCCAATACCTGTTCGGTGCGGGACAACGCCGAGCAGCGTATTCTCGGGCGCATCGAGCAGTTCAACCTGCAGCGCAAATCCAGGCCCGGGGTGGTCGTCGGGATCCTGGGCTGTATGGCCGAGCGGATGAAGGAAGAGCTGCTCGCTACCCTTAAGGTCGATATCGTTGCGGGCCCGGATTCCTACCGTTCCCTTCCGCAGCTTATCGACCGGGCCCTCTCCGGCGCCCCTGCCATAAACACCGAACTTTCCCGCACCGAGACCTACCACGACATCCGGCCGCTGCGATCATCGGCGAACGGAGTGAGCGCATTTATCTCCATTATGCGCGGCTGCAACAACGTATGTTCTTACTGCGTAGTACCTTACACCCGCGGGGTCGAGCGCAGCCGCCCAGCCCGCAGCATAGTCCGCGAGGCCTGCGAGTGCTTCGAAAACGGCTTCCGCGAGGTTACGCTGCTGGGGCAGAATGTAGATTCGTACCGATGGACCTCCGCCGACGGCTCTACCGTTTCCTTTGCCGCTCTCGTGCAGATGGTTGCGCAGGTTTCTCCGCTGCTTCGCGTCCGCTTCTCGACCTCAAACCCGCAGGATATCTCCGACGAGCTGCTTGCGGTGATGGCCGCTCATTCCAACGTGTGCCGGCATATCCATCTTCCGGTGCAGAGCGGCAGCAACCGTATCCTCGAAAAAATGCGCCGCCGCTACACCCGCGAATGGTATCTGGACAGGGTCCGGGCCATCAGGACGATGGTTCCGGGCTGCTCGCTTACGACCGACGTGATTGCCGGATTCTGCTCTGAAACCGAGGAGGACCACCGTCAGACTCTGTCGCTGTTCGACGAGGTGGGCTTCGATACCGCCTTTATGTTCTACTACTCCGAACGGCCGGGCACCCTTGCCGCAAAAAAGTACCCCGACGACGTTCCGCTCGACGTTAAAATCCGCCGTCTCGAGGAAATCATCAGCCTGCAGAACCGCAAGAGTCTCGAGGCCTATAAGGCCGATGTGGGCAAGCGTTTCGAAGTTCTTGTCGAAGGGCCTTCGAAGAAAGGGCAGTCGGCATCGGGAGTTCCGCAACTCTGCGGGCGTGCCTCCAACAACAAAATGTGTGTCTGGGAGGATGCTTCCCACAAGAGCGGAGACTATGTGACCGTCGAGGTTGTCTCCTGCACTCAGGCTACTCTGCTGTGCCGTCTCGTTCAGGATTAACCCATCTGCCCTATGCTGGATTTGATCAAGTTCAAGGCAGTCCTCAACGACAAAGGATTTAAGGCTACCCGTCAGAGGGTTGCCGTGCATCAGGCTATCATTGAACTCGGGCACGCCAGCGCAGAGCAGTTGTGCGCTCACATTCGTGAACGGGGCCTGGCCGCCATATCCGAAGCCTCGGTGTACAATACTCTGAACTGGCTTTCGAAGATGGGGATTTACTCTCAGCGGATGAGCCGCAACAACAAGCTGTACTTCGACGTGAACACCCGCCCCCATATCCATCTGTACGACAGGGTGAATCATAATTTCCTGGAGATTCAGGACGACAACGCCATCGCCCTTCTCGAAAAATACTTCCGTGGACGCCGATGGCGCGGCTACCGTTTCGAGGGCTTTGACATCAGCCTCATCTGCCGCCCCTCCTCCCGCAAAAAGTGAATGTTGCACGGACGCGAGTCACTCGCGTTTTGCGCAACATCGCGGTCTGGCTATGCTGTAGAGGGTATAATGCTGTCTTCGGCAAAGGAATAGAACTCCCGCTCGCACACAATCACGTGGTCCAGCAGATCAATGTCCAGACTCCCCACAGCATCGTGCAGCAGCCGTGTATATTCGGTGTCGGCCTTGCTCGGGTGGGCGTTCCCGCTTGGGTGGTTGTGCACCAGAACAATCGAGTGAGCGCGAAGATCCAGTGAAAGACGGGCTATCTGCTTTACGTCAATTACCGTCGAATCCGCCCCTCCGGTAGTCATCCGCTGTTTGCGTACAACATAGTGGGCCTTGTTCAGGAACAGTACCCAGCACTCCTCGTGGTCCAGGAATTTGAGCAACGGAAACATCAGTTCATAAATCATTCTCGGCCCGGTTACCGGCACCCGTTCGCATCCGCTCTGTTCCGAAAGGAATCGTCGGCCGAGTTCCAGCGCCGCCTGTACTTCCGATGACTTCGCCGGCCCCATCCCGTTTATGGCACACATCTGCGCCGTGCTCAGCGAAAACAGCCCGCCAAGCGTGTCTCCTGCACAGTGAAGTAGGTTATGCGATAGATCCAGGACACTTTGACCAACGGTCCCGTTATGAAGAATAACGGCCAGCAGCTCGGCATTGCTCAGAGCGGTTGGCCCTTTGGACAGAATTTTTTCACGTGGCCTGTCCTCCACGCAAAGTTCTCTGATTTTCATAGTTTTATAGTTTGGTTTTTCGGTCGCAAAGACCTTTGTGGAGCATAGGAGAATCGAACTCCTGACCTTTTGAATGCCATTCAAACGCTCTACCAACTGAGCTAATACCCCGTATTCACTCGCAAATTTACGAATATTATGCTAATTTGCAATAATCTTCACCCTGTTGTGAACGGGAAGATCTTCGTTACCCACAAAAATCCGAGGACAATCCCTGCGAAGCCTACAATAAGTCCGACTTTTACCATATCCTTTGTCTCTACCAATCCGGTTGATGCGGCGATTGCATTGGGAGGAGTGGAGATGGGAAGACACATCGCAAGGGAGGCGCATATGGCGACAAAAGCGGAAAGGCCGGCCTGGCCGCCGATAGCATTGAAAACGTCGGTATTCCCGCTTTCGAGAAGCCCCCTGCCCATAGCAATCATAATGGGAATGAGTAAGGCGGCGGCTGCAGAATTGCTGATGAAGTTGCTCAGGAGATAACATATCAGTCCGGCTACTGCGAATACTAATATGATATTCATTGAGCCGAAGTTGATCGAAGTTACCAATGCCCTGGCCAGTCCTGTTCCATCGAGCGTGTATCCGAGTGCGAATCCACCGGCTACCAACCACAGAACCTCCCAGTTTATTTCTTTAATGTCCTCCTTGCCGAACACGCCTGTAGCGGTATAGACAGCCAGAGGAATAAGAGCCACGATATTGGAGCTGATGCCGTGTATCTGTTCTGTCATCCATAGGAGGATTGTCGCTCCAAAAGTAATCCAGGCCACATAATCCTTGTATGTCTTCTTATGGTTGTCTTTCCTTATTTCCAGAACAATCTCTTTGGAATGGAAAGGGTAGAAGAATGTCAACAGGAGCCAGGCAAACACAATCATTACGATTACGAAAGGAATCATCCTGATTGCCCACTCCCCGAATCCGATTGTTATGCCTGCCAAAGAATCGAGGTTGCCCACAGCAGTAGCGTTCGGGGGTGTTCCGATAGGCGTGCCTATGCCACCGATGTTCGCGGCAATCGGGATGGCAAGGGCAATTCCAATCTTGCCCTTCTTGTCTGTGTCGGGTAAAGATGCAAATACGGGAGCAAGAAATGCGAGAAACATTGCGGCAGTCGCAGTGTTGCTCATAAACATTGAGAATATGGAAATGACTATAAGAACCCCAAGGAGAACCGTCTTCGGCTTCTTGCCGAAAGGTTTCAGAAGAATACGGGCCATTGTGACGTCCATTCCGTACTTTGCGGCAACAATGGCCAGGACAAATCCGCCAAGGAAGAGCATTACGACAGGGTCGGCGAAAGACCTCATCAATTCCTTCATCGGAACAAACTGGCTTGCATCTCCGGTATTCATACAAAAGGAGATGCTCTTGTCGGATATCGTGAGAAGCGATATCACGATAACCGTAAGTGACGTGACCCAGTTCGGAACGATTTCGAAAATCCACATCAGGGCTGCAAAAGCGAAGATGGCGATAGTGCGTTGTTGCGTAACAGTCAGTACTTCGCCGAGACTGCCGTAGAACGATGCCGGACAGTACCGGAGAAATACTGTGACCAAAATCACTGTCGGCAGCAGTACGTGATATTTAACATTGAATCCCGAGTTTGACATTGTTTGCGTTGTAATTTACAGTTGGGAGATGAGTCTGGTAGCCCTTTCCTTCAGGAAGCGTTTAAGCAGGAATGCAAGAAAATACGGGAAGATGTAGAACTTGCCGCTCCAGCCGATATTCTTATAACCGAATTTGATTCCGTATTTGATGTCGGGGTATGACGGCCAAGCAATCAGATTGTTCAGAGATGCTGTGGCGCCGTCATTTGCCTTGACTTCTATTGGAATCAGCGAATCTGCATCCCTTACAAAGAAGTCCATCTCCAGCGACGGGTTTTCGTGCTTATAGAAATACAGCTGCTCATATCCTGATTTGATCAGCATCTCTCCAACAACATTCTCATAGATAGCACCTTTGTAAGTTCCGAAATTTTTGTTGGAGCGAAGGTCTTCCTGCGCTTCTTCATCCAGAGAAGCGATAAGCAAACCCGTGTCGTGGTAATAAATCTTGTAATTCGCTGCATCATAGTTCCCTTTCA
>JAGHTF010000039.1 GCA_018065485.1 Candidatus Cryptobacteroides fimicaballi | reverse complement strand
TCCGAAGCAAGCTGAGAATGTAGGAGTAGGCTCGGTGATTCCGCGCTCTGTCCCGGCGAGCTTTGCTGTGAATCCTGAGAGGAAGTAGTACTTGGTCTGCTCGGGAGTGAGGATTGATACCGGAGGGAGAACTCCGAATGCGTCGGCAGAGAGGAAGATGACCTGCTTTGCTGCGGGACCTGCGCTCAGAGGACGTACGATGTTCTTGATATGGTAGATAGGGTAGCTTACGCGGGTGTTCTCGGTAACGCTCTTGTCGTCGAAGTCAATCTTGCCTTCGGCATCAACGGTAACATTCTCGAGGAGGGCGTCGCGATGGATTGCGTTGTAGATGTCGGGTTCTGACTCTTTATCGAGCTTGATAACCTTGGCGTAGCATCCGCCTTCGAAGTCGAATACTCCGTGGCCGTCCCAGCCGTGTTCGTCGTCACCGATGAGCTTGCGCTTGGGATCGGTGGAAAGGGTGGTCTTGCCGGTTCCTGAGAGGCCGAAGAAGATGGCGGTGTTCTCGCCGTTCATGTCGGTGTTTGCAGAGCAGTGCATTGCTGCGATGCCCTTGAGAGGGAGGAAGTAGTTCATCATAGAGAACATACCCTTCTTCATTTCACCGCCGTACCAGGTGTTGAGGATTACCTGCTCCTTGCTTGAAACGTTGAAAGCAACGCAGGTGTCGCTGCGAAGCCCGAGCTCCTGATATTTCTCAACCTTGGCCTTGGAAGCCGCATAAACCACGAAGTCGGGCTCCTGGTCAAATTCTGCCTGATTCTTGGGACGGATGAACATATTGGTTACAAAGTGAGCCTGCCAGGCAACCTCCATAATGAAGCGGACCTTCATACGGGTGTCCTCGTTGGTGCCGCAGAATCCGTCAACAACGTAAAGTTTCTTTCCGCAGAGCTGGTCGATGGCGAGTTTCTTGACCTCTGCCCACACGGTCTCGCTCATAGGGTGGTTGTCGTTGTGATAATCCTCGGAATCCCACCATACAGTGTCTTTGGAGTTCTGGTCCATAACAATGTATTTGTCTTTGGGAGAACGTCCGGTGTAGATACCGGTCATTACGTTGAGTGCACCGAGCTCTGTCTCCTGAGCCTTTTCGTAACCTTCCAGCTCGGGACGAGTCTCCTCATTGAAAAGCACCTCGTATGTAGGGTTGTAAACAATCTCCTTCACATCCTTGATGCCGTACTTGTTTAAACAGATATTTGCCATTTTTATTTGAAATAAGTTTGTTTGAATTTTTGCAGCGCAAATTTAATATAAATTTGGGGGCTTTCAAAGGGCTTCGGGCGTTATTTTCAGAATTCCGAAACCAGCATCAGCCAGCGTGAAGCCGTGAGTCCGAAAACCTCCTTCGGGGTGGCAACGTTGAACTGCGGCCAGTAAGGTGCGTCTTCGTTGCCCAGAGCCTGTATGCCCACGGGAATCTCGCCCGTCATTTCTCCCGGAAGGGCGTTGTACTGCTGCCCCCAGAATGCGCCCTCGCCGTAAATCAGGGACTGTCCGAAAGGATTGAGTCCCACTACCCAGCTGAGCTGTTTCTCGGCGATGTCCTTCAACTCCCGGTCACCCAGTACCCTTGCACAGATGGCGGCCGCTTTGCCGGTCGAGAGGCTCACTACCGTGTTGCCGCGGAACGAATACCAGACGGGGAAACGGCGCAGGTAGTATTCGTCGTCAAGTTTGACGCCGTTTGCAAGCTGCGCATAATATTCTTGGGCTGCGGTGCTGTCGCGGGGCGCTCCAAGCTGCCAGGGATAGAAAAGTTCAGGGTAATCCACCTCGTGAATGTTATAGACTCCGCTGGGCACCATTCCGTAGGGGGCCGTGTATTTCATTATGTCCTTCAGGTAGCCTGCATAAAGCCTTATTGCACTGTTCCATCGGCCGTAGTCGGGATGGCTTCCCTGGGTTTCGCACAGGGCTTCGAGGGCTTCCATAAACGCATAGTCCCTGGACTTGTGGTTATAGTGTACTCCGCTGTTGCGCGAGGCGTCGCCGTAGAAGAAGCCTTTGATGCCCTGTCCCACCGGCTCGGTCCGCTGGCATTGCAGGGGAAGTTCGATGAACCTCACGGCCTGCTGCGCATAAAAATCAGAAGCGGTGAGTTTGTACAGCATACTTGCCGCCCACGAAACGCTGGCATTGTACTGGCTTTCCGGGGTGTTCTTTGCGTGCAGCTTTTTGGCAGTCTGCAATTCGCTGTAGCCTGCTTCATTGTAGCGGTCAAGCCCCCATTGGAAATCCTGGATGGCGCTGTCGGTGAGTTTGACAACCATTTCCGGATCGTCCTGCAGCATCATTGCGGCGTAGGCTTCGATACCGGCAAGCACGAAATTCTCATATGCTCCGTTGTAAACGTTGCAAACCCTTCCCCCGGCGTCGTCGGAAGTCCCCAGGATTCCGTCTGTCCACAGATTGGTGCCCCACGAAATCATCCGCACCCCGTTGCCCAGGCGGCTGCGTAGGACAAAGTCCATTCCCCACATCGCTTCTTCCATAAGGCGGTTGTAAAGCTGTATGTTGCCTTTCTTAAGGGCTGTCTGCGCCATCTGCAGCAGGCTGTATGAAATCTCTCCGGTCTGGAGGGTCTGCTGAGCCATATCCCCGGCATCGTGCCAACCCCCGTGAATGGGGATGATCTTGCCCTCGTAGTCGATGTGAAGGTCGGAATGGCAGGTGCCGTGTTTTCCCGGAACGGGATATCCGCACCGTTCGCAGAAGAGGAAATTCAGCATTCTCCAGGCCGAGTCCTCCCAAACGTTGTCGTCTATCCTGAAGGTAGATGATTTCAGTTTCCCGAGCCTGAGGCAGTACTCTCCGGGGGTGGTGAGGGCCGAGAAATCGGCGGTGACAAAGCGCCCGTTGACGGTAATTTCCTCCTTTGTCCTGCCCTTGAATGCCGGCTTGCCGCTGGCGCAGTCGATAATCTCGAAGCGCTCTCCGGCATTTGGTACTCCTATCACTGCGGTTTTTACGGCTTTTGTGGTGTATCCGGTGCCCGACAGAGTTATGCGGTTCTTGCCGGGGTGCCATCCTTTGGCAATCTCGGGCTGTTCGATTCTTTCCAGTCGGATATCGTCGATGTCTACGATAATCGAGTCTCCCTGCGTGAGCTCACGTCCGAAAATCTCGATTACAAGGCTGAGCCGGGTTATGCTGTCTCGCGGAAGTTCGGGGAATTCAAGAACGCAGTCGTTCCATTCGTTGTTCCGGAGATTGATTTCGTGCTGTCCCTCCCTCCCGTATTTCTCGGGAATCTTTATCTTTCCGTCATTGACAAAGCATAGGTTCATATATATGCTGCGCATTCCTTCGCATTGAGGATATATGCTCAGCCTTATGCGGTTGAAATCCGTCCAGTCCTGCCCTCCGGCATTGAAATCGGCGTAGCAGGAGCCCCGTCCGATTCCGGGAGCCTTTCCTGTGGGCATCGAAGGTGCGCTCATTCTCAAGCTGTAACGTCCGCTTACGGCTCTCTCGTCGCAAAGGCGGATGCTCCCGTGCCCGCGGTGCGACCATCCTTCAAGAGTTTCCATATCGCAAATCAGTTTTTCGGCAAGAACTTCTTTTTCCAGGCAGAATGCCTCTACCGAATTTTCAGTATGAAGTTTCAGCGGTTTGTGGATATAGCCCGATTCTACAATATCCGTCATAAATTCCTGATGTGTCTGCGAAATTGCAATCCACGGCAGCAGAACCGCCATTGCCGGCAGAAAGATTTTTTTATTCATCGCTTTATGGGTTTTGATTGTGTAAATGTACGCAAATTCTTAATTTTGTGAAATAATGGATGCACGTGAAACTCTGAAAAAATATTGGGGATATGATTCCTTCCGTCCGATGCAGGAGGAAATCATAAACTGTGCTCTGGAAGGGAAGGACGTGCTTGCCATTCTGCCTACCGGAGGCGGTAAATCGGTATGCTTTCAGGTACCTTGCCTTATGAAGGAAGGCTTGGCGCTGGTGGTTACTCCGCTCATCGCTCTTATGAAAGATCAGGTGCAGAACCTGGAGGCCAGGGGAATACGGGCGGCTGCATTGTATGCCGGAATGACCCGCAGGGAACTCGACCTTGCCCTGAACAATGCCGCTTACGGCGATTTTAAGTTCCTGTACGTTTCTCCGGAGCGTCTGGGTACCGCTCTGTTCCGGTCTTATCTGGAAATTCTCAAGGTCAGTTATATAGTAGTGGACGAAGCTCATTGCATCTCTCAATGGGGATATGACTTCCGTCCGGACTATCTGCAGATAGGGGAGCTGCGCAAATCGGTGGATGCCCCCGTGATAGCGCTTACGGCAACTGCCACTCCCGCTGTGGCGCAGGACATAATCCGCCGTCTGTCGGTGGAAGGCCGGGAATTCACCCTCCTGAAATCCGGTTTCGAACGCGAAAACCTGAATTATATCGTGCGGGAGTGCTCCGACAAGTTCGGGCAGGCTCTGGCGGTGTGTAATTCCGTGCCGGGCTCGGGCATCATCTACCTTCGCAGCCGCAACAAATGCGAGGAACTCTCGTCCCGGCTCCGGGCCGAAGGAATCAGCGCATCGTTCTATCACGCAGGCCTGTCCCCGCAGATGAGGGCGGAGAGGCAGGAGGCTTGGAAGAGGGGAGAAATCCGGATAATGGTGTGTACCAACGCATTCGGTATGGGTATCGATAAACCCGATGTGCGGCTGGTGATTCATATGGACCTTCCCGAAAGTCCGGAGGCATATTTTCAGGAGGCGGGCCGTGCCGGGAGGGACGGCAAGACTTCCTATGCAGTGCTGCTGTGGAACCCTACCGACCTGCAACGTTCGTCCAGGCTTGAAAAAATCAGTTTTCCTCCGTTGGAGTATATCGCCGACATCTACCAGAAACTGCACATCTACAATTCCATACCGTACGATCAGGGAGAGGGCAGGCAGATAAAGTTCGACCTTTCGGAATTCTGTTCGCATTTCAAATTGGAAAGGGCCCGTGTTCACTATGCGCTGGTATATCTCGAGAGGTCCGGCCATATCACGTATTCCGAGGATGTGGACATCCCTACCAGGGTAAGGATAATCCGTTCGCGCAATGAGTTGTACGATATCGAGCCGGATGATCCCCTGATGGGTGCGGTACTCGAATCCCTTATGAGATGCTGCCCCGGGATTTTCGGTTTTACCGTATGCATCAACGAAGACAGAATCTGCTCCCGGTGTTCGGTGAGTGTGGAACAGCTTCACAAGCTACTGTACCGTCTGAGTCTGGAACATATAATAAATTACATTCCTTCGGACCGTTCTTCCGTGATTGTCCTGCACCACGACAGACTGCAGCCTGGAAACGTGAATCTGCAACCGGACCGCTACGGGATGCTTCTGCAGAACTATCAGCAACGTGCAGAGGCTATGGCCGGGTATGTCGCTCAGAAATCGGAGTGCCGCAGCCGTTATCTGCTCCGGTACTTCGGACAGGAAGATTCCGCCCCTTGCGGTCATTGCGACGTGTGCCGCGCCTCCGGGAAAAGTAACGAACTGCAGATTCTGCAGGAATTCCTGGCCTCGCACCCGGATGCTGCCCTTCAGGACGTCAGAGCCCTTGTCGATGACCCTTCGTCCGGCCTCAGCCCTTATGCGCTGGAACTTTATCGCAGGATTATTTCTTGAATTATCCGGAAAAACTGCGTATCTTTGAAAGAGGATGGTTACCTGTATGAAAAAATCGATATTGCTGCTTTCGGCATTCTGCCTGGTCTGCTGTCAGAAAATCAATGTTCCCGAGCCGGCTCCGACTCCTGACCCCATTTACCAGAATCCCCCCACAGCAACGATGAAGCCGAGGAGTATCCCGGCATTGGAAGAACTGACTCTTCATCAGAAGGTTTGCCAGCTGTTTTTTCTGAGGCCCGAGGCTCTGGAAGGTACTACGACCCAGATGTGTATGCTCACAGACAAAATGAAAGCTACGTTCCGGGATTATCCGGTGGGCGGATTCACTCTGTTTGCTGGGAACATTACTACACCTTTCCAGTGTGCTCCTTTCACTGACGACCTTCACGACCTTGGTTTCTATCCGTTGCTGAGCATTGACGAAGAAGGTGGAACAGTGGCCAGAATCGGCCGCAATACTTCTTTCAATGTGCCCCGTATAGGCAGTGCATACGATATAGGCATTACCGGTGACAGCCTCAAGGCGTATAATGCCGGAAAGACTATAGGGGAGTATCTGCTTGCAAACGGATTCGATATAGACTTTGCCCCGGTGGCTGACGTTTGGACAAATCCACAGAATACCGTGATAGGAAAACGCGCGTTCAGCACCGATGCTTACACGGCCGCATCGATGTCCAGCGAATTCCTGATGGGTTTGGAGTCGGAAAAGATTCAGGGTTGCCTGAAGCATTTTCCAGGGCACGGAGACACGTCGACCGACACTCACTACGGTTACGCAACTACCGAAAAATATTGGGATGAACTGCTGGAATGCGAAATGATTCCTTTTAAACGGGGAATCTCCAAGGGTGCGAAGATTATTATGACAGCCCACGTGAGTGCCCCCAACGTTACACATACCGACCTGCCTTCGACCCTTTCTGAAGTGATGCTTACCGACAAACTTCGCGGGGAACTCGGTTTCGAAGGGATAATCGTCACCGATGCCATTGAAATGGGGGCGATATCCAAACAGTTTTCGATAGAATCCGCCGCTGTTATGGCAGTGCAGGCCGGCGCCGACATAGTTCTCATCCCCAACGATTTCAAAGCCGGAATAGCTGCAATTGAGGCGGCTGTAGCGGCAGGGGAGATAATGGAGGAAAGAATTGACGAAAGTGTTGCAAGAATCCTGGACCTGAAGCGAAGCATCCTGGAATCCAGAGGTCTGCTGGTTAAATGATAGAGCAATTATGAACGGTACATTGGAATTATGCGGAATGAAATTCCATTCTTATCACGGGTGTCTGCCTTTTGAAAGGGAAAAAGGCGCCGATTATCTGGTTGATTTCAAATGCAGTTATGATATATCTGCGGCGGCATCGTCCGACAATCTCTCGGATACTGTCGATTTTGCGCGCATTCACGCGCTTGTGGCTGCGCAGATGTCAAAGCCTTGCAAACTGATTGAAACTGTAGCAGCAGGAATCGCCGACTCCATTTCCGGTGAGTTCCCGGAATTGAAACATTTCAGCATTAAGGTGTCCAAGTTGAATCCTCCGGTGGAAGGAGAATGCCTTCTGTCGGCCGTAACTGTAGAGATATGAAAAAAATAACAATGTTTATGGCCGCTGTTGCTGTACTTGCGGCCTGTGCCAAAGTCAATCCCGATCCCGTTCCCGACCCGGTTCCCCCTTCACCTCCGGTGCCGGATCCCGAACTTGTTTATCCTGCTCCCGAACCCGATGAGGACTCTTTTGTCCGTGCTGCATATTTCCCTTATTACGGGAGTTTCGATGCCGGCAGTTTTCCGGATTCGATGTTCCGATACATTGATGTCGCTTTCTATGCCTTTGCCCAACTGCAGGACGATTATACGGTTAAGCTCGGATCTGCCTCGGTGGCTTCCACTGTGGTTGACCGCTGTCACAGGAACAACGTTAAGGTCGTGCTCAGCTTTGCAGGAAACTGGTTGGACAAGCGCTTCACAACCTTGAGCTGCAGCGCGGAACTGAGAAACAGGTTTGTGAATTCCCTTATGGAAATCGTAAACGAATACGGCTTTGACGGAGTCGACAACGATTGGGAATATCCGAGTTCCAAGGACGGTTCCCAACGGGGCAATCTGCTTCTTATGCGGCAGCTCAGTAATGAACTTCACGCTCCCGGGGTAGGCAAGACCCTTTCTATGGCAATAACACCCGGTATTTACGAGGGGGCATATACTGCCGGTCTGGATCACGGTGTCTTTGACTGCTGCGACTGGTTCGGCTCAATGGCTTATGACGATGACCAGCCCCATTCCCCTTACAGTATGATGGAAAAGAGTTTCCAATTCTGGGTGGAAAAGAATAAGATGCCGCTTAAGAAATTTATAGGAGGCATCCCTTGCTACGGAAGGGGCAGCCGCAGCGAAAACAAGTGGGACAAATCCAAGTCGTATAGAAATCTTGTGCTCAATTATGGAGCCGACCCCGATGCCGACGAGGTGGTTACCGACGGCTACGTTACGAATTACAATGGTCGTAAGACCGTAGAGAAAAAGGTGCAGTTCCTGCTCTCCAAAAATGCCGGAGGCTATTTCTTCTGGGAAGCCGATCAGGATATGAAAGACGAGCGGTCCCTGCTTCGGACAGCATCTGCGACAGTCGATTCCGCTAAGCCAGAATAATGAATACACACGGCCTTTTTCCTATGACAAAGGCCGTTTCCTTTTTCCATTGGGCGACAGTTCTTGTCCTTATCAGCTGAGAGGGGAGGGTTAGGTCGGCCGCGATGCACAGTCTGGTTCCGTCTGAAAGTCCGGAGAGCATATCGGCGAAGAGTGCGTCGTTGCGGTAGGGCGTTTCGATGAAGATCTGGGACTGGTGCAGGGTAGAGGAAAGTTTCTCTACGTTCTTGAGGGCGGTGCGGCGTTCGTCGGTCTTTGCGGGAAGATATCCCCGGAAGGCGAAGGACTGGCCGTTGAGTCCGGATCCCATAAGCGCGAGCATAAGTGAAGAAGGTCCCGTGAGCGGTACAACCTCTATTCCGTTCCGGTGGCAGGCTGCCACCAGAAGGGCCCCGGGATCTGCCACTGCGGGCAGTCCTGCTTCGGAGAGCAGTCCCACATCTCCTTTAGAGAACAATCCGGCCAGGGCCGCTGCTTCGTCGGGGCCGGTATGTTCGTTAAGGGTATGGAACTCCAGTTCGTCAATATGTCCCTTGAGTCCCGCCTTGGACAGGAATCTGCGGGCTGTGCGCACTTCCTCCACTACAAAAATCTTCAGCGTAGGGATAAGGCTCAGAACACTTGACGGAAGCACTTCCGCCGGGTCGTTCTCTCCCAGCGGAGTGGGTATGAGGTACAGTTTACTCATCTATCTGAATGGTTTTGAAGGAACGGACCCGGGTAAGTCTGGACCGTTTGATCTGTTCTCTTTCCTGTTTGCTGCCTACGATGCTCTTCCACAAGGTTTTCCAATATGTGAATTCGCTCTGGAACGAAACGCCCAAGCCGTTGCGTTGAGTGTTGTCCAGATAGTTGGTGTAGGAATCCGGAGAATGAGAGAACAGCTTGAGCCTCAGGCTTCCGGACTTGTTCAGCTTTACTTCTACGTCAACGTCTCCCACAACGTTGCCGTTTGAGCTTGTATTGGCCCTGTTGCCAACGGAGCCGTTGAGGATTACTCTGTTGTGGAAGAGTTGGGTCGACACGGCAACATCGAAGATGTCTTTCCCGCTGTTGCTCTTCTGGTAGTTCAGGCCCATATCTACCGGTATGTTGAGAGTCTGCATAATGTTGTTCAACTGACTCGACATTATGGATGAAAGGTTTGAGAACACGGCATTGCCGCCGTTGAAGGTAACGCCGGACTCCTCGGTAGGGATGAAACTTCCGGTGAGCACCAGGGCTACGAACTGTTTTTGAACCTTGTCATCGGTATTGAGTGCTGATTCAACCTGAGATTTGGTCGTAGGGTCCAGGTCGGGAATGTTGATGCTGAAATCAAGGTCCGGGCTCGATATCCGGTCTCCTATGTGGAGTCCGCATTCCACCGTCCTCAGGCCACCCTGGGACCGGCTGCTGACCAGTAGCGGCTCAATGCTCGCTTTCCTGGTGTAAAGCGCCGAAATGTCGAACTGGCTGTCGAAGGGCTTTCCGTTGAATTTTATTGAACTGCCGTTCTGAATGGTAAAATCTTTGGTCGCTACGTTCGATAATGCCGAAAAATGATAGCGTCCGCCGGTAATGTTGTAGATTCCTCCGAGATCTATGAGTCCCAGGGAAGGAACAATGTTCAGGCTGATATCGCCGATTCCCTTGACAGTGAGCGCGTGCCCTTGGGATTTGTCTATCTCTACGAGAACTTCGGTATTCTCCTGCAGATGCACTTTTGCGTTTATATTCAGTTTGGACGTCTTCACTGCATCGCTTTTCTGCTTATCCTGAAGGGTGAGCCTGTATTCGTCGGAGTAATCGTGTCTGTGCTTGAATTCAAGAATCTGACTTTCGGAGGCCAGGGCGCTGCCCACCGGAACGTGGACTTTGCCTTCCTTTGCAGTGGCAGCGTTAACGTCGATGTCGAGGTCGTTCAAAGGCCCGCGGACCAGGATGTCTCCGTCACCGTAGGCTGAACCGTAGAAATCCGAACCGGATTCCGCCTTGCCCAGAAGCTTGAGTCCGTCGAATGAGAGACGGGCCCTTAGGGACGGGTCGCGGAAACTGTTGAAATCCAGTTTTCCGCTCAGGGTTCCCCGGCCGCTTTCGTCGTCGCGTATCCGGATATTGTCCAGACTCAGCCCTGTATCCGTAAGTTTAAGCTTACCGTTCAGAATATATGGTACATTGGTAAGCCCTACTCTCAGAAGCGCATCGGAAAGTTCGAGTTCGTTGCTGTTCACCTGAATGGAATCCAGTTTCCCGGAAGCTTGGAGTTCCCCTCTCAGGAGTCCTCCGGTTTCACTGAAGATGCCGCTCACAAGAGGTTGAAGGACACCCAGTCCGAAGTCGTTGAACCTGGCCCTGGCGATAAGGGTGCTGTCCTGCTGACTGATGGCGGCTATGGCGTCGAGCAGAAGGTCTCCTTTGGGGGAGGTGTCGCTGACCCCGACCAGAATACGGGTGCTGTCGATAGAGGCGGCGATTTCGAAATTTCCGGTCTCATTGCTGGAATTCAGAGAGAAGTTTTCCAGCCTTATTCCGTTTTTGTTCAATTCGAGAGTGGAATTTGAAATGTTCCATCGCCAGTCGCTGACACTCAGGTACGAACTGTCGCGAACAATGTTCATAGTGAGACTGTTTGCGTCCGTTGTATAATCACCAGTAAGGTGAACCGTTGTTTTGCCGATTTTCGTGCCTCCTATTCCAATCTCCGGAGCGGAAACCGTGAAGTCGGCTCTGGTGTCGCTGTAATTCAGGTTTATGTCGAGTTCTTTGATGTAGTTCCTGTCAAAACCGACGAAGGGAGAAACAACTCTGAGCATTATCCTGTCGGAAGGGGTGCGCTGTGCATACACGGTGCTGTTGTCGGCTACGTACAGGCCCGGGATAAAGAAACTCAGGAGCCTGTCTTTGTCGTGAAGATCGGCTTTAATGTCGAACTCCTCTATGCTCTTTCCACGGAATTTTCCTCTGATAGCCTTTGATGCGATATCCAGAGCTGTTCCGCAGGAATCTATACGGATGTCTGCGTTGAGCTGGTCGATGTCTCTCGATGCGTTCCCTTTCTTTTCGAAATGCAGGGACGACAGGTTTATGTGACCCTGCTTGCAGTCTTTCTCAAAGTCGTAAATGTCGGCGGTAAGCTTTCCGCTGAATTTGTCCAGTCCGGTTTTTTCTTCCAGACCCAGGGCTGCCAGGTCGGCTCTCCGCACGTCTGCGGCAATCGCATAGCCTTCACCTTTGGAAAACAGGTCGATGCGTAAATCCAGATTCTTTTCCGTGTTTGCGATGAAGCCCTTGAGGTCTCCGTCCTTGACTGTGCCGTTTCCGGTTATCCCGTGGTAAGCGTAGCCCATAAACTCCAGCCGGTCGATATTCAGCGTGTCTATGCTGATGGACGGCTTCTCTCCAAGGGCGGCCGTAACCTTCGTGTCAAGGGAAATCTTTCCCAATTCTTCTATTCCAAGCACTGAACCGGCATTCACTTGATTGACGGTAAGCATCCCTTCGATCTCCGGTTTCCTGCCCGGCTTCACAAGGTTCAGAACGCTGAGCTCGGAGTGGACTTCTCCAATGTTGGATGCAATCTTAACGGTTGCGTCGAAATCATTAAGGGAACCGGCACCTTTGACTGCAAGTCTGAGGCCGATGCCCTCGGGCAAGCTTATTCCTTGTGTTCCTGCAAAGCGGCGCAGAAAACCCGGAAGCCTCTGTGAGCTGACCGAAATCGCAGGAATATCGGCCGTGAAACACGGTTGTCCGCTGTCGAGTCCGAGCAATGTGATGCGGTTGAACTTTGCCTTCAGCCCGCTGGCTTTTTCGTGAAAGGCCAGGGAGTTTATCGTGAGATTGTTGACCGGGCCGTGAACTTCGCCTCCCTCAAGATTAAGAAGAACGGTGTTCTTTGGCATTATGCCCACAATGTTCTTGAGCGTCTGGAAAGACAGGGTGCTGGGAATGATTTTACCCCCGAGGCTTACGGAATCGGTAAACTGACGGAACATCAGGCAGTGCCTGTAGGTCATTGAGAAATATTCAAGCTTGAGGTCGCTCCAGTCGTCGATAATCCTTATGTCGTTGACTAGGGTTTTTCCCCGTCCTACAGCGGCGCTTCCGCTCACGCTGTGGATATGATATCCGTCGGGGGTCCAGATCTCGCAGTGTTCGCAGTCTCCGCTCATTATTCCGTTGTCGAAGCGCAGGTTGTGCGCCGTCACGTCGGTCAATACGTCGAGATCCTGCCAGTTGCGGCCGTACCCCTCCGGACTGAGAACCAGAGGCAGCGAGGTGAAATTCTTGAGCCTGAAATGGAAACGGTTGATCTGCACGTCTTTGATGTAGAAAATGTTTTCCGTGGACTGCTGTGGCGGAACGGTCGGGTCCGGGATTCCGAATATCCTTTGCAGATTGCAGATGTACGGGGCCGCATCCGGTTCGGAGACAATGCACATCTGTCCGTCGTCGATCTGCACGCTCCGGAATCTGAGGGGCATCCCTTTTATGAATCCGCTCAGTGAGATGCGTGCCTTGATGGAACCGGCGACGAAGAATGAGTCACAGGGGGCGAAGCCTTTCCCGTAGCGGTCGGCAGTATAAGGAGTGCGGTCTATTATCGCGAGGTCGGTGATAAGCAGTCCGCTGCCGGGAACCAGCTTGACGTTGCCTATGGAAACGTTGGCGTCGAGCTTCTTGCTCAGGAATGAAACCGCCGCCTTGGTCAGCCGGGTCTGTACGGATGGCATCTGCAGCAGGAACACAACGCTGCAAAGGGCTACCATAAGGAACCCTGCGATTCGCGCCAGAATATAATACCTCTTTTTCATCCTGCTTTTGCCTAATCTTACAAATTTAATATTTATCCGGTAAATATCACTATATTTGACCTCTGAAATGTCTGAAATTATTCTTGGTATCGAATCATCCTGCGACGACACCTCAGCTGCCGTCCTTCAGGACCGTGTCCTGCTGTCAAACGTTATCGCCTCCCAGCAGGTCCATAAAGATTATGGCGGAGTTGTTCCCGAGCTTGCTTCGCGGGCGCACGAACTGAATATCGTTCCGGTTGTGAGCGAGGCGTTGAACCGCGCCGGAGTCAAGCCCTCGGAACTGTCGGCAATTGCATTTACCAGAGGGCCGGGCCTGCTCGGTTCGCTGCTCGTAGGCACGTCGTTCGCTAAAGCGTTGAGCATTTCCCTGAACTGCCCGATGGTAGAGGTGAACCATCTGCAGGGACACGTGCTGGCCGGATTTGTAAGGCAGAAGGACGTTCCGGTAAGGGAACCCGAATTCCCTTTCCTGTGCCTTCTTGTAAGCGGGGGCAACTCGCAGATTGTCAAGGTAAACGATCCTCTGCATTTCGAAATCCTGGGACAGACCATAGACGATGCCGTAGGTGAGGCGTTCGACAAGTGCTCCAAGATGATGGGCCTTGGCTATCCCGGAGGTCCGGTCATAGACCGTCTTGCAAAACTCGGCAATCCCGAGCGCTTCAAATTCGCAAAGCCGAGGGTTCCGGGGCTGGATTACAGCTTTTCCGGAATCAAGACGTCCCTGTTGTACTTTGTGCGGGACGAAATGGCGGTTGACCCCGGATTTATGGAGAATAATAAAGAAGATATCTGCGCCTCTTTCCAGAAAGCGCTTATAGATATTCTGATGGATAAGCTTGTAAAGGCTGCAAAGCAGACAGGCATAAACCGGATTGCAATCGGAGGCGGAGTTTCCGCCAACAGCGGCCTTCGCAACCGCATTACGGAGGAGGGACGCAGGCGCGGATGGGAAACTTTTCTTCCGGAATTCAAGTTTACGACCGACAATGCCGCTATGATCGCGATAGCCGGACACTTCCATTACCTGGCGGGAGAACGCTGCCCGCTGGACGCCGCACCCTACTCCAGAGCTGCGGATTCCCTGATCCGTTAGATGCTGTCGAAGATGAACGGGAGAATGTCATCTACCCGGTCGAACTTCCAGATTTTCCGGGCTCCTACCATTATTACCGACATAGGCTTCCCGGCTTTTGTCTGATATTGGGCCATAACCTGACGGCAGGCGCCGCAGGGGGTTGCAGGATGCTCGGAAAGACGTCCGTGCACTCCTCCGGCTATGGCAATGCTCTGCATATCCTTGTCGGGATATTTTGCTCCCGCGGCGAACATTGCGGTACGCTCGGCGCACAGGCCCGACGGAAAAGCCGCATTTTCCTGATTGCTGCCACGCACTATCTGTGAGTTTGACATTCGTACCGCGGCCCCGACGTGGAAGTGTGAATATGGAGCATAGGCATTGCCCATTGCGGCAATTGCTTCGGCCACCAGTTCCCTGTCAGAGGGTTGCATCTCGTCGAACGATGAGTATTCGGTAAAATTGATTCGGATCTCTTTTTGTGTCATAGTCTGTGTTTGGATTTTCAAATATACGAGTTATTTTTGTAAGTTTTTAATTTGTAGTAAAATGACAACCATTATCATTATTGCTTTCGTGCTCGTGGCAGCACTCTGGATAATTAGCGTACAGCGCAAACTTGTCGGACGCGAAGAATTGTGCAAGAATGCGATGAGCCAGATCGGAGTCCAGCAGAACAGCCGCTGGGATGCTCTCACGGCTCTTGCCGAGCTTGTAAAATCGTACAATGAACACGAGTACAGGACAATCAGCGATGTGATTGCGAAGCGCGCTACCATTACCGGTGCAAGCAGTGCAGCGCAGGCCGACGCTCAGGAAAATCTCCTGGGTACAGCCCTCAGAAGTATCAATGTCGTTGCTGAGCAGTATCCCCAGCTTAAGGCCGACGCTAACTATGGCAAGGCTATGGACAGCGTCAACGTTTATGAGAATCAGGTCCGTATGAGCCGTATGGTTTACAATGACAGCGTTACCCGTTTCAACAACACTGTCCGCCAGTTTCCCGACTCTCTGGTTGCCGGAATGCTTGGATTCTCTGCAAAGGAGTATCTTGCCCAGGACACTGCCAAGGCTCAGATGCCTTCGATGAAAATATAGAACACAGGTATGCATCTTCTGGCATTGTTCATATCCGTTTTCCTGGAATTGCTTCAGGACGGTACGGCCGTTGTCACCGAAACCTGGGACATAGACAGTACCGAGGGAACCGAAATCTATCTTACGAGAAACAATCTCGGCGACATCGATATCTACGATTTCGGTGTGAGTGATTTCGGGCAGCCTTTTGTCCTGGAGGATAGCTGGGACATCGACCGTTCCCTTTCGGAAAAAGCCGGCCGCTGTGGTATGGTAACGTCCCGCAACGGTCGCGAACTGTGCTGGGGCATAGGCAGTTACGGAAACCATCATTTCGTAGTTACCTACCGTATGAGCAACGCTGTCAAGAGTCTGGAAGACTTCGATGCGTTGCATATGCAGCTCGTGTCTCCCGGTATTTCACCCACCCCCGACGATGTGTCCGTAACGGTTAAGGCTCCGGTTCGTCTGGGCGAAGACAATTCCCGTATCTGGGGCTTCGGCTATCGCGGGAGCGTGAATTACACTAGTGAGGGATATGTCCGCTTCTGCAGCGAAGGAAACAGTTTCGACGGTTGCTCCGTTATCTCCCTCATAAGGTTCGACAAGGGAATCTTCAATTCATCCAGTATTCAGGACAGGGATTTTGCTTCTCTTTTGGAGATGGCTCAGGCCGGTGACGATTTCGGGGACGACACTTTCGAGGCTGTCGTTGCATTGCTGACGTCCGCTTTCATAGTCCTGGTTCTTATCCTCTGTGCCGTAATGATGCGGAGGAAGGTTGTCAGGAATACCCTGGGCTGCAGAATCAAAGACGTGGGATGGTATCGCGACATTCCCTTCGACGGAGACATCCTGCAATCCGATATGGTCCTAGAAATCCTTGGGAAGAAGAATACCCGGAGCAGCGTTGCAGGGGCAATGATTCTCAGGATGATTCATAACGGGATTATCCTGGTTTCCAAGGACAACAAAGGAAAAGTGGAACTTTCTTTCAATGATAACGCTTCCCGTGCTTCTCTCAATGAAGCCGAGAACGAGCTGTACGATATGATGAAGAGGGCCTCCGGAGAGGATTCGGTTCTTCAGCAGAAGGAATTCGGCCGATGGTCCCGCTCCCACGTGTCCGAGGTATCGGACTGGGCCGGGAGTCTGTCGCTGACGGGCCGCAGGAACGCCCGGGTCGCTTCCAATATGGAAGGTCGCCGGTTCACGGCAAAAGGGCAGCAGAATGCGAGAAATCTTATAGGGCTGAGGAATTTTCTCAGTGATTATACACTCTTGAAAGAGAGAGGCACGGCCGAGGCTGTGCTCTGGAAGGAGTATATGGTGTTTGCGGCATTGTTCGGAATTGCCGAGAAAGTAGCAAAGGAACTGCAGGAAATAAATCCCCAGGCTTTCGAACAGCAGATGTCTTACGATTATAATACAACGTTCCAGACCCTTTATATGACCAGGCTTATGGCCGATTCCATAACCAATGCCAGAACTGCTGCTCAGGCGGCTTCGGCAGCCAGGTCCGGACACGGAGGAATCAGTTCGTTCGGAGGCGGTGGCGGATTCAGCGGAGGCGGATTCGGAGGAGGAGTGAGATGAAAATCTGTATAGGACTTTCAGGAGGCGTGGACTCCAGCGTTGCGGCTCTGCTGCTCAAGCGGCAGGGCTACGATGTCTTTGCAATGTATATGCAGAACTGGCACGACATCGAGGGCACTCTGCACGGGGAATGCGAATGGGAAGAAGAGAAATTCGTGGCCGAGATGGTAGCCCGCAAGATAGGCATTCCCTTCTATTTTGTAGATCTCAGCAAGGATTATATGGCCCGGGTGGCCGATTATATGTTCGATGAGTATTCCAAGGGACGGACCCCGAACCCCGACGTACTCTGCAATTCTCAGATAAAATTCGACGCGTTCCTGTCGGCTGCCCGCAAGCTTGGGGCCGATATGGTTGCTACCGGGCATTATTGCCGCAAGCTTCCGGTCACCGGAGCCGACGGAAAACAGCTTGCAGGGGAGGACGGCGCGCCTCTGTGGAGCCTGTTGGAAGGCTCCGACCTGAACAAATGCCAGGCGTATTTCCTTTGTCAGCTGAATCAGGAACAACTCTCCAGGGCAATGTTTCCCATCGGCGAGCTGGACAAGCCGGAAGTGCGCCGGATTGCTGCCGAGGCCGGACTCCCCAGCGCCGACAAAAAGGATTCCCAGGGAATCTGTTTCGTTGGAAAGGTGGACCTTCCGGTTTTTCTGCAGCAGAAACTCAAGTCGGTGGAAGGCGACGTGGTGGAAATCGACCGTTCTTTCTATGACAGTCTGGAAGCTCCCTCTACCGTGGAGCAGATGGCCCGTCCTGTGAAGTACAGGCCTGCGGACGGCAAGGTGATAGGAAGACACATCGGCGCCCAGTATTATACCATAGGCCAGCGCAAGGGACTCGGAATAGGCGGACACAAGGATCCCCTGTTCGTGATAGCTACCGATATCGATTCCAACGTGATATATCTTGGAGAGGGGGAGAATCACCCTGGGCTTATGCGTAAGGCCCTCCGTATCCTGCCACAGGAGATTCACTGGATAAGGACGGATTTGAGGCTGGCCCCCGGACAGAGTATGAGGGTCAGGGTAAGAATCCGTTACCGGCAGCCGTTGCAGCAGGCAACGCTGCAGATGAGGGAGGACGGAATGTATATCCTTTTCGATGACGCCCAGAGGAGTATCACTCCCGGGCAGTTTGCAGTCTGGTACGACAACGGGGAATCGCCGGCTCCGGAGGTCCTTGGAAGTGGCGTAATCTGTGAATAATGAAGGAATTCGAGATAGTGTGCCCCCTGAACAGGGAACCCAGGGAAAAAGAAATAGAGTCAAAGGCCGGAGGGCGGAGATGGGTGCTTCGCAAGCGCTCGATAGATTCCCGCCGGGATCCGGTATGGCGGTATGTGTATGAGGCCTACGAGCCCGGAGAAGAGATTCCCGAATATAAACTGGAAGAATACCGGGACGTTCACGACGCTCCTGCAGTTATTGTAGTGGGAGCAGGTCCGGCCGGTATGTTCGCCGCCCTCAAGCTCCTTACGTTGGGGCTGAAACCGATAGTGCTGGAGCGCGGAAAGGACGTTCACGCCCGCAAGGCCGATATGGCGCGCCTGAGCCGCGAAGGCAAGGTCGATCCCGATTCCAATTATTGTTACGGCGAGGGCGGGGCAGGTGCTTTCTCGGACGGAAAGCTGTATACCCGTTCGTCGAAACGCTGGGACAACAGGGAAGTGCTTTATCAGCTTGTGAAGTTCGGCGCCAACCCCTCGATTCTGGTGGATTCGCATCCTCATATCGGTTCCGACAAGCTGCCCGCTGTCGTAGAAAACATCAGAAACTGCATCGTTGCCCACGGGGGAGAGTATCACTTCGGTTCCAGGGTGGTGTCGATCGAGAGGACAGAAGACGGCTCGTATAGCCTTAAAACGGCCGACGGCACCGGATATTCCGCCTCCAGGGTAATTCTTGCAACCGGCCATTCCGCCAGAGACGTATATGAGATGCTGTCGGCCAAAGGCGGCGCCCTGGAAGCCAAGGGCTTTGCTATGGGAGTAAGGGTGGAACATCCTCAGGAAAAGATAAACTGGTGTCAGTATCACGGGAAATGGCAGAACGGAATGCCGGCCGCCGAGTATTCTTTCGTAGAGCAGCAGGACGGCAGGGGAGTGTTCTCGTTCTGTATGTGCCCGGGCGGAATCCTGGTTCCTTCCGCTACTGAAGACGGAACCGTCGTGCTCAACGGAATGTCAAATTCGGCGCGCAGCGGAAAGCTTGCCAACGCCGGAGTTGTCGTGCAGATTGAGCCGGAAGACGTACCCGGGGACGATCCGATGCGGCTGATGGATTTTCAGCAGAAGGTAGAAAGGGAAATGTTCGAGTACAGCGCAAAGGCCCGTGCCGCCAGAGGAGCTGTCCTGAGCCCGGGAGCCGCGGATCATCCGCTTATGGCACCGGCCCAGAGAATGGAAGATTTCTGTCTGGGAAAACTGAGCAAGAGTCTTCCTGCCACAAGTTATTTCCCTGGCGCGGTTTCCGCCCCCTTGCACAGTCTTCTGCCTCCTATGGTTGCAGACCGGCTCAGGAAGGTGTTCCCGCGCGTAAAAATGCGGAATTACTACACCAATGCGGCCTTGCTGCTGGCGGTTGAATCCAGAACGTCTTCTCCCGTGCGGATTCCGCGCAACGAGCAGACTCTGGAGTATGTGTCTATGCCGGGAATATATCCCTGCGGCGAGGGTGCGGGCTATTCCGGTGGAATAGTTTCTTCCGCCATCGACGGAATCCGCTGTGCCGTTGCTGCCGCAGGGCTTTTGTAAGCGTTAAACGAAGTCTTCCAGAATTCTCCTAACATCCTTCGGGTCTACGTTTCCGAAGACCTTTCCGTCGATTGTCATAACCGGGGCAAGTCCGCAGGCTCCTACGCAACGCAGGCAGTCAAGAGAGAAAATTCCGTCCGGAGTGGTTTGGCCGACCTCGATGCCGAGCACATTCTTGACTTCTTCCAGTACTTTGTCGGACCCGCGAACGTAGCAGGCTGTACCAAGGCAGATGGAAATCGGGTGCTTTCCCTTGGGCTTCTCGGTAAAGAAGGCGTAGAAACTCACGACTCCGTTAACCCGGCTGGCGGGTATGTTCAGATTCTTTGCAACCAACTGCTGAACCTCTTGGGGCAGATATCCCAAGGTGTTCTGTGTTTCGTGGAGTATATTGATGAGTTCGCCGGCGTCGTTGTTGTGAGCGGCGCAGATATCTTTGACGGCTGCTACAGCCGAGCAGGATAATTTATTGTTTTCCATTGCTTTATTCCGATTTGTCAAAGTATTTAGTGTGAAGCAGAGCGTGAGACTTCTCAGAGAGAGGCTTGCCGAGGTACTCCTCATACAATTGTTTGATGTAAGGATTCTCGTGAGATTTGCGTATGGGTTTACCTGCATCTTCACGATAGATGGCATTGCTTCTTGCCTTGATTATCTCGATGTTACCGTGGTGCAGAGGCTGACCGCCGCCACCGATGCATCCACCGGGGCAGGCCATAATCTCAATAGCGTGGAACTCACTCTTTCCGGCCCTGATATCTTCCAGAAGCTTGCGTGCATTTCCGAGTCCGTGAGCGATTCCGACTTTCAGCTCGAAACCGTCCATATCGACGGATGCCTTGCGGATTCCTTCCAGACCTCTGACCTCGGTGAAATCCACTTTGCCTAGCGTCTTTCCGGTATGCAGCTCGTAAGCGGTGCGCAGTGCGGCCTCCATTACACCTCCGGTAGCGCCGAAGATGGCTGCGGCCCCGGTAGAAGCACCCAAAGGCAGGTCAAAGTCGGAGTCTTCGAGCGCGTTGAAGTCTATGTTGGCCTCTTTGATGAGGGCGGCGAGCTCCCTGGTGGACAGAGAGTAGTCTACGTCGGGATTGCCGTTAACCTTGAACTCCTCGCGGCCGCACTCGTATTTCTTTGCAAGACAAGGCATTACAGATACAACAATGAGCTTCTCCCGTGCGATTCCCATCTTCTCGGCCCAATATGTCTTGGCTATCGAACCGAACATCTGCTGAGGTGAACGGGCCGTAGAGGGGATGTTGAGCATATCGGGGAACTGATGCTCGAAGAAGTTGACCCAGGCCGGACAGCAGGAGGTAAGGATGGGCAGATGCACGTTCTTGTCTCCGGCAAGGAAGGCGTTCAGGCGTCCGAGCAGTTCGGAACCTTCTTCCATAATTGTAAGGTCAGCTGCGAAGTCGGTGTCGAAAACATAGTCGAATCCGAGTTTGCGCAGGGCTGCCGCCAGTTTTCCGGTAACGATTGTTCCGGCGGGATTTCCGAATTCCTCGCCGATTGCAACACGGACTGCCGGTGCCGTCTGTACGATGACAACCTTATTGGGGTTGGCGAGGTCCCTGATGAGTTTGCCGGTATTGTCTTTTTCGGTAAGGGCACCGACGGGACATACTGCAACACACTGGCCGCAATAGGTGCACTCGCTGTCTGCAAGTTTGTTCCCGAAGGCGGGGGAGATGGTAGTCTCGAATCCGCGGCCTCTGGCACCGATCGCTCCCACGGTCTGAACGTCATTGCACATTGTCTCGCAACGGCGGCAGAGAATGCATTTGTTCATATCGCGTATGATGGACACGGTCTTTTCTACCTCAAAGCAGCTTTTCTCGCCACCTTCGTAGGGCGCTTCCTGAATCTTGAGCTTGCGGGTAAGGTTCTGAAGCTCGCAGTTGCCCGATTTTGCGCATACCAGACAGTCGTGCGGGTGATTCGAGAGAATCAGTTCGAGTACGGTCCTGCGGGCATTGAGGACCCTGATTGTATTGGTGTGAACTTCCATTCCTTCCGTACAGGCGGTGGCGCAGGCGGGAGCAAGATTCCTTCTTCCGGCAACTTCAACCACGCACAGACGGCAGGATGCGGGATGGTTGTTCACGCAGGTGCCCTCGAGATTGATGTGGCACAATGTGGGGATGTCGATACCGCAGGCCTTTGCGGCATCCAGTATGGTTGTCCCGTTCTCTACGGAAACGGGGCGGTTGTCTATGGTAAGGTTTATAAGTTTCTGTTCCATAACTGTTTTATTTGAGTGAGATGGCGTGAAGACGGCAGTTGCTCAAACAGGTGCCGCATTTGATACACTTGTTCTGGTCGATTGTGTGAGGCTGCTTCAGCTCTCCGGCAATGGCTTCTGCCGGGCATTTCTTGGCGCACAGATGGCATCCGATGCACTTCTGGGGGTCAATCGTGTACTCCAGCATTGACATACACTGCTTGGCGCGGCATTTCTTTTCCCTGACGTGCTCCAGATATTCGTCCTTGAAATTTGCAAGTGTCGAAAGCACGGGGTTGGGAGAAGTCTGTCCAAGTCCGCACAGAGCTGTGTCCTTGATTACCTGTGCCAGTTCCTCAAGTTTCTCGAGGTCTTCCTCGGTGCCCTTTCCTGCTACTATCTTGTCCAGAATCTCGAGCATTCTCTTGTTGCCGATACGGCAGGGAACACATTTTCCACAGGACTCTTCGACAATGAATCCCAGGTAGAAACGGGCTACCTGAACCATACAGTTGTCTTCGTCCATTACAATCATACCGCCGGAACCCATCATAGAGCCGGCAGCTCCCAGACTTTCGTAGTCGATGGGAATGTCGAGGTGCTTTTCGGTAAGGCAGCCGCCGGAAGGACCTCCCGTCTGTACGGCCTTGAATTTCTTTCCGTCCTTGATTCCGCCTCCGATCTCGTAGATAACCTCACGCAGGGTTGTTCCCATAGGAACTTCGATAAGCCCCACATTGTTGATCTTTCCTGCCAGGGCGAACACCTTGGTTCCTTTGGATTTTTCGGTTCCGATTGACGAGAACCACTGGGGACCCTTCTGGAATATGACGGGAATGTTGGCCCAGGTCTCAACGTTGTTCACGTTGGTAGGATATTTCTTGTAGCCCTCTACGGCCGGGAAAGGCGGTTTGAGGGTGGGCTCTCCGCGCTTGCCCTCCATAGAATGGATGAGGGCAGTCTCTTCGCCGCATACGAATGCACCTGCACCATAGCGGATTGTTATGTCGAAGCTGAATCCGGTACCAAGGATGTTCTCACCCAGCAGACCCAGTTCCCGAGCCTGGCTGATGGCCGTGTTGAGCCGGTGGATTGCGAGAGGGTATTCGGCCCTTACGTATATGAGTCCGTATTTTGCTCCTATAGCATAGCCGCAGATGGCCATTGCTTCGATAATCGAGTTGGGGTCACCCTCCATAATGGAACGGTCCATAAATGCCCCAGGGTCGCCCTCGTCGGCATTGCAGACCACGTACTTGATGTCGGAATTGCTCCGGCTGGCGAAATCCCATTTGTTGCCGGTAGGGAAACCTGCGCCTCCGCGGCCGCGGAGCCCGCTCTGCTTCACTGTGTCTATCACCTCGCCGGGAGTCTTGTGGAGCAGACAGTCTGCAAGCGCAAAGTAGCCGTCCCTGGCAATGTATTCGTTAATGTTCTCGGGGTCGATGAGTCCGCAGTTCCTCAGGGCTATGCGCACCTGTTTGCGGTAGAAGTTCATATGCTTGGAGTCGCTCACCGCTACATTGGTTTCGGGGTCGGTGTACAGCAGTCTCTGAACTCTTCTTCCGCCTATGATATGTTCCTTGATTATTTCTTCGGCATCCTTAACGGTGACTTTGGTGTAGAAGGTGTTGTCCGGCATCACTTTCACGATGGGACCCTTTTCGCAGAATCCGAAGCATCCGGTGGTGATGATTTCAACTTTGTCCGCTACGCCGAAGCGTTCTATGCACTCCTGCATAGCTTTTGCGATACCTGCACTGTCAGATGCCTTGCATCCTGTTCCGCCGCAGGTCAGAACCTGAATCCTGGCAGTGCCTTTCTCAAGTCCGCAGGTCTCCGCTCCTGTCTCGGGTGAGGTTTCGTTGCGAAGTTCGAGTCTGGGAAGGGCTGTTGCCTTGATCTGTTCCAGATCTTTCAATGATGAGATTTTCATTTCGTTTATAATAGATTATAATATATTTTTCAAAAATGCTATTGCTACTCCGTAGTTGGTCATCGGTATTTTCTGAGCCTTGGCCTGCCGTACCCTGGAAAGCACGTACCTGCGGTTGAACATACAGGCTCCGCAATGAATCACGAGGCTGTAGGCGCTGAGGTTGTCGGGGAAATCCCGGCCGCTGACAATTTCAATCTTCAGCTCCTGTCCGACCCGGTCACGCAGCAGACGGGGAATCTGCACCCTGCCTATGTCTTCGGAAACCGGAACGTGTGTGCAGGCTTCGGCTATGAGCACGCGCGAATCCGAGGTAAGGCTGTCGATAGCCTTCGCGCTTTCCTTGAAATAAACGATGTCGCCCTTTGCCGCCGCAAGCAGAATCGAGAAGGATGTCAGAACCGAGCCTTCAGGCTTGAGGGCCTGTATGCCGGCCATTGCCTGTGAATCGGCGATGATGGCCTTGGGCGTTTCTTTCAATGATGCCAAAGTCGCTTCAAAGTTTTCCGGGCCGCAGCATACAATCCGGCATTTGCGGTCAAGAAGCTCGCGGATGGTCTGCTGCTGGGGGAGAATCAGACGTCCTTTGGGCGCCTGCCTGTCCTGGGGCATTACCAGCACGGCAAGGTCTCCTTCTTCAACCAGACCTGCGGTCAGCAGGGGAGTATCCCAGTCTTCCGGAATGGTTTCCCTGACGGCCTGAATAAGTTCAGGTATGCCTTTCCTCTGCGTCGCGCAGGTTACGATCGGCTTCCGGCCGGAAACTTTTTCAACCTCGGCCGCGAAGGCTTCGAGTCCGTCCCGTCCGCATAGGTCGGCCTTGTTGATGACCGGAAGTACGGGCGCAGAACCTTGCGGCAGGGTGGGAATCTCCCGTACAGACGCATCCGTCACCATCAGCACAATATCGGCGGTCTTCAGGGCGTCCAGACTGCTTTGAATCCGTTTCTGCCCGGGCTCTCCGCTGTCATCCAACCCGGCGGTGTCTATCAGGGTCCAGGGGCCCAGCCCGATTATTTAAAGTGACTTGGATAAGCGGGCCGTGGTGGT
>JAGHTF010000002.1 GCA_018065485.1 Candidatus Cryptobacteroides fimicaballi | reverse complement strand
CAGGCTGGCAGGTTCTTTCCGAGGATGAATGGAAATACTTGCTCGGAGACAACGAAATAAGAAGAGGTCTGGCTGTGGCAGGCGTAACTGTAGCCGGTACTCCCAATTGCGTTGTAATCTATCCTGACGGATATACCGGCACCAAGGCTACCAATGAAAACAAGACTACAATATATGCCACGGCTGACGATTGGGCACGGGCTCAGAGTGCCGGTGCTGTCTGCTTTATTACCGATAACGGGACCCAAGTTTCCTATAACGAAGTAAAGTATTGGACTTCGAATTTATATGATAATGATTGGACGGCTGTTGTGGAATTAGGGCCCGACAACGGTTCCGTCTATATGATGTCGTATATTTCTGGTGATTCCCCGCATAAGGTACGCCCTGTAACGGAAGTCAAATGATAACCACAGGCCCGACAGTCAAACAAATATCGTTTAAATCGCTTCGAAAGGATTGACGACGGAGGCAAACAGGATTTTTACAACAGCAGCAGTTGTCGTTTACACAAACACTCTTGCATCCTTCGATGTCGTCTTCTGTTGCAAGTTCTGGATCTATTTCTACTTCTGATTTTTACTTTTTCATCAGACCGTTTTCAGAAATGGTTTATACACAATAACTTGCAGAAATCCCTTCCGTCAAAACGCGGAAGGGATTTATATAACTCACAGACTATCAACTATTTCCAAAAACGACTCAATGTATGGGAGTTCCCTGATTTTGTAGACTGGCAGTAAATTTCATATATTTGCAGGTGATGATAGTTCTTGACCATACGATAACTGCGGCGTTGGGCGTTCTGGCGCTTGTGCTCGGCAGGCTCATTAACGGGAGGGTGAAGTTCCTTTCCCGCATCTGCATTCCGGACCCGGTTACCGGAGGCTTGGTGGTGTCGTTCCTCAGTCTTGCCCTGAAAACCATTACAGGGGTGGAAATTTCATTCGACACTTCGATACAGGATATCTGTATGCTTATTTTCTTCACCTCCATCGGCTTTCAGTGCGACCTGAGCGCAATAAAGAAGGGTGGGAAGCAACTTGCCGTTATGATTGTGCTGGTTGCCATTCTGATTGTGCTGCAAAATTCAGTGGCAGTGGGAATCGCTTCTTCTATGGGACTTGACCCTGTATTCGGGATGGTGGCCGGTTCAATTCCGATGTGCGGGGGTCACGGTACGGCGGCGGGCTTCTCCGAATTGCTCGAGAGCAATGGTATAGCCAATGCCAGGTCCATAACGATGGCAACCGCAACCTTCGGGCTCATAGCAGGTTCGCTGATTGGCGGCCCTATTGCCCGAATGCTTATCTTCCGGAAACGCCTGAGACCCGAGGAAAAGGAATCGGGAGCCCTTGAGCAGGAGAAGAAATCCATAGAAAAGGAGCTGAGTGAATCCGAAAAAATGAACAGATTCACTTTTGCGGCCTTTGAAATCTTTATTGCGATGGGGTTGGGCTCTCTGCTCGGGAAGGCGCTGGCTATGACCGGGATATCCTTCCCTTCTTATTTCGGGTCCCTTATCTGCGCCATTGTATTGCGCAATGTAACGGACGCCGTTCCCAAGAGTATTAAGATGCATTCCGTGGAGATTACAAAAATAGGCTCGGTATGCCTTGCATTGTTCCTTGGAATGGCTATGTGCTCGCTTCGGCTTTGGGAGCTGGTGAGCCTTGCGCTTCCGTTGTGCATTATGCTGGTTTCCCAGGTCGTGCTGATGTTCCTTTTCTGCAGGTTCGTCGCTTTTCCCTTGCTAGGACGCAATTACAGCGCGGCTGTGCTGGTAGGAGGGGTATGCGGCTTCGGGCTCGGGGCAACTCCCAATGCAATGGCAAATATGTCTGCCATCTGCTCGAGACACGGTTATACCAGCGTCCCGTTCATTATTGTACCTCTGGTGGGGGCGTCGGTTGTGGACATAATGAACATAACGGTAGTAAGCCTGTTCATCAGCTTTCTTTAGGTGAGCAGAAATAATACAGGTCAGTTCGATAAGGTCTTTACAAGGTCGAGAAGTGTCTTGTCGCTTTTATCCTGAACCTTGATGGCTTTTGCAAGAGGAACATATACGAACTCTCCGTTGGAAATGCCAACCATAACGTTGTGCTGGCCTTCCTCGATGGCCTGAACTGCAAATGCACCGAGAGCGCTGGCTATTATCCGGTCGTGTGCCGTTGGAGACCCTCCGCGCTGCATATGGCCGAGAATTGAGACACGCACATCGAATTCGGGATATTCTTTGGTCACGCGTTCGGCGTAATGCATTGCCCCGCAGTCGGGACTCTCGCTTACTATCACTATGCTGGAGTTCTTGCTTTTGCGGATACCCTTTTCGATATACTGTGCAAGCTGGTCGACATTGGTCTGTTCTTCCGGTACGATGGCTGCTTCGGCACCGCAGGCGATAGCGCTGCTCTGTGCCAGCCATCCTGCATCCCTGCCCATCACCTCGACAAAGAAAATCCGCTCGTGGGATGCGGCTGTGTCGCGGATTTTGTCGACACAATCCATTATTGTGTTCAGAGTAGTGTCATAGCCGATGGTCTCGTCGGTGCCGTTTATGTCGTTGTCGATGGTTGCCGGAATGCCTATGCACTGAACGTCGTCGAACTCTGCTGCAAATTCCAAAGCCCCGGTAAGTGTTCCGTTCCCTCCTATGCATATCAGGGAGTCGATGCCCGCTTTCTTGAGCTGCTCATAAGCTTTTGTCTGCCCTTCTATGGAAGTAAAGTCCCTGCACCTTGCAGTCTTGAGGATTGTACCTCCGCGTGAGATGATGCCGCTGACGCTCTCAGTGGTGAAATCCTCGATTTCCCCATTGATAAGCCCCTGATATCCGTGATAGATTGCCTTTACCTTATGGCCGTTTGCAATGGCTGCCCGCGTTACAGCCCGAACGGCTGCGTTCATTCCGGGAGCATCTCCTCCCGATGTAAGCACTCCGATAACTTTTGATTTCATTTTTATATTGCAAATATCCTTCAAATATAAGCATATTTCGCTAATTTTGTCGCGTGATGAACTCCAAGGAAACGACTGGCAGGAGGCGCGGACCCTTAAAGTTTATTCCTATGCGCTACTCCTTCGACGATAAAACTGTTTGCCGGACTCCGTTTATTTGACTATATTTGAGGGAAAGTTTACCCGAGTGGAGAGTATGCACGAACTGCCGATCACAAAAAGCATTTTCAAGACTGTAGTGGAGAGGGCCAAGGCCGAGAATGCCACAGAAGTGAGGAGAGTTGTGCTTGAAGTGGGTGTCCTGCGAGACTTCATACCGGCAATCGTACAGAAATACTGGGATTATATTTCGCCGGGGTCGGTTGCACAGGGCTCTGTAATAGAGATTCGGGAGGTGGATGCAACCGCCGTGTGCGGGAAGTGCGGCATCGAATACACGATAGGCAGGGAGAATATCCATAATGCCTGTTGCCCCACGTGCGGGTACCGTTACGGAACATTGGTGGCCGGCAGCGAGCTGCGTATTGTTGGAATAGAAATAGTAAGAAACAAAACCGAAGAATAATGGGACTCTACAGTGATTTGTTGAAGAGAATCGATGAGTTGAGCTTTGGCTTCCCAAAATCGTTTGTAGGAGCAGATAAGATACTGATAAAGAAAATTTTCAGCCCCGAGAATGCCAGAAATTTCCTGCTTATGTCAAAGGGTTACCAGACCGCCGGGGAGTATGCCCTCAAGAACGGAATTACCGAAGAGGATGCTAAGCGGCGGCTGGACGCAATGGCCGAACGCGGGCTTATCCTTCGCCGCCACAGGGAAAGGGGCGACGAGTACGGGCAGCATCCGTTCGTAATGGGCGTCCTCGAATGGCAGGGGAACAGACCTGCCGAAAACAAGACCTGGCTCTACGCCACTTCCATATATATGAT
>JAGHTF010000074.1 GCA_018065485.1 Candidatus Cryptobacteroides fimicaballi | reverse complement strand
GCTTTCCCTTTGCTGAAGGTTTCTTCCGGTTCAAGCCCCGTAAGGGAAGCCATCCTCAGGGCATTGTAATATCTGGAAACGGGCAGGAAATGGATGCGTCGTCCTTTGATAATAGCCTCCGAAACAGCCCAGGACAGTTTCGCTGCGGGGAGGGAATTCCTGACACCGGCTCTTGCCGCCTGAGAGGCGACGGACTCCATTGGTCCTGTCCATATTATGTCATCGACGTCAAAATCATCGGCATAAACCGTTTCCTCTCCGGATTCCAGATCTATGACAGCGGAAAAGCCGGGCTCGTCTATGCCGAAGAAGTACAGCCAGTTGCTGTCCTGTCTCCATTTGTAGCAGTTGTCCCTGTACTGTGCGGGAGAGTCAACATTGCCGAGGAACAGAATGATGCCGCTTTCTCCCTTCATCCTCTGCAGGAGAGCTGCGCGCCGTGACTTATATACTTCAGTAGAAAACATAACTTTCGGTTTTGTCCGGCTAAGATACTAATTTAATCTCACTCAAGAGCAAAACTTATCTCAACATCTCCGAACCTTCCGCTCACAACGTCCTCTTCCCTCAGATAATCCGCTGTCAACTGGCCTCTCCACACAATGTCGTCCTTGTCACGATAAGGCAGATCAAGGTCAAAGCCGTAGCTTTTTGATTCCACCTTGACGGTCGCGGCACATTTCCAACTGGTGACAGTCCCTCCGTCGTCCTCGGTCACGAGAAAGGCTATCTTGTCCATCTGGTTGGTGAAATCCGTCATCATTATCGCATTCACCGGGACGTTCTTCCCTTTATCCCTCCTTTTGATCACTATCATGAAATCCGTGACGGAAGGGGAATACAGTTTCAGTTCCGCTTCAGTGCTGGCCTTGAAGCCTTCCACCCCGCCACATTTAAAGATGAATTCACTTGCTCCCCCGAACCAACTGTCGTATTGCCTGAGCATTTTGAATGAAGTCAGCATAAGTTTCCTTGCCGCTCCTTTGGTTTCGGGATAGCCGGAGCTGCTTTTGGCGTACAGGTCAAGTGGAGTGAAGGCGCTGTCGTCATTGGTGTTGACGACCCAGACGGGGCGTTTCATCGCGACGTTCTCATCGACATATACCGAGTCGACCACTCTGAGCCCGTCTTCCGTCAGCTTTATCTCGTAACCGTAATTGGATTCGGCTCCGTAACCGGGATCAAAGGTGATGATGGGGAAGGACTTGCCGTCCCACTGGTCCGAATAGGGGAAATACAACTGATAACCCGATTCGGTAAGGGCCTTGATGTAATCTTCTGCGTTACCTATGCCCGCTTTCGATCCGATTTGACTGTTCTGCAGATATTCAGTAATCAGGTCACGGAGCGGGCAGGAATAGGATTTTGTGGCAGCTGCCCTTGTCTTCGCGTCATCTCCGACTCCGCAGCCCGGCGCTTCAAACACGTCTTTCATAAGATATTCCTCATCATAACCGTTGGAGGAGGAAGCCACGGCGGCATCGTGGACTTCGTTCAGCTGTTCTTTTCCCAGCGGGAGTTCGGAGAGCATCTTTGCCACAGACTGCAGACTTATCTCGGTCTTGTACGGCTCAGCCGGCACATTGTCAGGCTCGGCATAGTCAGAGCAGGAAAGAGCCAGTATGGCAAAGATAAAAAGAGCAAGACACTTTTTCATATTTCAGGACTTTTTGCAAAGAGACGAAGAAACAGCCGTTTATCTCAAGAATAAACGTTTAATTTTAAAAAAGTGCCCTGCACAGTTCTAGACTGCGGGTTTGAAGAATTTTACGAAGCGATTTTTCCCGAAATAATCCTTGATGGTTTCGACCTGCTCGAAACCTGAGCCGGCAAACAGGGCTGCGGTTTCGTCACCCAGGCGCTCATTTATCTCGACCAGGCCGGCGCCTCCTTTCCTGAGCAGATTCTTCGACCAGAGTGCTATGGCGCGATAGAATACCAAAGGGTCGTCATCCGGAACGAAGAGAGCCATTTCCGGCTCATAATTGAGGACATTCTGCCTCATATTGACTTTCTCTTCGCAAAGCACATATGGAGGATTGCTGACTATCAGATCGAATTCTCCATCGATGGCCGGTTGCTTGAGAATATCTGCTTTGAGAAAAGCCGGAGAGCCGCATTCGAACTGGTTGCGGGCAATCTCCAGAGCTTCATCC
Source organism: Candidatus Cryptobacteroides fimicaballi (assembly GCA_018065485.1). GTDB lineage: Bacteria > Bacteroidota > Bacteroidia > Bacteroidales > UBA932 > Cryptobacteroides > Cryptobacteroides fimicaballi. The sequence continues at coordinate 459 of JAGHTF010000074.1, read as the reverse complement.
GAAACGTCGATGCCGCAGACTTTCGCCTCAGGCAGGTCCAGTTGCAAAGACCAGGCTATGCATCCGGAGCCTGTGCATAAGTCCAGAATGGAGGGAGAACGGCTGCCTTTCAGCAGTTTTTTTGCCATTTCCACAAGCATTTCCGTTTCCGGACGCGGAATCAGTACACCCGGAGCGACCTTGAATTCCCGTCCGCAGAAATCGGCTTTGCCTGTGACATACTGTACAGGTTCCCAGGAGGACAGTCTTCGCAAAGCGTCTGCGGCAAGAGCCCCGTCTATCTCGAAATCGGGATTGAGGATATGCGTGTATCTTTTTGTCCCGAAGGTCTTTTCACAAAGAAGAAGCACTATATCCCTTGCTTCCTGTTCGGGATACAGCGCTTCCAGTTGACGGCTGGCCTCGCGGACGAAATCGGCGAGCAGCATTATGAATTCTCTATGATGACGGTCAGGAAAT
>JAGHTF010000062.1 GCA_018065485.1 Candidatus Cryptobacteroides fimicaballi | reverse complement strand
GGGTTGAGTCAAGAGGGTTCTCCTCCTCAATCTATTGGTTATTAGTTTTAGTGTTATTAATTATGTGGTTGGATGAGTTGTTGCCCGAGAGGGTCACAGCTCATTTCTTTTTATTCTCCTATTCAAATGTCCGAAGGAAATTGCGACATACTCCTGTTTGGCACGATGGGCCACATTGGCGAGGACGTACAGTACTGCCTCGAGCGACAGCGTCTTAAGGTTATACGTGTCGAATTTCCGCAAAACGTATTCCGGGACGAGTCGGGATACCGGCGCTCGCTTGCAAAGTCATTGGAGCATTACTCCCCTGCTGTCGTTATGCCCGTCGGCGATTCCTACGCTATGTCCAGGGCTAAGGACCTGCTTCCGGCAGGCTGTTGCGCCACCGTCGATTCTCCGGAGAAAACGGCTCTGCTGAACGGAAAAGTTTCCTTCAGCGCGCTGTGCGGCAAGCTTGGAATCCGGCAGCCCCGTCTGTACTCCACCGTTTCGGAAACCGGACTGCCTTCGGCCGCGCAGGCCGGGAAGATGGACAAGGATGAGATTGTGCAGGTTGTATTCAAACGTGACATATCCTTTGGCGGTCACGGCGTCCACCGTCCTCTGTCCATAGAAGCTCTCAACCAGCTGATAGCCCACCAGCGGCCAGGAGAGCCCTACCTTATAGAAGAATATGTAAGCGGATGCGACTATAGCGTAGATGCCGTGAGAATGGGGTCATTCTTTTCCTCCGGAGCATACAAAACCCTGTCCAGCAACGGAAACGGGCCATCTCTCCAGCGTCAGAGCGTTGATTTCCCGCAATTGTCTGAAATTGCCCGCAGAATTATGGAGAAAGTCGGCTACAACGGGCTGTGCGGATTTGATTTCCGGATCGACAGCAACGGCACCCCTTACATCCTGGAATGCAACCCCCGCTTCACCGCCGGGGTCAGGACCCAGTTCGAAGCGGGATTCGACATTCCCAATTTGCTTTACACTCTTTTCAGGAGCGGTTCTGGAAGGATTTCTTCAGAAGACTAATGGCGGAATCCCTTCATCCGGGACATCAGGTTTCCGGTAACCGCCGATTTCATCAGCTTGCGGGTACCTTCGAACTGCTTGAGAAGGCGGTTGACTTCGGCTATCGAGGTACCTGAACCATCGGCAATCCTCTTGCGTCGGGGCCCGTTGATTTCTTCGGGATGTTCCCTCTCCCAGGGAGTCATACTCTGGATAATGGCTTCGGTACTCTTAAATGCGGTTTTATTGTCTATATCTACGTCCTTGAGGGCTTTGTCCATCCCGGGGAGCATAGAAGCCAGGTCCTTGATGTCTCCCATCTTCTTAACCTGCTGAATCTGAGCGTAAAAATCAGTGAGTGTGAATTTGTCTTTTGCAAGTTTTTTCTTGAGTTCACGGGCCTGCTGCTCGTCGAACTGCTCCTGAGCCTTTTCCACGAGGGAAACCACGTCACCCATTCCAAGGATTCGGTCGGCAGTTCTGGACGGATGGAAGATATCCAGCGCTTCCATCTTTTCTCCAGTACTCACAAATTTGATCGGCTTGCCTGTCACCGCCTTGATCGATAAGGCAGCACCACCTCGGGTATCGCCATCCATCTTGGTAAGGACAACTCCGTCGTAATCAATTGCTTCGTTGAAGGCCTTGGCGCTTTCTACAGCATCCTGACCCGTCATTGCATCGACCACGAAAAGGGTTTCGGAAGGCTTGACCTCTGAGTGCAATGCACTTATCTCGTCCATAAGCTCCTTGTCCAGGACCAGACGGCCGGCGGTATCCACTATAACCACCGAACAGCCATCGGCTTTAGCCGAAGAAATGGCGGCGGAAGCTACGCGGATGGGATCCTTCTCGCCTTCGATGGTGAATACCGGCACGCCGATCCCCTGCCCGAGGGTCTGCAGCTGATCGATAGCTGCCGGACGGAAGCAGTCGCAGGCTGCCAGCATAACCTTCATTCCCTTTTTGCTCTTTAGATAAAGGGCCAGCTTTCCGCAGAAGGTGGTTTTACCTGAACCGTTGAGACCGGCCACCAGCACCACAGCGGGGTTGCCTTTTACGTTGATGTCCACGTTACTGGCACCCATAAAGTCGGCAAGCTCATCGTGTACGATCTTAACCATCATCTGCTGCGGCTTCACAGCCTTTATGACGTTGGCGCCGATAGCCTTTTCCTTGACGCGGTCACAGAAATCCTTCGCAACCTTGTAACTGACATCGGCATCCAGCAAGGCGCGACGGATGTCCTTGACTGTTTCGGCTATATTTATATCACTTATTTTTCCTTCGCCCTTCAGCAATTGGAAAGAGCGTTCGAGCCGTTCTGACAAATTCTCAAACATATAACGTTTCTGCTAAATCCTTTAAATTATACCTGCTGGACATTGTCGCACCATATGCTCCGGCAGAGCGGATGGCAACGATATCCCCGCGCAAAGAGACGGGCAGACTGCAATCGCCGGCGAACACGTCGGACGACTCGCACACCGGTCCCACCACATCATATTTCTCAAATCCTGACTCCCCTCTCCCGGAAGCCGACAGGTTCTCTATACTGTGTCTTGCACCATAGAGGGCCGGACGCATAAGATTATTCATTCCTGCATCCAGCACCAAGAAGTTACGGGCTGGATTATGCTTTACGAACAGCACCCGACTGAGCAATGTGCCGCACTGCGCAACAAGTGAGCGTCCTGGTTCTACGAAGACTTTCATTCCGGGAGTCCTGTTTAGGCTCGAATCAATTGCAGAAAACCAACCGTCGAAATCAGGAGCGGGGTGTGTATCGGGACAGTCATAATCGACGCCCAGCCCGCCTCCGAGACTAACCATAGAACATTCGAAACCAGCAGAACGCACCTTCTCAATAAACAGGTTCATTCTTTCACACTGTGCAGAGAAAAATTCCATCCCGGTAATCTGAGAACCGATATGGGAGTGAAGCCCCTGCATCCTGAGTCCGGGCAATCTGCCGAGAAGGTTCAGAGCGGCATCAAGATCATTCACAGATATGCCGAACTTGTTTGCGGACGTGCCGGTGGTGATGAACTTGTGAGTATGCGCGTCGATCTCCGGATTTATACGGAGAAGCACATTAATTTCAGCCGCGCGACTGCAGGCAATCGAACTGAGAACTTCCAATTCCTGAAGGCTCTCCACCACAAAGAAAGGGCTGCCGCATTCCAAGGCTTGTACAATCTCCCTGTCGGTCTTGCCTACTCCCGCATAAAAAACACCAGACTTAGGAAAACCGCATTCAATCGCTCTGGATACTTCGTTTCCGCTGACGCAATCGGCGCCAAAGCCGTAAGAAGCTATCTTTCGGAGTATCTCAGGCTCGGAATTGGCCTTCAAGGCATAATTCACGTTTATTCCATACTTGACGGAAGAATCCCGTAAAGCATTTATCGTGCTGTCCAGAAGCCCCATATCGTAAACGTAACAGGGTGTTCTCAGAGCATCTATCCCCGGTATTTTTTCGAGATTGAACATAAGCGCGCAAATTTAACTATTTTCAACGTTACATAAAATTATAACACTATGATTAAGCTAAAAAAAAATCAAATCAAGACTTATTCAGAAATCTATCGACAGGAAAATCAGAGAAGCACTGGCACAATGGGTGGAAAATGAAAGATACCTGTTGGAAATGACAGCCCGGGAAGCGGCAGAAGAAATGGGAATTACCCTGGAGCAACTTGCGTTCTATTTCAAGATGTATATAGGAATGGACTTCCGTAGCTGGAGAAAGCATATGCGCATAGAAAAATCGAAAATGCTGATGCGCCAAATGCCGCATTTGACTTATTCGACCGTGGGCGAATATGTAGGAATTCCCGACAGAGGAAATTTCCGTCGGGAATTCTATGAGGTATGCGGAATGTGGCCTTCCCAGTGGAAGGAGCGCAACGTCAATCAGTCCAGATAGTCCTTCAGATTAACGCCAAGCAGTCTGGCTTTGTTCAAGAACGTCGGCAGTTCCTGTTCGATGAAGGATTTCTTTTGCACCTGTGCGATGGCCGCACGGGCATCCTGACACACAAAAAAACCTATCCCCCGTTTTTGGAAAATCACACCGGATTCAGACAGAACTTCGTAACTTCGGGCTACCGTATTGGGATTTACCCCAATAGTCGCACCCCACTCCCGTACCGACGGAATCCGCTCCCCTTCCCGGAGTTCTCCCCTGAGAATCTGTTCGCACATACCGTCGGCAATCTGCAGATATATCGCCTTGTTTGAGTCGAATTCCATAAAATCAGTGTTTGATTGTTTTCAGTCTCCAATAGATAAGAACATTGATTACTACGAAAATCGCAATGTAATACCAGTAGGCAAAGGCATTGATTTTGTCCAGAAAGCCATTGATCTGCTCAATACCCATATCGTCGGTAATTTCGAAAGAAAATCCGTTGTGAATCAAACTTCCCGTAAAGATACTCACAATTGTGCCGAAAGCCATCAATACAAGGATTGTTTTTGCAATTTTCGATTTTTTGAAGAACAAGGCTCCCAGAAGATAAATGAGAATGCTGTCACACCATCCTATAAAGAGCAATCCGGTATAATCCAGGTGCATCCCCATTATCCTGGCATCCTCGGAGAGGTCGGCAAGCATCTTCTTGAAATTGAAGATATAAGCGGCAAGAGGATTTGAGTAATTGTCCACGCACACCGACATCAGAGCATCTACCCCAAAGAAAAGTACGCCGAAACAAACCGGCAGCACAACGCAGGTAACTACGAACATCGACAGCCACTTTTCAAAGACCGAAGCAGGGAGCAGTATCCTGGACGTGCCGGCCCTGCGCTCTGTAATGGAACCGTAAACTTTGGCAGGAAAGCACAGCACCACAACGCAAAACGACACGCACAGGGCTGTAACCTGAGGGATAAGGGTATCGTCCGAGATATGACCGCTGATGATTATCGAAAAAAGCTGGAAGAACAGGTAGACTATCAAGGGCATCATCCCGCATATCAGAAGACTCATCCCAAAATAATTCTTCGCATTTACTATATCGTAGCCTAAATACTTGACGAATCTTTTGAATGAAAAAAATCTTTTCATAATTACAACGGTTTAAAGATATCTTTTATGAGAGCCTTGTTTCTGTGTGCCGCATTGAACAAAGCTTCTATATTGACCTTGCTTTCAAGAGCAGACGTATTGGGCCTTACCTGTATAAAGCCTCCGGGGATCTGTTCGCTGTACAGACTGTCCGGATGCAAGGTCTGGCTGTAATCGAAATACAGCGCAGAAGATATTTCCTCAATGCTTGCATTCAGGAGCACATCTCTTGTATCCAATATGATGATGGGGTCGATGACATTTTCCAGATCTCTGACCTGATGGGTAGAAATGACAATGGTGGAGTCTTCCCGCGTATATTTGAGAAGTGCCGAACGGAACTGAGCCTTGCTGGGAATATCCAGTCCGTTTGTAGGCTCATCCATAAACAGATACCTGGTACCACAGGCAAGAGCAAAGCAGATATATGTCTTCTTAAGCATTCCGGCCGACATCTTTGTCATCCTGAGAGAACTGTCGACCTCGAAAAGCGACATAAGGGAATCGAATTTGTCCAGGCTGAACTCCGGCCAGAACTTCCCAGTTTCCCTAGCCCAGCGGATAGCCCTGTCGTTTACAGGAGCCACTTCGTCGGGAAGATAAAACAGTTCTTCCAGAAAAAGCGGATTGCGTTCATAGGGATTGTATCCGTCTATGTCTATCGAGCCTGTCTGAAGTTTCTTGAGTCCGCACAGAAGAGTAAGAAGAGTGGTCTTCCCTACCCCGTTTTCGCCCAGCAGGCCATAGATTTTCCCCGCCTCGAGTTTCATAGTAATGTTGCGAAGGACATTACTGCTCCCATAACTGAAAGCCAAATCTTTGATTTCTATCATTTTATAAGTGTATTAGTATAATAGTACACTGCAAAGGTAAAATAAAAAAAACAATCCGCCAAAAATTTCGGCGGACTGTCATATGAGAATCAATGAAATTATTCCTCGGAGGGTTTCATTGTGGTATATACATTGGTAACGTCCTCGTCATCCTCCAGGAGCCCGATAAGTTTCTCGAGAGTAGTACGCTGCTCTGCGGTAACCTCCTTGAGCTCTACGTTGGGAATCTGTTCGAAACCGCCGGATACAAGTTCATAGCCGTTCTCCTCCAGGAATTTCTGGATTTGGCCGTAAGAAGTGTAGTCTCCGTAGATTACAATGACTTTTGTTTCATTGCCGTCCTTGTCTTCCTCTATTTCGCTGAAGACTTCCTCGGCACCGAAATCGATAAGTTCAAGTTCAAGTTCTTCCAAATCCATCCCCTCTTTTTCCTTGATGCGGAATACACACTTGTGATCGAACATAAATGAAACAGAGCCGCTGGTACCCAGAGAACCGCCGCACTTGTTGAAATAAGAACGGACGTTTGCCACCGTACGGGTATTGTTGTCGGTTGCAGTTTCCACCAGATATGCGATTCCGAAAGGACCGTAGCCTTCGTAGAGAACTTCCTTGAAATCTCCCTGCTTGCTTTCGGTTGCCTTCTTGATTGCACGCTCGATGTTGTCCTTCGGCATCTGCTCGGTCTTGGCTTCGGCTATGAGGGCACGCAGACGAGGGTTGCCGGTAACGTCGGGACCACCTTGCTTAACGGCAATGGTAATTTCCTTTCCGAGTTTGGTAAAGGTGCGGGCCATATGTCCCCACCTCTTCATTTTTCTTTCCTTGCGGAACTCAAAGGCTCTTCCCATAATTATTCCTCCACAGCCTTTACACCGGCGATATGTTTAACGATATCTGCAGCCTCGACTGACTGAGGATATTTTTCCTTCACTGTCTCGTAGCACTCCAATGCCTTTGCGGCATTTCCCATTGCCTCGTAAACGGTACCTGCCTTGAACAGATAGTTTGCTGCAAAAACGTTGTCCTTCATAGAAGCGGCCTTCTCATAGCATTTGACAGCCTCGGCATAGTGGGCCTCACCCAGACCGACGAGAGCATCACCTTCGCAGGCCTTTGCGCGGGGAGCAAGAACCGGATCGTTTCCATTGTACTTCCTGAGGTATCCCAGAGCCTCTTCATAATTGCCGAGCTGGAGTTCGCATACACCTGCGTACATATACACAGCCTTGCCTGCCTTTGCACCGTACTCGTCTATAATCTGGGTGAATCCAAGGATATTGCCGTCTCCATTCAGCGCAGTTTCATAGTTTGACTGGGCGAAAAGCTGCTCTGCAGGATACATCTGTCCCTGAGCCTCGGCACAGGCGGGTCCGTAAACCCACTTGTTGTAAGCCAGGAATGCACATCCTATTACCAGAATTGCGATAACGGTACCCCAGATACATTTCTTGTAAGTGTTGTAGAATTTCTCGACTGACGAAACCTGTTCTACGGTTTCGGTACGAACTTCTTCTTTTTTGGTAGATTTAACGTTTGCCATATTTTCAATTGTATTATTACTTGCACACTTTAGCCTGCAAAAATACAAATTTTTGCGTAATATTGCAATATGGATTCTAAAGTGATTCTTATAACCGGAGCATCTTCCGGAATAGGCAAAAGTACATCCGTGCTGTTGCTCAAAAAAGGCCATACAGTATATTCGGCAGCCCGCAGGACCGAGAAAATGGAAGATTTGAAGCGGGAAGGCGCACATATCATAAAACTCGACGTCACAAGCGAAGAATCGGCGTCGGCCGCCATCAGGCAGATTCTCGACGAACAGGGACACATTGACGTACTCGTGAACAATGCCGGATTCGGCCAGTACGGTGCGATAGAAAACGTAAGTACCGACGACGCGCAGAAACAGTTTGACGTAAATGTTTTCGGGCTTGCGCGGCTGTGCAGGCTGGTACTCCCCGAAATGAGGAAACAGAAAAGCGGGCGCATAATAAATGTCGGGTCTATGGCCGGTCATTTCTGCGAGCCTCACGGCGGATGGTACCACTCTAGCAAGCATGCCGTAGCCGGCCTTAGCGGCTGTCTCCGTCAGGAAGTCCGGAAATTCGGAATAAAAGTAATCCAGATAGAACCGGGAGAAATCCGCAGCGAATGGTCCGGGATTGCAATGCAGAACCTTTGTGAATCAAGTGCCGGCACAGTTTACAGTAAAGGGGCCGAAAAACAGAGCCGGCTATACGCCTTTGGAGAAAAACACCTGGCCACCGGGCCTGAGGCCGTAGCAAAAAAAATCGCGGCCGCAGCAACCTGCCGCAGACCGCGATTGGTTTATAGAACCGGTTTCGGTTGCGTGGGTCTCTCCCTTGCCTCGGCGTTACTGCCCCGGCGCTGGTTCGACGCCATCTTCATCCGGCTGTTTACCTAGCATTCTTTCCGTGATGCCTTGCTCCTTTCTGATGGCCGGCCTTGTCGGCGCACTTTTGGCATTTGGGAGCAGGCTCCATCAATGCCGATGCCACAACGTTGCAAACCAGCCCGCGCGTCTGGCTTACGGCACCTCCGTCGTGAGGATGGGCCCTGTTGGTGAGGATTATTACCGCAAGCTGATTTTCCATATCGAAAGCAAACGCAGTTCCGGTATATCCGGTATGGTTGAAGGTATTGTCAGAGAAGAGCTCGCAATACCAGTTCTTGGCATCCCACCCCAGTGCACGGCCGATTCCTTCGGGCTGTCTTGCAGGGACGGTGAGCATCTTCTTTACCGTAAGCGGACTCAGGATGCGGCGGCCGTTCCACTGGCCGTAGCCGAACATTGCAGCTGCTACGATTGCAATATCCTCTGCATTTGAGAAAACGCCTGCATTGCCGGAATTTCCGTTGTTCAGAATGTTGGCAATAGGGTCGTGAACCTGTCCGCGATAAGGCAGACCGTCTTCCTGAACCTCTGTGGGGCAGATATTTGCGAGGGTTTCCGCATCTATTTCGGTACCTATGGGATAGTAGCGGGTATTCTTCATTCCGAGTCTGTCGAACACGTTCTTCTGGGCATAGTCACAGAGTCTCTCTCCGGTTACCCTCTGAAGGATGTTCTGCAGAGTCACAAAATTCAGGCAACTGTAAATATATCCTGTGCCGGGACGGAAATGACGGCCGGTATTCACTGCAATGTAATGGATAAGGCTGTCCGGTTGCCCGGCAGGATGAGACTTGCAGTAGTTCTTAACGTTTATGTAGGAATCCACTCCAGATGTATGGGTAAGCAGATGTTCGATGGTGATATGAACTTTCTCCTTCGGATTGTCGGGATTCACCCAGGGGGCGAATTCAGGGATATAGTCGCGGACCTCGTCGCTCAGGCGGACCCTTCCGTCCTCCACAAGTTGCATAAACGAAAGAGTGGTTCCCATACACTTGCTCAAGGATGCCATATCAAAGACCGATTCTACTGTCATCGGCTCCTCTTTGGGAACCCAAGCCTTGCATCCGAATGCCTTCATATAGCAAATCTGCTGTCCTCTTACGACAGCAACAACTGCACCGGGGAAATCCTTCCGGTCTATTGCAGCATTGACAATGCCATCGATTTTTGAAAGACGTTCACTGCTCATTCCAACCTGCTCCGGGGCAACGTGAGGGAGTCCGTATCCTACAGGAATTTCCGCCTTGGCGCCGAAAGCGAGGGCGAGCACAACAATTGACACTAACAACTTTTTCATATGATTTTAATTATAGTGAATGAAATTACATATTAAAGTACAAACTCCCGACGGTACATATATTCCGAGCGCAACTGCTCGAAACGCCCGACATTTGTGCGGAAAATGAAATCGTCGGCATAAATGGGATAATTATATTGTATGACGGACGCGATTTCGCCCTGCGAAAGACCGGCCACATCCAGATGAACGGCATAAAGCGAAGGTATGTCGGAAAGCGGGAAAAAATCGAAAAGGTTCTTGATATCGAAGAACCGGGCTACCGCCCTTACGGCCGAGGCAGTTGCATTCTGCTTTCCCTGATAGGAATATCCGGCGATATGCGGTGTAGCGATGTCACAAATTCTGATAACGTTTTCGTTGACGTTGGGTTCATTGCTCCAGGTATCGATGACCACCGCGCCCAGCTTGGGTCTGGCTTCGAGCAGGGCGGATTCGTCCACTATCTCTCCCCTGGCGCAATTGATGAACATTGCGCCTGTCTTCATCTTGGAAAAGAATTCCTCCGACACGAGCCCGCGGGTAGTCTCGTTCAAAGGAACGTGAATACTCACGATATCCGAATCCCTAAGCAGTTTATCCAGAGTGCAGAATTGCGCGGAGCCTTCGGCCAGCGCACGCGGCGGGTCATTCAGAAGCACGTTGAAGCCCAACCTTCGGGCTGCGGCCTCCACCCGTCCGCCTACGTTTCCGACACCGACAATGCCGAAGGTTGCATTACGCAGGTCCTTGCCTTCCCTGGAGGCTACCCCGTAAACGGCCGACATCACGTAATTCATAACCCCACCGGCATTGCACCCGGCCGCATTCTGGACGAATATACCCTTCTGCGCGCAGTAAGGAAGGTCGATATGGTCGGTTCCGATAGTGGCCGAGGCCACGATTTTAACCGGAGTGCCTTCGAGCAGGGCCGCATCGCAGCGGGTTCTGGTCCTGATAATTAGGGCCGAAGCATCCATAAGGTCGTCCCTGCATATTTGCGGGCCGCTTTTGTAAACCACAGTAGCATATTGTTCAAACACTCCCTCTATGAAGGGAATGGCGGAGTCTATGACAATTTTCATTTGAGTCTGATTTCTTTAACATAGCCGGTCGACGGATCTTCGCTGTCGAAAAGCGGGTCCTGCGAAAGGACGTCATTGATTCTTTCCAGAAGTTGTTCTTTTTGCCGTGCCAGATGAACGCGGGCGGCCGACGATGCCAGCGTCACATAAAGGATACCGTTCCGATAAAACCGGCGCACAGTATATTTTTCTGCCCCAGAGACCTGGTCCCAGGCAGTGAATATCCGTTGGTTGTTAAGTCCCGAATTCAAACGGGCCTGACGCAAAAAAGCCACCAGGGCCTCCCCTACGCTCACCGCTTCTTTCCTCCTTATATAACTCATAATATGGCAAACACGCCTCCTTTCGCTTCGAAACATGCCTTGTCGCTGGTAATGGTATCCAGCAGGGAATTCACTCTTACCTTGTTGGAATCGGTGATGAAAATCTGCCCGAAACCGTCTCCGGCAACCATCTTCAAGAGATTCTCCACCCTGTTCATATCCAGTTTGTCGAACAGGTCGTCCAGCAACAGTATCGGAGGAAAACCGTAGGCATCCCTCATTATATCGTACTGCGCAAACTTGAGCGACACCAGAAAGGATTTCTGCTGTCCCTGCGAGCCGGCTTTGCGGATGGGGTGCGAATCCATAGTAAAGACAAAATCATCCCGCTGGACTCCGACGCTTGTAAATCCGAGAATTCGGTCCTTGTCCCTGCTTTGGGCCAGAAGTTCTGCAAGCGGGGCCCTGTCCTGATCGGACTTATATTCCACACCCACCGCTTCGGAGCCTCCGGAGACTATTTCGTAATAGCTTTTCACCACCGGTTCCAACGCTTCCGAAAAACGCTTTCTGGCATCGTGGATACGATTGCCGTACTCCTGCAGCCTCTCATCCACGATATCAAAGAAATCGGGATCCACAACGGTGTTTTTGAGCGCAGTGTTGCGGGTTGCAAGCAACTGGTTGTAGTGCTGCATATCGTTCAGGTATCCCCTGTCCATCTGAGCCAGGACGCTGTTTGCAAAGCGCCTTCTTTCATCGCCGCTCTCGCTGACCAGAGAATTGTCCGAAGGCGACACCATAACAATGGGAAGGGCGCCGATATGGTCTGAAATCCGCTGGTAGAACTTACCGTCCCTGCGCACTTTTTTCTCCCCCTCGGAGGCTTCAACGGCAAATCTGCCCAGCGTGCCGTTTTCCATAACGTAATCCCCTGATATGGCGAACGATCTGGTCCCGTATCGGAAATTGAAGCGGTCCTGTCCTCCGAATGAGGCTTTTGTCATTGACAGGCACCATATTGCTTCCAACAGATTTGTCTTGCCTTCTCCGTTGTTTCCGCTCACGCAGTTGATCTTTGGAGAAAATTCCAACTCCTGGAGCGCTATGTTGCGGAAATTCTGAACTACGATTTTTTTCAGGACCGGCATCTTTTTGAGCTTTTTCTATTCTCGCAAATATAATAATCCACGCCCAAAACTGCAAGCCGGACGGCATTATTTGAAAAGGACACAAATTTTTAATAATTTTGTTCGAAAGTAACACATAAATGACACTATGGACAACAACGCAATCAAAGCTCAGGTAGAGCGTTTCCGCAAAGGATTCCCCTGGCTGGAGATAGATTCTCCCGCAACTGCGGAACACGGAATCAAGGTGCTCGACCCCGCCTCTCAGGAAGAGGCCTGCAATTATCTGGAACAAGCCCAAGTCGCAGGAAAATGCAAATTCGTACCGGCATCGGGCGCTGCGTCGAGAATGTTCAAAGACATTTTCGCCAGTCTGGAAAAGCCCAATGCGTCGGGTGAGACTCTCGCCTCCAAAATCGAGGAATTCGCATTCTACAGCGAAGATATATTCGGGAAAGCGCCTTTCCGCTCCGATGATTGCGCCAGAAAACTTCTTACCGACGAAGGCCTCGGCTATGGTTCCAAGCCTAAGGGTGTTCTCAAATTCCACCGCTATCCGGAAGAGGTGCGCACGGCGCTTGCCGAACATTTCGTCGAGGGACAGGCCTATATGCGCAATGCCGACGGCAGCGTGAACCTGACCGTCACCATCTCCCCCGAGCATAAGGAACTCTTCGAACAGGCAGTTGCCGAAATCAGGGATGAGTACGAAAAACGCTACGGTGTGAGCTACAACGTCCGTTTCACATATCAGGACAAAGAGACCGACACAATCGCAGTCGACACCGACAACAACCCTTTCCTTAAGGAAGACGGAAGCATTCTCACCCGCCCCGCCGGACACGGCGCGCTCATCTACAACCTCAATCGCATCGACGAGGAACTGGTAAGCATCAAGAATATCGACAATGTATGCAAAGAGAGTCTGCAGGGTACGACTGCGTTTTGGAAAAAAGTTCTGATGGGCAAGGCGCTGGAGTTGCGGGACCGCATTTTCGGTTACATCTATGCGCTCGACCAGATAGCCTCGAGCGAAGGGCATATGCCATACTCGCACGACCTTCAGGCTTGCTTCCCCTGCACCCAGGACATTTGGGCGTATCCCGAGGTTCAGGCGCTCTGCGACGAAATCGAAGACTTCCTGCGTTCCGAACTCTGCATAGAGATGCCTTTACCCAACAACTGCCGGCAGAGGGTAGAAAACCTCAGGAAAAAGCTGGACCGTCCCATCCGCGTATGCGGGATGGTCAGAAACGAAGGCGAGCCCGGAGGAGGTCCTTTCATTATAAAGGAGAAGGACAGCAGCACCTCACTGCAGATTCTGGAAGGCGCCCAGATCAACCCGGACGACACCAAGGCTGTTGCCGCACTCAAGGCTGCGACCCATTTCAACCCGGTGGATCTGGTATGCTGCCTGCGCAGACACGACGGAAGCAAGTTCAATCTGCTCGAATACGTCGACCCCGACACCGGATTCATCTCTTCGAAGAGCTATCAGGGCCGGGAACTCAAGGCGCTGGAACTTCCGGGGCTCTGGAACGGGTCGATGAGCGACTGGAACACTATGTTTGTCGAAGTGCCGGCAGAAACGTTCAATCCGGTAAAAACCGTGCTTGACCTGCTCAGACCGGCGCACCGGAACTAGAACCTGAAATCCACCAGTACGGGCATATGGTCCGACGGGTGACAGAAATTGCTCAGTTTCCGGGGGTCGCGGTAATTTTTCACCCAGCCTTCCCTCAGCACTTTGAGATTCACGACTTTGGAATACAATGCGGGCGTCAGGTACACGTAATCGATACGGCGCCCGCTTATTATTGTGGACTGGAAATCCGAACCGTACCATTCCCGGATTGCATCCACGTACGGAGTATTCTGCAGAACATAGTCGTTGGCCAGGAATGCGGTCGTATCGCGGGGATAGCCGTAATGGTCGTTGTCCAGGCTGGAAATCGCGTTGAAATCCCCCATCATCATCCAATACCCGTTCTCCGCATCCGGACTCGCTGCAATCGTATGGTTGCAGATATAGGTAAGTTCCTTAAGACGGTAATAATCCCCCTCGTGAGCGTCGATACTCTCCTGTTTGCGGGACATATCAATCTCGAACCCCCACTTCTGGGGCCAGGTATGCAGGGTCACCACATTGACACTGTTTTTTCCTGCCTGCAGGACAGCCCAGCCGCAGCCGTGCGACACCACGCTGTCCGGGCGTTCTCCAACTATCCTTTTAACGTTGTGGAGCGGATAACGCGAGGTAATCACCTGGGGATAATCGTCCCTGTAGCCACCCAGGTAAACGTAGCTGTGTCCGTAGCGGGCAGCGAGTTCGTCCCAGTTCGAAGGCAGGTATTCATTCATTTTCTCCCCCAGACTCCCGGCAGATGCCGTCCGATAGTTGGACTTGGCCTCGGCCCATACGCACACGTCCGGATTCTGCTCCTTTACAAAGGCGACAAAGTTATCGTAATTGTTTCCCTGGTCGGACCACATTCCGTTCTGGATATTCCAATATAGCAATCTGAGGTTCCTCGGGTTTGTGGCATTCATATTGCAAGCCAGCCACATTGAGAGGACAAGCGAGCACAAGCAAAGCATTTTTCTCATAGACATAACGGTATTTCCGGTTTAAGAACTGCCAAATTACAAAATTTTTCATTATCTTTGACTGATTTAGAAATCAGTCCATATATCATATATGCAAAGTAAACTACAAGAACTGACCGACAAACTGTTCAATGAAGGTTTGTCGAAGGGCAAAGCCGAAGGGGAACAGATTCTCAAAAACGCCGGCGAAAAGGCCGACAAACTTGTAAAACAAGCCGAAGAACAGGCCGAGGGCATATTGGAAAAAGCCAGAAAGGAAGCCCTCGAACTTACGTCCAAGGCAAAGTCCGACATCCGGATGGCTTCGGAGCAGAGTCTTCAGGCCACAAGAAAGGACGTCGAGAATCTCATCGTTAACAAAATCGCAGGCGACAAGGTCGACACCGTACTGGCAGACACCGCTTTTGTAAAGGAAATAATATCGGCAGTCGCTTCCCGGTTCAGCGCAGAGCAGGCCAGTGACCTGAGTCTTGTTCTTCCGGACAAGCTTCAGGAGCAGCTCGAGCCCTGGATCCGTTCCGAACTTTCAAAAGTTCTGGGAAAAGAAATCGAAGCACGGTTCTCGAAGAAAATCACCGGAGGCTTCACTATCGGTCCAAAGGACGGAAGCTACTTTATCAGCCTCACCTCCGAGACTTTCAAGGAACTTATAGCAGAATATCTGAGACCTGTAACACGCAAGATTCTTTTCGGTGAGTAACTACGAATACATAATAGCCGGACTTCCGGTTCTGCAGCGAACTGCAGACGGCATTCCGGCCGGCTTCGACGCCGAGGAACTCATTGCCGGGATACGGTCCGCCCTTGAGGGAAAGGATGCCGCCGGGCTGGATTTGCTGCTGCAGGGTTTCGACCCTGACAGCCTGAATGCAGATTTCTATGCGGCGGCCCTGAAAAACCGAAGTGATTTCATCCGGAAGTATTTCGAATATGACCTTCTGGTACGCAACACCCGCACCGTATGGCTCAACCGGTCTCTCGGCAGGGATGAACTCACCGACACGGTGACCCTCCCGGGTATGGAAGATCCCGACCCCTTTGAGGTTCAAGCCATTAACGAAGTACTGTCCCGCAGCGACATACTTGAGAGAGAGAGAGAACTGGACACTCTTATGTGGAACCGCATAGAGGAAATCAACGTTATGAAGGTCTTTGACCTGGACGTAATCCTGGGATTCACGGCCTGCCTGAAGATTGTCGACAGGTGGCTGAAGCTGGATCCCGAAACCGGACGCGGGCTCTTCCGCAAACTTGTGGAAGAAATCCGCTCAAGCAGAACAAAAACAACAGAATAGTATATATGACAACAACAGGAAAAGTTACGGGCATAGTTTCCAACCTGGTAACGGTGCAGGTCAACGGGCCGGTAAGCGAGAATGAGCTCTGCCACATAAGCCTGAACGGCACCGACCTGCTGGCCGAGGTCATCAAAGTCAACGGTGACAAGGCTCAGGTCCAGGTTTTCGAAAGCACCCGCGGATTGCACATTGGAGACAACGTCACGTTTTTGGGCAGGATGCTGGAAGCCAGCCTCGGCCCCGGACTTCTTTCCAGCGTGTACGACGGCTTGCAGAACGACCTCACCACAATGGAAGGAGTTTTCCTCAAGCGAGGAGAATATACAGACCCTCTGGACCACACGAAAATTTGGGATTTCACACCGCTTGCCAAACCTGGAGACAGGGTAAAGGCGTCGGACTGGCTTGGAGAGGTGAAGGAAGGATGGCTACCCCACAAGATTATGGTACCGTTCTCTTTTGACGGGGAATACACGGTAAAGAGCGTGGCTCCTGCCGGAGGCTACAGAATCGACGACACGATTGCTGTTCTCACGGGCCCCGGATCAGAGGATATAAATGTAACGATGGTTCAGAAATGGCCTGTAAAAGTGGCGGTCAAAGGATATAAGGAAAAACCACGTCCGGCCAGGATTATGGAAACCGGAGTGCGGGTGATAGATTCCTTCAACCCTATAGCAGAGGGCGGTACGGGCTTTATTCCGGGGCCTTTCGGCTGCGGAAAGACCGTACTTCAGCACGCCATTGCAAAGCAGGGCGAGGCCGACGTTATTGTAATGGCGGCCTGCGGTGAGCGCGCTAACGAGGTGGTGGAAATCTTCACCGAATTCCCTGAGCTTTTTGACCCTCACACTGGCCGCAAGCTGATGGAAAGGACCACCATCATCTGCAACACTTCCAATATGCCCGTTGCGGCCCGCGAAGCATCGGTCTATACTGCGATGACCATCTGCGAATACTACAGGGCGATGGGCCTGCGCTGCCTGTTGCTGGCAGACTCCACTTCCCGTTGGGCTCAGGCGCTCAGGGAGATGTCAAACCGTATGGAGGAACTTCCGGGAGCCGATGCTTTCCCGGTTGACCTTTCGGCCATCATCTCCAACTTTTATGCACGTGCCGGAATGGTTATCCTGCCCAATGGCGCCACCGGAGCAGTTACGTTCATAGGTACGGTATCCCCTGCCGGCGGAAACCTCAAGGAACCGGTGACGGAAAGCACCAAGAAGGCCGCCCGCTGTTTCTATGCGCTCGAGCAGAACCGAGCAGACCAGAAGCGTTATCCGGCAGTGAATCCTATCGAATCCTACTCCAAATATCTGGAATATCCCGAGATAGTCGAATATCTTGACTCCGCCGTCGAAAGCGGATGGGTGGAGAAGATCAACACCGCCAAGAACTACGTGCGCCGCGGCAAGGAAATGGCCGACCAGATCAACATTCTGGGCGACGACGGCGTGCCTATGAGCTATCACGAAGCTTTCTGGAAGAGCGAACTTATAGATTTTGCCTTCCTCCAGCAGGACGCATTCGACGCAACCGACGCGCTGTGTCCTATGGAAAGGCAGAAGTACGTACTGAACCTTGTACTGGAAATATGCGGAAAGGAATTCGCTTTCGAGGACTATGAGAAATGCCGAGATTTCTTCAAGCAGGTCATCAACGTTATGCGTCAGATGAACTATTCGGAATTCAATTCCGACAACTTCAACAAATACCGTTCGGAACTATCTAATTTACTGCAGCAAAATGGCAAATAAAACATATCAGAGAGTATATACACGGCTCGAGAGCATTACCAAGGCCACAGTGTCGCTCAATGCCGGTGCCGTGGGCAATGACGAGCTCGCCACCGTTGACGGAAGACTTTCGCAGGTGGTTAAATGCAAGGGAAATGCAGTTACATTGCAAGTGTTCGAAGGTACCGAAGGCATCCCTACCGACGCCCACGTTTCTTTCCAGGGCGCGCCTCCCACCCTTAAGGTGAGCGAATCCCTGAGCGGACGTTTCTTCAACGCCTACGGCAAGCCCATCGACGGAGGTCCCGAAGTCGAAGGAGAAGAGCGCGAGATCGGCGGCCCGTCCGTCAATCCCTACAAGCGCCGCCAGCCGTCCGAACTGATTCCTACCGGCATTGCCGGAATAGACCTGAACAACACGCTGGTATCCGGGCAGAAGATTCCTTTCTTCGCAGACCCCGACCAGCCCTACAATAAGGTTATGGCGGACGTTGCGCTTCGCGCCGATGTCGATAAGATCATCCTCGGAGGAATGGGACTGAGCAACGACGACTATCTGTTCTTCCGTCACGAATTCGAGGCCGCAGGCGCTCTGGACAAGATCGTATCGTTCGTAAACACCACCGAGAACCCGCCTGTAGAACGTCTGCTCATACCCGATATGGCTTTGGCGGCAGCGGAATACTTTGCAGTGGACAAGAACGAGAAAGTTCTGGTACTGCTCACCGATATGACCCTGTATGCCGACGCTCTGAGCATTGTGAGCAACCGTATGGACCAGATTCCTTCCAAGGACTCAATGCCCGGCTCACTGTATTCCGACCTTGCCAAGATTTATGAGAAGGCCGTACAGCTGCCTTCCGGCGGATCCATCACCATCATTGCCGTAACCACGCTCAACGACGGAGACATTACTCACGCCATCCCGGACAACACGGGATACATTACCGAGGGACAGCTCTTCCTGCGCGCCGATTCCGATTCCGGAAAGGTTATCGTTGACCCGTTCCGCTCCTTGAGCCGACTCAAGCAACTGGTTCAGGGAAAGAAGACCAGAGAGGACCACTCTCAGGTAATGAACGCGGGTGTACGTCTGTATGCCGATGCAAAGAATGCCAAGACAAAGCTTGAAAACGGTTTCGATCTTTCAGATTACGACCTGCGGTGTCTGGACTATGCCAAGGAATATGCGACCCGCCTGCTTTCGATTGATGTCAACATAAAGATAGATGAGATGCTCGACACGGCCTGGGAACTTTTTGCAAAGTACTTCTCCCCTGCCGAGACAGGTATCAAACAGGCACTGATAGACAAATACTGGCGTGGCAATTAAATTTCAATACAATAAGACTTCCCTGACAAACCTGGGCAAACAGCTCAAGGTGCGCCAGAACGCACTGCCTACCCTGAAGAACAAGGAATCGGCCCTGCGTGCAAGCGTGCTTTCCGCCAAGAAAGAAGCTCAGGACCTGCTTCAGAAGTTGGAACAGGGGCTCAGGGATTACGATTACCTTGCCGCTCTGTGGAACGAATTCGAACCGGGACTCATCAGCATTTCCGACATTGACCTGGACACACAGAAGGTTGCCGGCGTAAACGTACCCGTGCTCAAGCATATCCAATACGAGCTGAAGAGTTTCAACGCCTTTACAAAACCGGCCTGGTACGTTGACGGAGTGCGCATCCTGCAGGAACTCACACGCCTTGGAATAGAGTCTGAAATCTGCGACAGGAAGAGAGATATCCTCGAATTCAACCGCAAAAAGACGACTCAGAAGGTAAACCTTTACGAGAAGGTGCAGATTCCCGGTTATCAGGAGGCAATACGGAAAATCAAACGCTATATGGAAGACGAGGAAAACCTGTCCAAGGCTTCGTCAAAGATAGTCAAGACCCGCCACGAGCAGGAAGAAGAGGAGGAAGCGCTATGATCGAAAAAATGACCAAATACTCCTTTATTCTTCCGGCAAGTTCAAAGGAGTCATTTCTGGAAGAGCTGCAAACTCTGGGCGTTGTGGATATAAGCCACAGCGAGAAACCCGTGGACGACAGATCCAACCGGCTTTTTGAGAAAATCGAAGAACTCAAGTCGTTGTATTCGGACATTCAGAAAGGCAGTGACCGGACTCTCGAAGGGCTGCTGGCGGCCGGACGCGAATGCGGGAAAACACTGTCGGAGGTAAAGGTCTGGGGCAGTTACGACCGTGAAAAGTTATCGGTCTTCGGCCTGCACTACTACATCGTTCCCGAAAAGAAGTTCGATCCCTCGTGGACGGAGGAATTCCCTCTGCAGAAAGTCCTTTCGGCCGACGGAAATGTCTGGTTCGTGGTTCTGGGCGATGTCTCCGGCTTTCCGTTAAAGGAAATTCCGGCACCCTCCTGCACTGAGGATGAGGCTCAGCTTGCCCTTTCCCGGAAAGAAGATGAGATAAACGCATACCGCAAGGCACTGGAAGCCCGCAGGGATGAACTTCCTCAGCTGCAACAGGAAATCGACAACCTGAGCGAAGAACTCAACCGATACCTCGCCTCCCTCAAGGGAGAAAGCGCTGCCGAAGGAGCATTGGTCGTATTCGAGGCCTTTGCGCCCGAAAGCGAAAAAACCCATCTCAAGCCAAAGTTCGACACAATGGATTGCGTCTGGATGGAAGAGCCCGCCAAAGCTGAAGATGCTCCTCCGATAAAACTCCGGAACAACTGGTTTGCACGCCAGTTCGAGGTCCTTACCGGGATGTACGGTATGCCGGTGTACGACGAGTTCGACCCCACCCCCATCCTGGCCCCGTTTTTCCTGCTTTTCTTTGCCCTCTGTATGGGTGACGCCGGATACGGCCTTCTGCTCATAGCAATAGGCCTTCTGCTGAAAGGCAAGAGTGGAGGACTCGCAAAGCTGTGGAGACTTATCATACTTCTTGGAGCCGGCACCACCGTAATCGGCCTTCTGTTGGGCACATTCCTCGCAATCAGCCTGTCCGATGCCGCCTGGTATCCCGCCGCGCTCAAGCGGTTCATCATTTCCGGAACAGTTGACCTTATGGGCAACAGCCTTGATCTGCAAATGGTCATGGCAGTTTGTATAGGTATCCTGCACATCTGCCTGGCAATGTGCATAAAGGCTGTGCTGTTCACCCGTCGTTTCGGATTCAAATCAAACATAAACACCTGGGGTTGGACCTTGCTTATCACCGGCAGCGTGCTTGTAGCGACGCTGGGACTGCTCGGGGTATGTGCTCCGGACCTTGCCAAGTGGATAATTATAGGAATAGGGTCGGTTTCAGCCCTCGGTATCTTCATTTTCAACAAACCGGGACGCAACCCTCTCATCAATATAGGAGCCGGACTTTGGGACACCTACGGAATGGCTACCGGTCTGCTCGGAGATGTTCTCAGCTATATCCGTCTGTATGCCCTTGGACTTGCCGGCGGAATTCTGGGCAGCACCTTCAACACTTTAGGCAACATGGTCCTGGGAGACAACCCAACCTGGCAGTGGCCGCTTTTTGCCCTGCTGGTTATCTTCGGGCACGCCCTCAATCTTGCGATGAGCTGCCTGGGAGCCTTTGTACACCCCTTGCGACTAACATTCGTAGAATATTTCAAAAACAGCGGTTACGAAGGAGCCGGACGGCTCTATTCACCTTTAAGTAAAACAACAAATCAAAATTTATAGACTATGCTCAATTTAGTATTAGGTTATCTCGGACTGGGCCTTATGTTCGGACTTGCAGGAATAGGCTCATCCATCGGAACAACAATCGCAGGCAACGCAGCCGAAGGCGCTCTCAAGAAGAGACCGGAAAAATCGTCATCCTATATGATTCTCTCCGCGATGCCCGCAACTCAGGGTCTGTACGGATTCCTGGCCTTCATCCTGTGGCTGGGCAGAGATTTCGCCACCGACGGACTTATGCTCTTCGGCGCAGGTCTTTCAGTCGGTCTGGTATGTCTTTTCTCGGCAATCCGCCAGGGACAGGTATGCGCCAACGGTATTGTGGGTGTCAGCCAGGGTCACAACGTAATGACACAGACAATGATTTATGCGGCTCTTCCGGAATTCTACGCAATTCTTGCGCTGGTTGCCGCAATTATGATACGATAGCATTTTGGGGAAAGTCATAGCCATAGCCAACCAGAAGGGCCAGGTGGGTAAAACCACAACGGCCATCAATCTGGCGGTATGCCTTGCCGAAGCCGGACAGAAGGTCCTGCTCATAGATACCGATGCCAGGGCCGGTGCCACTCAGGCACTGGGCCTGGAACACACCGGCAGCAAGCGGGAAACCCTCTATGAATTGCTTACCGGAAAAGCGGAAATCGAGACTACGATTCACGACACTCACTTTTCAGGGTTGAAGTTCATTCCTTCCGACATCAATCTTGTAGAGGTGGAATTGAAATTCCTGAATGTTCCGGGTCGCAATATGATTCTCCGCAAGGCACTGGAACCGGTCCGGCACAAGTATGACTTTATCCTTATAGACTGTGCGCCCTCACTGGGCATCGTTACCACCAATGCTCTCGTAGCGGCAGACTCTGTAATCATTCCTATACATCCGGAAATGTATCCCGTAGACGGAATAGGGAAAATCCTGCAGACAATCCGCATTATCCAGGACAGCGAGCAGAACCCGAACCCCGGGATCGAGGGCTTCCTGATTACTATGTATGAAAAGCACACCGTCACCCAGTCTCAGATTGTCGCTGAGATAAGGGATCTGTTCAAGGAGATGGTGTTCACAACTACAATACTCTACAATCCTCAGACAAACGGAGCGGAGAGTTATCGAAAACTCTCCGGAGAAGTAATCGCTAAAGCTTTCAAGAATGAAAACTGATCAAAAATTCACGCGCAAAGGCCTCAGTGCTCTGCTTGGAGAAATTACAGAAGCGGATTCGGCCCGCAAGCCTATCGGCTATGTCAATAAAGCCCTGGCAGGAGCCAATCCCGAGCAGAAATCTTCCGATATAGTTATGGTGAAGGTCGATGATTTCGAGACCAACCCTCACCAGCCCAGACTTGAATTCGATGAGAAGTCAATTCAGGAACTCGCCCAATCGATCAAGTCGCTGGGATTGATCCAGCCCATCGTTGCACGCAAGACAGGCGACGGACATTACCAGATAATCAGCGGTGAACGTCGATGGAGGGCCTGTAAATCTCTCGGAATGGAACTCGTTCCGGCTTATGTCAGAGATGCCTCCGACGAGTCGATGCTGGAAATGGCTATTGTTGAGAACCTCCAGCGCGAGGACCTTGACCCTATAGAAATTGCAATGAGTTTCCGCTCGCTTATGGACGAGTGCAAACTCACGCAGGAAGAAATGGCCGACAAACTGGGCTCCAAGAGAGCCTCGGTAGCGAATTACCTGCGTTTGCTTAAGCTTTCCGACAAAGTTCAGCACGACCTCCGACAGGGGCTCCTGTCGGTAGGGCACGCAAAGGTACTGCTCAAGGTCAGCGATTCCAAATTGCAGCAGAAACTCAGCGACCTTGTCATCAAGGAGAACCTTACCGTACGCGAACTCGAAGAAAAGCTCACTCAGGACGATCCCGAGAATTACAAACGGCTGGCCAGTACAGTGGGCAGATTCTGTAAAGGGAAGATATCCTTTCACCGCAATGCATCGGGAAAAGGCAGCATCACTATCAGGTTCAACTCCGATTCCGAGGTTGAACGGTTCATAAAACTCCTGAACAACTGAATGAAATTCCGAACGCTCGTTGTTTCTGTCCTCATTCTCGGGTGCATAGCAACATCCGAGGTAGCTTCCTATGCCCAGTTCTCCGGCAACGGACTCTTCAGGGACCAGGCTTTCGGGCAGTCATACAACAATGACCAGACGGCTCCGGGAGACTCGGTAGAAGTGCTCTTTTCCTTCAAGGAGTATTTCCAGGGGCTGGGACATAAGAAAGAGATTCCCATAGGCGAAGTTGCCGGCGGTTCCGTTCTGTTCGTAGGAGGTATGCAGATCTATAACAAGGACTACTGGAAACTGCCGCTGGTTTACGGCGGAATCGGAGCAGGTGTAGGTTTGGGCCTGCATTTCAACAAGCAGTACAATGCCAGTGTAGCAAGCGGCACTCCGGACGACAAAGCCAAACTCTACCGCACCCTGTCCTTTGCCGGGGCGGGCCTGTTCTATTGGGGCAGTTTTATGGACGGAGTAATCAGCTATCAGCCTTCAAAATGGCCCCACGCAGGAAAAGCCACATTGTATTCCATCCTTGTACCCGGGCTTGGCCAGATCTACAATCACGAGATTTGGAAACTTCCGTTGTACTGGGGCGGACTTGCAACGGCCTACCATTTCTTCAGCGAAAACAAAATGAACTACGAGCGCTTCCGTCTTATGTACATCAAGTACTGCGACGAGCCCGGCTACACTACAGTATATACCAAAGACCAGGTGCTGTACTACAGGAACATTTTCCGCCGTTACAGGGACTATTCGATTCTGGCATTGGCGGCTGTCTATCTGATTCAGATTATCGATGCCAACGTCTTCTCGTATATGCACAATTTCGAGGTGGACGACAACATATCCCTGGATGTACAACCTACCGTAATAAGCCCGGACCAGTTGCTTCCGATGGCCGGCCAGAGCATTACTCCTGGTGTCGGACTCTCTGTAGGGGTCAAATTCTAGCCTATGATAAAAAAAACGATACTATTACTCCTGAACCTTCTACTGTTATGTCCGTCGGCCATCTGCAAGGATGACGGAACAGGGAAACGGATTCCCTACAAACAGCTGATATCCCGCTACGAAGCTATTAAGACAGAAAACGAATATCTCCGAGGCAGGGTTGATTCTCTGCTTGCAGAGGCCGATTTCCAACGGCAGCTGGTGGACAGCCTGTGTGAAATACTTAACAGAAACGACTACCGGCCCTCAGAAATTCTGGTCTGCGAGTCTGATTTCCCCGACAGTCTCATAGTTCCGGGAATCGACAGCACAGTCACCGAGACCTTCTCTACCGACGTGAGCGACTCGGTGCTTATCGAAAGGCTCAAGGATATGCGATCTATGATCAGCCTGCCGTACAATCCCACCGTCAAGAGGTATATGATTCGCTATTCCGAGAAAGCCGGAGCGCAGATGTCCCGGATGCTTGGAGAGGCTCAGTACTTCTTCCCTATCTACGAAGAAATCCTGAGCAAATATGACATTCCCCTGGAGCTCAAGTATTTGTCCGTAATAGAATCGGCATTCAAGACAACGGCAAGGTCCAGGGCCGGAGCACGCGGACTGTGGCAGTTTATGTACGGCACGGCAAAACTGTACGGGCTCAACATAGATTCCTATGTAGATGACCGTATGGACACATGGAAAGCCACCGATGCCGCCGCAAGATACCTTAAAGACTCCTATGAACTGCTGGGAGACTGGTCCCTTGCAATCGCCTCGTACAACTGCGGCACCAAAAATGTGCTCAAGGCCATAAACAGGGCAGGGTCCTCCGAATTCTGGGACATTTATCCCTATCTGCCCAGAGAGACCAGAGGCTACCTTCCCGCATTCGTGGGTGCAATGTATGGAATGGTTTATCACAAGGAATACGGGATAATCCCGGACAAAAATCCGATGCCGGAACCTACCGGGCTTGTAACGATAAAGAGGAAACTGCATTTCAAGCAATTGGAAGAAGTACTCGGTATTCCTGTCGAGACCGTCGAGTGGCTCAACTCCCAGTACATCCACGACATTGTCCCGGCCAGCGAAGAACAGCAGTTCGTTCTGCGGCTTCCGGAGAAATGCATCGAGCTTATGGAAAGCGTGGAGCCGGACAGTCTCTACAACCACAGAGCCGGGGAGCTTTTCAGCAAGGCTGTCCAACTGGACAAATATAAGAAAGGAAACAGTTCCGAATACCATACGGTACGCAGTGGCGAGAACCTGAGCGTGATTGCCGCCCGGTACGGAGTATCCGTAAACAGGCTTAAAAAAGAAAACGGACTCAAGTCGAATCTCATCAGACCCGGCAAGAGACTCAGAATCCCAAGATAGAGCTATGAATGAACGCTGGTACATAATTATAAATCCAAGAGCCGGTTCAGGCAAGACGATGTCGGCCTGGATGCCTGCAGAACGTCTGCTCAAACGCAGTTCCATAGACTTCGTAAGCAGTTACACAGAATACAGGGGACACGCCACAGAACTTGCGCAGAAGGCAGCCAAGACAGGATACAGGCACATTCTTGCAGTTGGCGGCGACGGTACGCTTCACGAAGTGTTCCGCGGCATTATGCTATTCTGCGATGCCAAAGGTGTAAGCCCGTCGGAATTCTATCTTGGCGTAGCCCCCATAGGTTCCGGCAACGACTGGATAAAATCTACGGGAGTGCCACACGACACTACTGAAGTCATAGGCCTGATAGCTCAGAATTCCTACGGGAAAATGGACGTTGTAAGGATGCTGCATTCCGACGGGAAGGTATCCTATATGGCCAACATCGGAGGCGTGGGGTTCGACTCACACGTTTGCGAAAGAGTGAACTGGCAGAAGGAAATGGGCAGGCGAAGCACAATGATATATCTTCGCGGCCTTATGTACACCTTGTCCCACATTCATCCTCTAAAACTGAAAGTCAGTGTTGACGACAACGAGGTTTTCAACGGTGAATGCTATTCCATAGCTCTCGGTAACGGCAAATATTCCGGCGGAGTAATGTGCCAGGTACCCAAGGCCAGAATCGATGACGGCGTAGTGGACATTATGATTGTTCCCATCCTCCCGGTTTCAAGAATGGTAAAGGAAGTTCCCAAACTGCTTACCGGAAGCCTGGACGACAACGACCCCGTAATCTTTGCCCAAGGCAAAACCATAGCCATAGCGCCTTTGGACGAGAACTCCGAAGACATTTTTGAGGCCGACGGAGAAATCGAAGGGACACTGCCCCTTATCGTCAAGGTGGGAGACGAACAGATAAACGTCCTTATGGGGTAAGAGCTTTCCAGAGGAGATCCTTCAGTTGCGGAATCCCCTCTCCAGTAACGGAAGAAATGAATATGTGGGGAAGATCCTTAGGAAGGGTCTTCTCCATTTCTTTTTCGAGATCCTTGTCTATGAGGTCACATTTGGTGATGGCCAGGACGCGGGTCTTGTCCAGAAGTTCCCTGTTGTAAAGCTTGAGTTCATTGAGAAGCGTCCGGTAGCAGGCCTTAGGGTCAGCCTCCTCGGCCGAAACCATAAAAAGCAGAACGGAATTGCGCTCGATATGACGCAAGAAACGGTGTCCTATCCCCCTGCCCTCGTGGGCTCCCTCGATTATTCCTGGAATGTCGGCCATTACAAAAGAACGGTCGTCGTAATATTTGACTATGCCCAGATTAGGTTCCAGGGTCGTGAACGCATAATTGGCAATCTTCGGTTTTGCGGCCGTAGTAGCGGCCAGAAGAGTGGATTTACCGGCATTCGGAAAGCCCACGAGGCCAACGTCGGCCAGAAGCTTCAGTTCCAGGATAAACCAGCCTTCCTGCCCCTCCTCGCCGGGTTGTGCATAACGCGGAGTCTGCAGGGTCGGGGTTTTGAAATTGTTATTGCCAAGACCGCCCTTTCCACCCTTGCACAGGATTCTCTCCTGCCCGGGCTCCACCATTTCAAAGAGCACTTCTTCAGTTGTTCCATCCTTGACCACGGTTCCCACCGGGACATCCAGAATGATATCCGTGCCGTTCTTTCCGGTACACAGTGCTCCCCCACCCTTCTCGCCGCTGTCTGCCTGAACGTGTTTGCGGTATTTAAGGTGGATGAGTGTCCAGAACTGCGGGTTGGCCCTAAGTATGATATGGCCTCCCCGGCCTCCATCTCCCCCGTCCGGGCCTCCCTTGGGAACATATTTGGCTCTGTACAGATGTGACGAGCCCGCTCCCCCGTGCCCCGACGCACAGTATATCTTTACGTAGTCTATGAAATTCGAATCGGCCATAACCTATTGTAAATCAATTTTGTTTGTTCTTCAAAACCGCCCGGAGTAACAAAATAGCAACAAAACTGTCATAAGTAACCATTGACAAACCTGCTAATTCTCGCCCAAGTTGTGCGAGTTTCTATCCGACCACGTAACGGGAGATTATCCGGTGGAACGGTTCCTTCTGAGACAGCACATTGGGCTTGAAACGGGAAGCGTCCTGCTTTGTCTGCTCCAGCACATCGCGCTTGAAGCTGTCGAACGAATGTTCCTGCAACCGGTACACTGCAGGAGCCTTAAGACGGAAACTGTCCCTCTTTGAAGCATATTCCATATTCAGACCCTTGATTATGGAATCGACCCTGTTCCCAAACTCCTGCGCCTGTTGCAGACTCACCGTCCTGTCTCCAAATTCGAAATACCAGTCGTACCGGGATTCCTCCAGATTGGCATAACCGCAGAAATAGTTGAGTTTCAGACCCGTCTGAGACTCGGCTTCCTTTACTCCGTTAACAAACTGCCCTTCATAGAGCTTCTCCCCCGTTATTGTCACAATGCCGTTAACCTTCTGCACCATATGGATTCTGGGAGTTTTTCCGAACAGAGGAGCGGAAGCCTCGACGATATCATTCATATTATAACGGTACAGGCCCGAGAAAGTTGTCACGAAAGGACAATACCGCAGACCCGGGACAAGCTCGTGCAATTCATAGAACGGAGCATCGGGGTCATTGAACTCTTCGGCCTTCTTGAACTCGTAATAATGGAAATGAGGGAAGAGCACCGTCTCGTTGGAATCGTCCAGCACAAGGCCCGCACGGCATTCCGACGAGAAATATGCAAATTCCTGATGAAGCATTCCATCGGGATACGCGCCCTTGAGCTTGTCGAGATAAATCCGGGTATTTCCGCACTTCCAGGTTGTAAGTATCTGAAGATTGGGCCAGAAATGCTTGGGGAGCACCTTTCCGTATTTTGCCTTGAGTTCGCGAAGTTCCTGTGCCCTTTCCGGATTTGGTTTGAGCATCGGAGCAAGTTCCTTCCGGATTTCTTCCGATACATTTACCTTGTCTGAGAGAGTACCGTTTTCGATATCCCTGACATACTCATCGAACCACACATCCACATTGTTCTGCATTTCCACCATAGTGCTGGGATTGGCCGCCACCACAAGCGTGACGTTCCTTTCAATACCCAGACGCATAATCGTATAGTTTCTCCCGGTATAGTCGTCGTTGTTGAAAACGCACGCAGGGGCAGAATAGAGTTTTTTCACAAAGCCGGGGCAGTTCTTCTGGGTAAATCCGGATACCGAGCCGTATATGGTGCCGTCGGGCGTATAGCCTTCAATCTGCTTGCCCACCACAGACACGATGGATCCTGCATAAACACCGTGTTTCTGATGAATGAAATTGAACAGCCAACACTTGTTCATCTTGCTGTAGATATTGCTAAGATACGCCTTCGAAATGGGAATCCACTTGGGCTCTCCGGTTGCGCCTGACGTAGTTGCATACAGCATGGGGCGGCCCTGGAACAACACGTCGCACTCCCCTGCCTTCATCCGGTTGACATAAGGTCTGAATGCTTCGTAATCCGACGGCTGTACCTTCTTCTTGTATAGGCTCAGGAATTCTTCGTCGCTTCCTGCCTTTAGAATCTGCGCAAAGTTGTGTTCCTTGCCATAAACCGAATCCTTTGCATAATTCAGAATGGCCCGAAGAGTTTTTACCTGCGCATTCTTCGGATTGCGGCTGTAACATTTGACTTTCAGGTATTCGATACCGCCCGCAAGTCCCAAAAGAAGATTCGGGACAATGGGACAGTGCCTGTCCTCATTTACTTTCATTTTAATTGATTTTAAGACCTAGGGCTTCTTCAACGCCCACAAATTCGTAGCCTTTTGCCTGCAGATACTCTACAAGTTCGGGAATGCGGTTGTAGAATTTGTCGGTTCTAAGGTCAGACGTACCGAAGTGAATCATAAGGAAATGTCCGTTAAGGCCTTCCTTCTGCTCCAGATTTCTTATTCTTTGCATAATGTCATCGCTGGAGTAGTAATTCTTCATATCGGGTGTAGTATAGTCTCCGTTGGACGCAGTTCCGGGAGTGTAGTTGATAACCTGCAGTCCCATCTCTTTTGCCCAGCTCGAAATTGTCTTGTTGTAATGCTCGTACGGAGGGATGAAATACGGAGCCTGCTGCTTTGAAATGCCGAATTTGCGCATAAGGTCATAGCACTTGAGCATATCGGCCTTGAACTCCTCTTTTGTAACCAGCATCTTGTCCCGGTCCTCCCAGGTAGAATACAGGAGATGTCCGTAACTGTGACTGCCCACATAATGGCCTTCCTTTACCAGACGCTTCACAACCTTGGGGAATTTCTCAAAGAAAGCCCCGGTAAAGAAGAAACCGCCCTTGATGTTGTACTTGTGCAGGGCGTTGATTATGGGATCGGCGCCATCGGCCATATCGGCCGCCGTGAACACAAGGCAGATACGTTTCTTTGAAGGGTCGTGACGAATGATTCCGCCGTTAACGTAAACGTTGGCATCGGTTCCCGCCCCGGTATATTCGTGTCCTTCCTTCTCGTAAGCCGAGAACGGGAAAGTCAGGCAGGCCGTTCCGCAAATTGTAGGTTCATTGGTAGAATAATCGTTCTCGCTGTCGTGATAAACCATTATGTCGGGCTGGATGTCGAGATAGTTGATGCCTCCGTCCATATTCACGCCGGTAAGGGAATTGAAGATGGAACTGTAAACCGGGCCGTCCACAAGGCCTCCGGTCTGATGTCCGAGACCCAACGATGTGATGAACGAATGGGGCATAGTGGGATAAACGCCGCCTACCGGCAAATCTATTATCATACTCGTTCCCCAAGGGTTACATCCCAGCAGCCAGTCGCGCAGGGAACCTTCCATTTCCTGATATGTGCAGTCGCCGGTCAGCTGACGATAGAGGATGCACTGGGTAAGCATCGCGGTCGTAAGGTTGTTCGAGCACCAGATGCTGGGAATTCCATAAAGGAAAGGCGAGCCCTGGGCTTTCTCGTAAACCCTGTCGATACCGAGCCTGAGATTGCGGATAAACTCGGATTTCTCTTTTCCCTGAGCATTGGCGGCAACCAGATAGTGTCCCATATTCATAAACGGATACCACTGGTAGTGACGGGCACTGTCGGCTCCCATCCAGGGAGTTACGGGTTCCTGACGGCCGTAAAGCACAGCTTCGTCGATATATTTCCTGTCTCCGGTCTGGCGGTACAGTTCCATAGCGCCGAGTTCCATATCATCTACCCAGTTGGTCTCCTCGTAGATATAACGGTCAACGATAGAGCAGGTTTGGCTGTTGCCCGGTTTGTCGACTCCAAGCTGATAGGCAGCCTGAGCCTTCGAACCGATTTTGGCGGCGAATTCGGGATAGAAAGGTTCCAGAATCCTTGAGCCGAGGGCAAAGTCGGAAGCGAACTTTCCGGCAATACTGGCTGCGCCGAAGGACATATTCTTTCCGGTATGCTGGATTCGGGGTTCACCCGTAACGTAATATACAACTCTCCCGTTGCCGGGGCCGTAGCCGTAATCGGCCTGATCGGTTGCAGGACGGCGGAAGCCCATATGATCGCGGTCATCGGCAAGCTGGTCATAGATTTCCCCGGGTTCGGGATTCATACGGTCGAGCCAGTCGAGTCCCCAGTAGATTTC